>JAVXWP010000035.1:0-26402 GCA_032230695.1 Actinomycetota bacterium | reverse complement strand
CGTGAGTGTTTCCGGGGGTTAGAACACCCGTAAACACTCACGACCCCCGTCGACCCGAACGTTACGGGACCGGCTCGAACTCGACCACGAGTCAGCCCGGTGATCAGGTTGGTTCCGGCGGGACCGGAGGTTCCGATAGCGACTCCGACCCCGCCGGTGGTACGTGCCCATCCGCCGGCCCTGTGCGTGGCGCCTTCTTCACGGCGGACGATGAGGTGTCGGTCAATCCTCGTTCTGGGAACGACCGGACAGTGCTTCGGTGACTTTGAGCAGGGCAGAGTGGTCCAGTGAGCCGTAGCCCATGGCCCGCGCCGCGGAGACGAGCTGCGCGACCATGCCGGTGAGCGGCAGCGACACATCGGCCTCCCGCGCGGCCGCGAGCGCGATGCCCATGTCCTTGTGGTGCAGGTCGATGCGGAAACCGGGCTTGAACTCCCTGGCCACCATCGACTCGCGCTTGAGGTCGAGGATCCGGTTGGCGGCGAGGCCACCAGCCAGTACGTCGAGGCCGATCTTGGCGTCGACGCCGGAGGCCTCCATCAGCACGATGGCCTCGCCGACGAGTCCGTAGATCCCGCCGACGACCAGCTGGTTCGCCGCCTTCACCACCTGGCCGGCGCCGTGCGGGCCGACGTGCACGATCGTCTTGCCGACGACCTCGAGCAGTGGCTTGGCCGCGGCGAAGTCCTCCTCCTCACCACCGACCATGATGGACAGTGCGGCCTGCTTGGCACCGGCCTCACCACCGGAGACCGGCGCGTCCAGCACGCGGATTCCCTTGTCCTTGCCCGCTTTCGCGACCTCCAGCGAGGTCTCGGGCCGGATGGTGCTCATGTCGATCAGGAGCGTGCCGGGCTTGGCGACCTCCAGCACACCGGACGCGCCGAGCACGACGTCTTCGACGTGCGGGTGGTTCGGCAGCATGGTGATCACCACGTCGGCGCCTTCGGTGGCCTCGGCCACGCTCGCCGCGCCGGTCCCGCCGGCCGCCACGAGCCGCGCGACAGCGTCGGCGCTCACGTCGAAGCCCGAGACGTCGTGCCCGGCGGCCACCAGATGGCCCGACATCGGGCCGCCCATGATGCCCAGTCCGATGAACGCAATCTTCGTCATTTCTGTCCCCTTCGCTCCTGCGGCAACCAATCGAACGAATCCGCACTCGAACCGGTCGGCTTGTACTCGATCCCGACGTGCCCGTCGTAGCCCGCCGCTTGCAGCTTCTCCAGGTAGCCCTCGATGTCGAGCGAGCCGGTGCCCGGCTGGCCACGGCCCGGTACGTCGGCGATCTGCACGTGCCCGATCCGCGGCGTGTAGTCCGCGATGACCGCGTCGAGGTCGTCGCCGTTGGCACCGAGGTGATAGAGGTCGGCCAGCAGGGTGACGTTTTCGCGGCCCAGCTTGTCGATCACCTCGATCGCGTTGGCGGCGGTCAGCAGCGGGTACCGCTCGGCGCCGGACAGCGGCTCGAGCACCAGCTGCGCGCCGATCCCCGCGGCCACGGTGGCGGCGAGATCCAGGTTGGCGAGGGCGAGTTCGTCCTGCGCCGCCGGGTCGGCGCCGTCGATCCTGTTGCCGTACAAGGCGTTGAAGGTCCGGCAGTGCAGGCGGGTGGCGATGTCGATGGCGACGTCGACGCTGTCCGCGAACTCCTGTTCCCGGCCGATCCATGACACGAGCCCGCGATCCCCCGCCGGCATGTTCCCGGCAAAGAAGTTGAGCCCGATCAGCTCCAGCCCGGCGTCCTGGACGGACGACACGAAGTGATCGACCTCACTACCGGTCGGCACGGCGACCTCGAACGGCCACCAGTACTCGACGGCGGTGAAGCCGAGGGCTCGGGCGACCTCGGCCCGCCGGAGCAGGGGGATTTCGGTGAAAAGAATCGACAGGTTGACGTCGTAGGGCAGGGAGTGACGTGAACCGGCAAGTTCGGCCATGGCGGAAACCTTCGTGGTCGATGGCGCGGGTATCTCAGTGGTAATTTCGCTGTGCGGAATATTGTTTTCGCATAACGAGAGTAGCTCCGAACCCGCCGTCTCGTCAACGGCCGTCCCGGCGGGATACGTTGCGCCAGTGGAACTAGAAGCGGAGTTCACGACCGAGCCCTTCCAAGGCGAAGGCGACCCGCCGGCGCACGCGCTCAAAGCACGCGACGCGGCCGACAAAGCGGGCCTGACCACGGACTTCGGCCCGCTCGGCACCACTGTGCGCGGCGAATCCGACGTACTTCTCGACGCGCTGAGCAGTATCGCCCGCGCCGCGATCGACGGCGGCGCGACCCGCCTGACACTGCAACTCCGCCGCCTGAACGATCCGGTCGCCGCTTCGATTGAACTTAACAGCGCACTGGACCGCCTGATCGGGGAAGTCGAGCGGGAAGTGGGCGGCAAGCTCGCCGGACTCGATCGCGCGAGCAAGCAGCGGGCGGTGCGGATCCTCAAGGAACGCGGCGCTTTCACCCAGAAGAAGTCCGTGGCCACGATCGCCGAAGCGCTCGGTGTCACCCGGTTCACGGTGTACAACTATCTGAACCGAGAAACCGACTGACCAGGCACTTTCAACAAAGTGTTGACGCAGAGGGACCTCCCGCCGTACCGTCTGCCGAGCAGAATAATTCTTCCGCGATACAGAATTCCCAGCTAGGAGCGCTCTTGTCGCAGCTCGAGCTCGCCGAGTTCAACCTGGCCGATCCCGAAGACGTGCGTCCCCTCCTCACGACCTGCCTGGCAGTACCCCGCTGGGTCGACGCCGTGCTGGCCGGGCGGCCGTACGCCGACGTGAACGCCCTGCTCTCCGCGTCCGACGCGGCGACACCGTTGCTCCCGGCCGAGATCCACGAGGCCATGGCGGCCCATCCTCGGATCGGCGAGAAGGCCGCCGGGAGTGACACCGGCGCGAGCTGGTCGCGGTCCGAACAGTCCGGTGTGGACGGTTCGACGGCAGAGAAGTTCCAGGCTGCCAACATCGAGTACGAACGGCGTTTCGGTCACGTCTTCCTGGTCTGCGCCAGCGGCCGCAGCGGTGAGGAGCTGCTTGCGAACCTGCGCGGCCGCCTCGGCAACGATCCCGGAGCCGAGCTCACCGTCGCCGGGCGAGAACTGGCGAAGATCGCCAAATTGCGACTGGAAAAAGCGGTGACGGTATGAGTCTCGTAACCACCCACGTCCTCGACACCGCGCGAGGCGTCCCCGCGACCGGGATCCCCGTCCGGCTCTGTGCCGGCGGATCCGTCCTCGCCGAAGGAGTCACCGACGACGACGGCCGCGTCCGCGACCTCGGCCCCGAGCGGCTCGACGCCGGCGTCTACAAACTCAGTTTCGACACCGGCGACTACCTCGGTCCGGACGCGTTCTTCCCCGAGGTCACGGTGTCCTTCCGGATTCTCGATCCCGGCGCGCATCACCACGTGCCGGTCCTGCTCAGCCCGTTCTCCTACTCCACCTACCGAGGGAGCTGATCCGCGGTGGCCATCACCTTGGGGCCCAACCAGTACGGCAAGGCCGAAGTCCGGCTCGTCACGGTCAACCGGGCGGGCCCGGTGCACCACTTGAAGGACCTGACGGTGTCGACGTCGCTGCGCGGCAGCCTGGAGCGCACCCACCTCACCGGGGACAACTCCGACGTCGTCGCCACGGACACGCAGAAGAACACGGTGTACGCGTTCGCCAAGGAGAGCCCGGTCGGCGAGATCGAGGACTTCGCCCTGCGGCTCGGCAGGCATTTCGTCAAAGGATCCAGCGTTAGCGAGTTCAGCCACATCGACGGGGCCCGGGTGCTCATCGACGAGCACGGCTGGGACCGGATCGCCGTCGAGGGCAAGCCACACGACCACTCGTTTTCGAAGGCGGGCGACGAAAAGCGCACCACGGCGGTCACCGTGCAGGG
This sequence comes from Actinomycetota bacterium, assembly GCA_032230695.1. Taxonomy (GTDB): domain Bacteria; phylum Actinomycetota; class Actinomycetes; order Mycobacteriales; family Pseudonocardiaceae; genus Amycolatopsis. The sequence continues at coordinate 22,517 of JAVXWP010000035.1, read as the reverse complement.
CGATCAGGCCTGGGTGGTTTCCGGGCTCGACGACCTCGTACTGCTGAAGACCACCGGCTCGGAGTTCCACGGCTTCCCGCGCGACAAGTACACGACACTGCGCGAGACCGAGGACCGCATTCTGGCGACGGCAGTGACAGCGCGCTGGCGGTATCAGGGCACCGACATCGACTGGGCGAAGAGCCATCACGAAGTCCGCCGGATCATGCTGGAAACCTTCGCCACCAAACACAGTCTCTCGTTGCAGCAGACGCTGTACGCGATGGGCGAGGCCGTTCTCGAAGCCCGCGCGGAGGTCGCCGAAGTGCGGCTTTCGCTGCCGAACAGGCACCACTTCCTGGTCGACCTCGAACCGTTCGGGCTGACCAACGACAACGAGGTCTTCTACGCGGCCGACCGCCCGTACGGCCTCATCGAGGGCACCATCCTGCGCGACGACGCCGAAGACCCCGGCCTCGCCTGGCACACCCTCGCCGCTTTCTAGCCGAATTTCCTGAACGGCCCCGGGCTCGTGCGCCCGGGGCCCTGGTCCAGCGCGCCCTGAGGGAGCCCCATGACCACCACTGTCACGCAGACCGAGCGCCATCCCGTCGACCGGAAACCGCCCACCTTGCAACTGGTCGCCGGTGGCATCCAGCATGTGGCCGCGATGTACGCGGGCGTGGTCGCGCCGCCGCTGATCATCGGCGCGGCCGTCGGACTGAGCCCCGGGGACCTGAGCCTGCTCATCAGTGCGAGCCTGTTCACCGCGGGGCTCGCGACGCTGTTGCAGACGCTCGGTGTCTGGCGGTTCGGGGCACGGTTACCGCTGGTCAACGGCGTGACATTCGCGACCGTGGCGCCGGTGCTGTCGATCGTCAAGCAACACGGGCCGGAGAACGCGCTCGGTGTGGTCTACGGCGCGACGCTGGCCGGCGGGGTACTCGTAGTCTTCGCGGCACCTTTCTTTTCGCGGCTGACGCGTTTCTTCCCGCCAGTGGTGACCGGCACGGTCATCACGCTGATCGGCGTCTCGCTGCTGCCGGTGGCGATCCATTGGATCTCCAGTCAGCAGGAGACAGCGAAACCCACCGGGCTGATCCTGGCGGGCATCACGCTCATCGCCGTGCTCGCGCTCAACAGGTTTCTTTCGGGATTCTGGAGCCGGATCGCGCTGCTGCTGGGACTCATCGCCGGGACGCTCGTCGCCTGGCCTCTCGGCGAGGTCGACACCTCGACGCTCACGCAGGCACCGTTGTTCGGGATCGTGACGCCATTCCACTTCGGCATGCCGGAGTTCGACGTCGCAGCGGTGATCTCCATGGCGATCGTGATGCTCGTGGTGATGGCCGAAAGCACCGCGGACATGCTGGCGCTCGGTGAGATCGTCGAGAAGCCGACCAGCGAAGCCACACTGGCGGACGGCCTGCGCGCCGACGGTCTCGCGACGGCGTTGAGCACGATCTTCGGCGGCTTCGCGTGCACGGCGTTCGCGCAGAACATCGGGCTCGTGTCGCTGACGCGGATGGTGAGCCGGTACGTCGTCGCGGCCAGCGGTGTGGTGCTGGCGATCCTCGGTGTACTACCGGTGACCGGCGGCATCATCGCGCTCGTGCCGCAGCCCGTGCTCGGCGGTGCCGGGCTGGTGCTGTTCGGGAGCGTCGCCGTCAGCGGGGTCCGAACACTGGCGAAGGCGTCTTTCGACCGCCCCGCCAACGTCACGATCGTGGCCGCGTCACTGGGGATCGGGCTGATCCCGATCGCCGCGCCCAACTTCTACGCCGACTTCCCCGCCGCGGTACAGACCGTGTTGAACTCGGGCATCAGCGCCGGGTGCGTGGCGGCCGTGGTCCTCAATCTCGTGTTCGGTGAGCGGTCGGCACGAACTCCCGCATGACCTTCGCGAACACGGCCGGCTGGTCCTCGGGGATCAGCGTGTAGCTGTCCTCGATCTCGACCAGGCGCGCATCCGGGAACAGGTCGACGAGCCGCCGGCCGTGTTCGCGGGGCATGAGCTTGTCTTCGGACGCCCAGACGACGAGGACCGGCCGGTCGAAGGACTTCATCCGGTCGGCGAGATCGAGCAGGACGTTCTTGGGTGGCACGGACTTCACGTACTTGACGAGGTCGCGGCGAATCTCCGGATCGGTGCGTGCCGGGCGGAACCAGCCGTCCATGACTTCCGAGGGCACCGCTCGCTTGCTCATCCAGCCCCACGCGCCGGGCGCACGCTGGAAGGCCTTGAACCGCAACAGGCTCATCGTGGCCTTCAACCCGCCGGGAATCTTGCAGGCGAGGCCGATGGCCGCGCCCGGGAGTCCCGGCGGATAGTTGTCGAACGCCTCGCAGGCACAGAGCACGAGTTTGCCGACGCGGTCCGCACGGCGTTCCGACAGCAGCAACTGGCCGCCACCCCAGTCGTTCAGGACCAGGGTGACGTCGGTGAGACCGAGCTTTTCGAGGAACTCGTCGATGAGCAGGGCCAGTCCGCGGAGCGAGAGGTCGGCATCCGGGCGCAGGGGTTTGCGGTGGCCGCCGAGTGGCCAGGTCGGCACCACGCAGCGGTAGTCCCCTCGCAGGTCGGCGACCACATGGCGCCACACCGTGCCGTTGATGGTGAGGCCGTGCAGGAACACGAGCACCGGGCCGTCGCCACCGGTGTCCTCATACTCGATCGGGCCTGCCGACAGTTCGACGTCACGCATCTCGGCCTCCGATTTGATAGATCGCTCTAGCGTGACGGTAGCCTATGCTGGACGTCGACGCGAGGAGGTTGAGTTGGCAGGCACGAAGGACCGCATCATGGCGGCCAGTGCGGAACTGTTCCGCCGCAACGGGTACACCGGCACCGGCCTGAAGCAGATCGTGACGACGGCCAACGCGCCCTTCGGGTCGCTCTATCACTTCTTTCCCGGCGGCAAGGAGCAGCTCGGGGCGGAAGTCATCCGCTCGTCCGGGATGATGTACCTGCAGCTCTTCGAGATCTTCTTCGCCCCGGCGGCCGACCTCGTCAGCGGCGTCGAGGCGTTCTTCGCCGGAGCCGCCGACACGTTGCGCGAGACGGACTACGCCGACGCGTGCCCGATCGCGACCGTGGCGCTGGAAGTCGCCAGCACGAACGAGCCGCTCCGTAAGGCGACCGCGGACGTCTTCACCGCGTGGATCGACGCCGGCACGGCGGCCTTCGCGAAATTCGGCCTTGGCGAAGACGCCGCCCGGTCGCTCACCATCTCACTGGTCGCGAGCTTGGAAGGCGCCTTCGTCCTCAGCCGCGCCCTGCGCAGCACCGAACCCCTGGAAGTCGCCTCCACCACCTCGGTCCTGGCCGCGAAAACCGCCCTCGCCGCCCGTCCGTGAAGGCCTCCTTCACGGACCTGCGCTGGACGCCAGGGTGGCGAGGTGGACGCGCCAGTCGCCAAGAGCGGTGATGTCCGTAAGACCGGGAGCATCCACAAAGGACTCACGGAGGACGGTGGCGAGGCAGGCGGCGCCGTCTTCGAGCTCGATGACGCCTATCTCCAGCTCGGGGGGTTCCGCGGGAATCAGGTGGTCGCGCAGGACGTGCAGGGGCAGGTCGTATACCTCGCCGACGACGCTCCCGCCGCCTGACTCGACGCGGTGCATCGCGGGAAAACGGTCACCGACGGAGAAGTAGCGGTACTTCGGCGCGGATCTCGCAACGCACAGCAGTGGCGCGCCTTGGAGCTGGGCGTGCAACGGGCCGCCCCGCATGCCACCACCGTTGAGGAACATCAGAGCCACGGCATGATCCCTTCGATTCCGAAGTAACAGGCGAAGACCACGGCCAGGACGGCGAGCAGCCAGCCGATCTCCCGCCACTGCCCCTTGCCTACCTTGATCAGAACGTACGCGACAAGACCTGCGCCGATGCCGTTCGTGATCGAATAGGTGAACGGGATCAGCGCGATGGTCAGGAACACCGGGATCGCGAAATCCAGATCCCGCCAGGGGATCCGGGCGCACTGGGCCATCATCATGCCGCCGATGACGACGAGCGCCGGTGCCGCGGCCTGTGCCGGGACCACCGCCGCGATCGGCGTCAGGAACAGCGTCGCGGTGAACAAACCACCGGTCACGACACTCGCCAGCCCGGTCCGAGCGCCTTCGCCGACACCCGCCGCGGACTCCAGGAAGACCGTGTTCGGCGCGGAACCCGTGACCCCGCCGGCGAAAGCGCCGATGCCGTCGACCAGCAGGATCCGGCCCATGCCCTCGACACGACCGTCCTTGGTCAGGCCGGCCTCCTCGGACACGCTGGTGATGGTGCCCATGGCGTCGAAGAACCCGGACAGCACCAGGGTGAACAAGAACACCGTCGCCGTCGCGATCCCGGCCGAGCCGAAGCCGCCGAACAGATCGATGTCGCCCAGCAGACTGAAATCAGGCCTCGCGACGACGTGTTCCGGCATCGTCGGCACGACCAGGCCCCAGCCGCCGACGTCGAACACGCTGTTGACGGCGATGGCCAGCACAGTCGCCACGAGGATGCTGATGAGCACCGCCCCCGGGACCGCACGGCTGATCAGCACGATCATCAGCAGCAAGCCGATACAGAAGATCGCGATCGGCCAGCCGACGAGGTGCCCGCCGATACCCATCCGCACCGGTACCGTCGAGTTCGCCGCGTCCGGTGTCCGTGTCACGAAACCGGCGCTGACCAGCCCGACCAGCGCAATGTAGAGCCCGATCCCGACGGTGATCGCGACCTTCAGTGGCATCGGGATGGCGTTGATGATCCGCTCCCGCACGCCGGAGACGGCCATCAGGACGATGCACACGCCCTCCAGCACCACGAGCCCGAAAGCCTGCGCCCACGTCATCGCCGGCGCCATCTGGAACGCGACGACGCCGTTGACGCCGAGTCCCGCGGCGAGCGCGAGCGGCGCGTTGCCGACCACACCCATCAGGATCGTGGTGATCCCCGCGGCCAGCGCGGTCGCGGTGGTGACCTGCTCGGTGGTCAGGCGGGCGCCGGTGATGTCGGCGGACGCGCCGAGGATGAGTGGATTGAGCAGCACGATGTAGCACATCGCAACGAACGTCGTGATGCCTCCGCGGACCTCCCGGCCGATAGTGCTGCCACGAAAGGAGATCTTGAAGAACCGGTCCAGCCGGGAGGTGTTGGAGGGGAGCGGTTCGGAAGGGTGGTGGGGAGGGTCAGTGCGCAGCTGGGTCATGAGTGTCTCCACAGCGTGTGGGCGTGGTCGACCAAGGCCCCTGTAGGCAGGGACCTTCGGCTAGGTGGGTGGCTCGTGAGTGTTTCGCGGGGTTCTAACCCCGCGAAACACTCACGAGGCTTTAGTAGGCGAGCTTGTCGGGTTTCGACAGCCAGGCCAGGAAAGGCGCGTTGAAGTCCGAAGTGGACAGTTGGTCGACGGCGACGGGCCAGCTTTCGCGCGGTTTGCCGAAGAGCTCGTAGAACTCGCGGTCGTCGAAGCCCGCTTTGGCGGCGTCGTCACGATCTGCGGTGTACAGGACGCGGTCCACCCGCGCCCACAAGGCCGCGGACAGGCACAGCGGGCAGGGCTCGCACGAGGAGACGAGCACGCAGCCGGTCAGCTTGTAGTCGCCGATCGCCTGGCAGGCCGCCCGGATGGCGACGACTTCGGCGTGCGCTGTCGGATCGAGCCGCGGCGTCACCTGGTTGGTGCCGGTGGCGATGATCTCACAGTCGCGGACGATCACCGCGCCGAACGGGCCACCGCCCGCTTCAACGTTGGCGGTTGCCAAGCGAACGGCTTCCTTGAGCCACTTCTGCTCGTCGGAATCAGCAATGGACAGACGTGTCCCCACGAAAGGTCTCCTTGTCTCAGAAAATCAGGTCCCGGTGATGTGTTCCGGGCGCACCGGAACGCGCTGCAGTGCCAGTCCGGTGGCCGCGCGGATCGCCGCGACGATCGCCGGGGTGGACGAGATCGTCGGTGGTTCGCCTACCCCCCGCAGCCCGTACGGCGCATGCGGGTCGGCACGCTCCAGCACGTCGATGCTCATCGGCGGCATGTCGAGCACGGTCGGGATCAGGTAATCGGTGAACGAGGGGTTCCGGATCTTGCCACCGGCGGTCTGGATCTCCTCCATCACCGCAAGCCCGAGGCCCTGCGCGGACCCGCCCTGGATCTGGCCGAGCACGGCCTGCGGGTTCAGCGCCTTGCCGACGTCCTGCGCGCAGTCCAGCGAGATCACCTTCACCAGACCGAGTTCGGTGTCCACATCGACGACCGCGCGGTGCGCCGCGAACCCGTACTGGACGTGGGCCATGCCCTGCCCGGTCTCGGGATCGAGCGACTCGGTCGGCCGGTGCCGCCACTCGACGGTCTCGTCGAACGTGTTGTCGCCGAGCACGTCGACGAGGTCAGCGAGCACACCGTCACTCGACGAAACGAGCTTGCCGCCGCTGACACTGAGCAGGCTCGCGGCCGCGCCGAGCTTGGTTTCCGCGTGGGCGAACAGCTTCGAGCGCACGGCGAGGCAAGCGGCCTGGACCGCTCCCCCGGTGACGTAGGTCTGCCGTGACGCCGACGTCGAGCCGCCGTTGCCGATGGTGGTGTCCATCGGCAGGATGGCGACCTGCTCGATGCCCAGCTCCGTGCGGACGATCTGCTGCATGATCGTCACCAGGCCTTGGCCGACCTCACAGGCGGCGGTGTGCACTGTCGCCGCCGGTTCGTCGCCGACGATCTGGAGCCGCACGCGGGCCGTCGAATAGTCGTCGAAGCCTTCGGAGAAACAGATGTTCTTGATGCCGACCGCATAGCCGACCCCGCGCACCACGCCTTCACCGTGGGTCGTGTTGGAGACCCCGCCCGGCATCCGCCGAAGGTCGAGCTCACCTTCCGCCGCGGGCAAGGGCTTGGCGCGAAGGCGTTCCAGAAGCTCGGCGACCGGCGCGGCCGAGTCGATGACCTGACCGGTCGGCATCACGCTGCCCTCGGCCATCGCGTTGCGAATCCGGATTTCAACGGGATCGATGCCACAGGCGGCGGCAAGTTTGTCCATTTGCGACTCGTAGGCGAAACCCGCTTGCACCGCACCAAAACCACGCATGGCACCACAAGGCGGGTTGTTCGTGTACGTGCCCCAGCAATCCACCGACACGTTCGGCACGTCGTACGGCCCGACGCCGAGCGTCGCCGCGTTGGCCACCACCGCACCGGTCGAAGACGCATACGCTCCACCGTCGAGGAACAGCCGCGCCTTGACGTAGACGAGCTTGCCGTCGGCGTCCGCGCCGTGCTCGTAGTACATGCGCGCCGGGTGCCGGTGCACGTGCCCGTAGAAGGATTCTTCGCGGTTGTAGACCATCTTGATCGGCTTGCCGGTGTGCAGCGCGAGCAGGCAGGCGTGCACCTGGATCGACAGATCCTCGCGGCCACCGAACGCGCCACCGACCCCGCCGAGAGTCAGGCGCACCTTCTCCTTCGGCAATCCCAGCGCGGCCACGATCTGCTGCTGGTCGACGTGCAGCCATTGCGTGGCTACGAAAAGGTCGATACCGCCGTCTTCGGCAGGGATCGCCATACCGGATTCCGGGCCTAGGAAGGCCTGATCCTGCATGCCGACCTCGTACATGGCGCTGACCACGACAGCGGCTTCCGCGAACGCGTCACCGCGCCGGATCGGCACGTGCCGCACGACGTTCCCGCCCGGGTGCAGCTCCGCGCCGTCGCCGGCGACGGCCGCCTCGACGTCGATCACCGGCTCCAGTACCTCGTAGGCGACCTTGATCCGCTTCATCGCGCGACGCGCGGTCTCGGGATGGTCGGCGGCGACCAGCGCCACCGGTTCCCCTTCGTACCGCACGACATCGACGGCCAGCACCGGCTGGTCCTGGTGTTCCAACCCGTAACGGTTCACGCCGGGAACGTCGTCATGCGTGAGCACCGCGTACACGCCGGGAACCTTCAGCGCCTCGCCGATGTCGATGCTCTCGATCCGCGCGTACGGGTGCGGGCTGCGCAAAGTGGCGCCCCACAACATGTCCTCGTGCCACAGGTCCGAGGAGTAGGCGAACTCACCGCGGACCTTGATCGTGCCGTCCGGCCGTTGCGGGCTGGCGCCGACCCCGTTCACACCGGTGATGGTTTCCGTGCCTGTCGCGGTACTCATCGCGTCTCCCGAAGTCGTGCGCTGGCCGCGCTGAGTTCCCGCGCGATCGAAGCTTCGTCGGCCGTCCGCAGTTCGCCGCCGGACACCACGGTCTTGCCGCCGACCAGCAGCCGCGCGATCGGCGGTGTGGCACCGAGAACCAGCGCGGCGACCGGGTCGGTGATCCCGGCGTACAGCAGACCACCCAGATCCCAAAGGGCCAGGTCCGCGAGCTTTCCCGGCTCGATCGAGCCGATTTCGTTCTCCCGGCCTAGACAGCGAGCGCCACCCATGGTGCCCATCCACAACGCTTGGCGCGTGGTCAGCGCCTTCGGTCCACCCCGTTGGCGCGCCTGGAAAAGCGACTGCCGCAGTTCCTCACCGAGGCCACCGGATTCGTTGGACGCGGCGCCGTCGACCCCGAGACCGACGGGCGCACCCGCGTCGAGCAACGCACGGACCGGAGCGATGCCCGTGCCGATCCTGCCGTTGGACGTCGGGCAATGCGCCGAACCCGTGCGGGTGGCGCCGAGCCTGCGGATCGCTTCGGGCGCAAGGTGCACGGTGTGCGCGAGCCAGACGTCGTCGCCGAGCCAGCCGAGCTTGTCGGCGTATTCGGCGGGCGTGCAGCCGACCTCGGCGAGGCACTGCTCTTCCTCGTCGAGCGTCTCAGCCAGGTGGGTGTGGAGCCGGACTCCCCTACGCCGCGCCAATTCCGCGGCGCCGGTCATCAGCCGTTCGCTGACCGAGAACGGCGAGCACGGTCCGGCCGCGATGCGGACGTGGGCGTTCGCCGAGGTGTCGTGGTACTGGTCGATCGCCCGCTCGGTGCCGAGCAGCGCGGCTTCGGTCTCCTCGACGAGGTTGTCCGGTGGCAGCCCGCCGTCGGACTCGCCGCGGTCCATCGAGCCCCGCACGATATGGATCCGCGTGCCAACGCGGTCATTCGCGGACACCAGGGCTTCGACCTGGTCACCGGAGTCACGCGGAAACACGTAGTGATGATCGGCAACGGTCGTGCAGCCGGTCATCGCGAGGCGGGCGAGCCCGGCCGTCGCGGCGGCGTGGGTGATTTCGGCGTCCAGCCGGCCCCAGATCGGGTACAGCTCGACGAGCCATTCGAACAACGTGTGGTCGGCGGCGAGGCCACGGGTCGCCCACTGATACAGATGGTGATGGGTGTTGACCAGACCCGGAGTGACGAGGCGGCCGCGACCGTCGATGCGCTCGTCGTAGTCTCCGGCCGGTGCCGGGCCTTCGCCGACGGCAACGATCAGCTCGCCGGAGATGACCACGTGCCCACTGGGGATTTCGGTACCGGACGCGTCGACGGTGGCGATCGCCGCGTTCTCGATCACTGTCCTCATGCGGTGCCCGCCTTGACCGTCGCGGCGAGCCGAACGGCGTCGAGGATCTTCTCGTATCCCGTGCAGCGGCACAGGTTTCCGGCGAGCGCCTCGCGGATCTCCTCGTCGTTCGGGCTGGCAACACGGTTCAGCAGATCGTGCGCCGCGACGACGAGCCCCGGCGTGCAGAAACCGCACTGCACGGCACCGGCGTCCACAAAGGACTGCTGAACCGGGTCGAGCTTGTCGCCGTCGGCGAGCCCTTCGACGGTCCGGACCTCACGGCCCTCGACCTGTCCGGCGGCGACCAGGCATGAGCAGACCGGGACCTCATCCAGGTATACCGTGCACGAGCCGCATTCGCCCTGCTCACAAGCATTCTTGGAACCGGGGAGGCCGAGGCGCTCACGCAGGACGTAGAGCAGGCTTTCGCCCTCCCACACGTCGTCGGCCTGCCGGGACTCACCGTTGATCGTCACGTTCACGCGCACGAGCGCTCACTCCCCTGGTAGTCGTTCCACGCCCAAGTCAAGGTCCGCCTGGCCAGCACCGCGAGCGCGTGCTTGCGGTACGCCGCGCTGCCGCGGACGTCGTCGATCGGTGAACTTGCTTCCGAAACGAGCTCACCAAAGCGCCTGCGTACGGAATCGCTGATCGCGGCCCGCGTGCCCCAGAGGTTCTTGTCGGTCAGTTCACCCGACAGGAACTCCTCCGCCGCCAGCGCCCGACGTGGCGTCGGCGCGGCCGAGCCGACAGCGGCGCCGACCTGCGAGCGCTCGGGATGTAGCGCGATGGCGAACGAGCAGACCGCGATGACCATCGCGTTGCGCGTCCCGACCTTGGAGAACTGCTGTGGCGCGCCGGTGATCGGCACGTGCACGGCCGTGATCAGCTCGTCGGCGTCCAGCGCGTGGCGCTTGACGCCCAAGTAGAACTCGTCGGCCGGGATGACCCTCGGACCCCGGACCGACGAGACTTCGACCGACGCCCCGGCGGCCAGGAGCACCGGATGGGTGTCGCCTGCCGGGGACGCGGCGCCGAGATTGCCGCCGACCGTGCCGCGGTTGCGGATTTGCGGCGACCCGACCGTGCGGGACGCCATGGCCAGCGCGGGCAGCTTTTCACCCAGTTCAGCGATGACCCGGACGTACGGCACCCCCGCGCCGAGCCGGACCACACCGTCCGATGTGGACCATTCGGCCAGCTCCGCGATGCCGGTGAGGTCGATCAGCGCGGCGGGGCGGCGGTGGTCGAAGTTCAGCTCGACCATCACGTCCGTCCCGCCGGCGATGGGCACCGCGTCCGGCCGCTCGGCCTTGATGGCGAGCGCCTCCGGCAGCGTGGTGGGGCGCAGGAAATCCACTCTCTGGCTCCTCGAAGTCGGTGTTGTGACCCAGTACACACACTCACGGCCCTGGCCCGCAACGGCGCGGGAGTATGAATCGGGGGCAGCGGGGACCAGCCTGTTTGTGCTTTCCTACAACCCTGATGACAGTCTTGAAAACTCTGCTGGATCTGCCCGGCCTGCACTTGCGCCTGCGCACCGGAGCCGACCTGCTCGACCGTAAGGTCACCCGGATCTACGGCACCGAGCTCCCCGACCCGGGCCGGTACCTCTCCGCGGGTGAGCTCGTCCTCAGCGGTTTGCTGTGGTGGCGCCGACCTGGCGACGCCGAGCCGTTCGTCGCGGCGATGGCGCGCGCCGGTGCGGCCGCGCTGGCGGCGTCCGGCGCGGACTCCGGCGGCATCCCCGAGGATCTCGTCGACGCGTGCGCCCGGCACCGCATCCCGCTCTTGGAGGTTCCGCCGGAGCTTTCGTTCGCGGTCATCACCGAACGGGTGGTTCTCGCGCTCGCCGCGGGTTCGGACGGCGCCCGCAAACGGTTGCTTTCGGCCGCGACCGACGAAGCGTCGCTCTCGACACTGCTCGGCCACGCCGCCACCGAACTCGGCGTGCCGTGCTGGGTGCTGTCGGCCACCGGGCGGGTGGTCTCCGGAAGCGAAGCGACTCGCCCACCCGTCGACGAACTGGTCAACCGGTTCGTCGCGGCCCACGGCCGTCCGACCGGCGTCCGCGGGCACACGGTGTTCCCGGTCGGTGGCCGCCACGCCGTGCCGTGGCTACTGGCCGTCGGCGCGGACCTGACGTCCGGCGCGACCGAGATCGCCGAGGAACTCGCGGGCCTGATCGGGCTGGCGCGCTCACGCGACGACCAGGTGCGCCGGGTCGGCGACCGCGTCGCGGAACCGCTCATCCGGCTACTGGGAAGCGGTTCGGCCACCGGTGCCGAACTGGCCGACGCGTTCGCCGCGAGCGGGCTCGCCGCCGACGCCACGCTGCGTGTGGTGCTTGCCCGCACACCCGGCGCCGATGCGAGCCGCGAACTGCTCGGGGAGCTCTTCGCCGGGCATCCCACGCGGGTTCTCATCGGCACCATCGGCGAGGACGCCTACGCACTGGTGGAGACCGACGACGGCTGGCCCGGCGACTGGACGACGTCGGCCACCAGCGCACTGTCCACTGTGGAACCCATGCTCCGGGCTTCCCGGATACTGCTGGGAATCGGTGGCCCGGCACAGGTTTCCGGCCTGCGCGGCGCGACCGAGGAAGCACGCCACGCCGTGGTTGCCGCGGCCAACCGGGCCGAACGGGTCGCGGTCGTGGCGGGTGAGGAAATCGGCATGCATCGGCTGTTGCTCGCCGGTGCCCCCGACGAACTCCGAGCCGCATTGCGCCGACGGGTGCTCGGCCCGTTACTCGCTTATGACGCCGAACAAAACAGTGATCTCGTGCGGACGGTCCGCGTTTTCCTGGAGTGTTCCGGGTCACCCGCGCGGGCCGCGAAGGTGTTGCACGTCCATGTCAACACCCTGCGCTACCGGATCGGCCGCGCGAGTGAGCTGCTCGACGTCGACCTCACGAATTTCACCGAACAGGTCGAGGTTTACCTGGCTTTGCTGGCCGACGGTTAACCCGGAAATGCAACCTGAGAGAATTGCCGGACCATGGGTAAGCAGAAAAGCCGGCTGAGGGCCGCGGCGCAACGCGCGGCCAGGGAACAGGCCGCGCAGCGTCCGTATTACACGGAAGCACCGACGGTCGACGAGATCGCCACGATCCTCATCAAGGCGGCCCACGACCTCGAAACCAACGCCAGTGCCGCGAAGCAATGCGCCAACGAGCTCACGTCCGAGAGCTTCCCGAGCGCTTTCGGCGACGTCGAACTCGGCGCGCAGAAGGCCGTCAAGCACCTGCTTGATCGCGCGATCAAGGGCGGCTGGCTCCCCGAGGACATCTACCAGGCCACGCGGCGGCAGCTCGACGAGTTCGCCCTCGGCTACGTCGTCGACCAGCTCGCCGCGTACCTCGAGCCGTACCCGCCCGCGACCGTCCATCCGACGTGGCGAGTACAGCTCGGGCAGCTCGACGCGACGGTCTGGTGGAAGACCGGCGAGCCGCACCTGGGGCAGTTCGCGATCAAGCACATTCTCATCCCGGTGGAGGCGCTGACCGCCGTCATCGAGGTCCTCGACCTGCTGACCACGCTGCATCCGCTGGACCTGATCGTCCCGCTGCCGGGCACGGTGGAGCACCAGAAGCTCACCGGCAAGCACGGCGTCAACGAAAAGATGCTGAGCCGGGTGCGCGCGCTGCTCGCGAAGGCGGAGTCGAGCGCGTTCCCCGAGGAAGCCGAAGCGCTGTCGGGCAAGGCGCAGGAGCTCATGACCCGCTACGCGCTCGACAGGGTGCTGGTCGAGGCGGACGCCGCCACGACGAGCACGGTCAGCGCGCACCGGCTGTGGCTGGACACGCCGTATCTCGACGCCAAGTCCCTACTCGTCGACGTCGTCGCCACGGCGAACCGCTGCCGCGCGATCTTCCACGCTTCCTGGGGCTTCGTCAGCGTGCTCGGGGACGACAGTGACCTCGACGCCGTCGACCTGCTGACGACGTCGCTCCTGCTGCAGGCGACGCGGGCGATGATCGCCTCCGGGCACGACGCCGGGAAGCTCAGCGAAGCCCGCACACGTGCGTTCCGGCAATCGTTCCTGGTCGCCTACGCCACCCGGATCGGCGAGCGGCTTGAAAAGGCCAGCGCGACGACGATCGCCGCGGCCGAGGATTCGGCGCGGCTGCTGCCGGTGCTGGCGTCCCGGCGGCAGAAGGTCGACGAGCAGTTCGAGATCCGGTACCCGAAGGCCGTTGGCAAGCGCGTCCCAGTGCGCAACGCCGCCGGGTGGGGCGCGGGCAAGGAAGCCGCCGACCGCGCCCACCTCGAAGCGCGGCGCTCAGTCGGCAGCTGAGACCGGGACGGCTCGTCAGGCGATGGCGGCGATGTCACCGTCATCGAAATAGATCGACTGATGGAGTCTGCCTCCGAGTGCCGCGGCGTAGCGCGCGAGCACGTCCTGCCCCGACACTTTGCCCTGTTCGATCTGAGAAATCCGCCCCTTGGTAACACCCATCCGGTCGGCGAGGTGCTGCTGGGTCAGTCCACGGCTGTGACGGATTTCGGCCAAGCGGTGTCCCTGGACCGTTGCAAGCAGCTCCTGCTTGCCCGCTTCAACGGCTTCCTCACCGCCGGCACGTTCGACGTGTGCGCCGCGAATGTCTTCCCAACGACTGTATCCGGTCATCGCTCGCCCTCCTCTTCTGCTCGGCGTTCCTTCAGGTAGATCTCATAACGTTGCTCGGCCAACGGAATCGCTCGCTGGTACCACGCGTTCCACTGCCCCGCCTTGTCACCTGCGACCAGCAGCACGCTCGATCGCCATGGGTCGAACACGAACAGAATCCGTACCGTCCCCGGCCGGAGTTCCTTGAGATTCTGAATCTCCGAACCGACGATCGAGTCGACCAACGGCCGCCCCAAGCCCGGACCGCCTTCAGCCAAGGCGTCGATAGCCTGCACAACACGTCCTACCGTCGCGTCGTCGAGTTGTTCGATCCATTCGCGGACGTCGTCGACGACATAGACGTCCCATTCCTTACCCGCCACCGATGAAGTATAGCAAACACTATACCCGAAGTCGGGATGCACTTTCTCGCTAAAGTGCGTCGGCTGGAACCATCAATCACTCAGGCGCCGGACCAGGCGATCCAGTGCGGGCCGGTCCAGCGTGCTGAGTTTGAGGACTTCGGCCTCGTCGAGGGCACCGCAGTCCAGGCCGCGGGTCAGGTACGCGGCGAGGGCCTGAGCTGTGGCGGGTTCGTCCATGACGCCGTTGTCCGTCTTCGCCGCGTAGTCGCGAAGCCGGGCCGAAGCGGCCGGGAAGCCTTCGCGGAAGAAGGCGTACGTCGCCGCGAAACGGCTCGGCAGTTGGTGCGGATGCAGGTCCCAGCCTTGGTAGAAACCGTTTTCCAACGACCGTCGCACGAGCCGCGTCTGCTCACTCCACGCCGCGCCGACAGCGGCACGATCGCCGACCGGGATCTTGTTCGTCGAGCCGTCCGACAGGCGAACGCCGGTCCCGGCGGCGGCCACCTGCATGAAATGTTTCGCGAAGTCGGCAGCCGGGTGTTCCATGCTCTGGTAGGCCGCGCTGATGCCGAGACCGGCGCTGTAGTCGTAGGTTCCGTAGTGCAGCCCGGTGCATCGCCCGGCCGCGGCCTGGATGATCCGCGACACCGCGACCGTGCCGTCGGTGGCGAGAATCGACTGGGACGTCTCGATCTGCACCTCGAACCGCAGCGCGCGCTCGTCGAGCCCGTACGCCGCTTCCAGTTTTTCGAGCACCTCCGCGCATGCCTCGACCTGCTCGACGGCTGTCACCTTCGGCAGCGTGACGACGAACCCGTCAGGCAGCGGACCGGTTTCGAGGACTCCGGACAGGAAGAGATCGAGGGTGCGGATCCCGCGCCTGCGGGTCGCCTGCTCGAAGCTCTTGAACCGGATCCCCACGAACGGCGTGCCGCCCGTGATCGCCAACGTCCGGCCTGCCGAGACCGCCGCCGCGTCTTCGACGTCGTCGCCCGGGTTGCCGTAGCCGTCCTCGAAGTCGATCCGGAGATCCTCGATCGGCTCGGTGAGCAGTTTCTCCCGCACCCGATCCGAAACCTCGGGCTCCAGGCCGAGCAGGTCCCCTTCTTCGAGGAAAACCCGCACGGCCTGTTTTCCCCAGTCCGCGACCATCCGGGCGCGGTACTGCGAGGCAGGTACGTAAACCGTGTGCACGGGCCGGCGGCCGATCGGCTCACCGGGATACGCCGCCGCGACGCGCGCGTCCGCCTCGGCGAGACGCGCGTCGATACCGGCGTAAACGCCGTCACTGAGCCGACCGGCCATAGAAGTTACTTGAACCTCTCGTAAGCCGGCAAGGTCAGGAAGTCCGCGAACTGCTCGGCCAGCGCGACCTGCTCGAACAGCTCGACGGCTTCGCCAAGGAACTCGGCCGGGATGACGTCGGCGAGCTCGGTGCGGACCTCGCCGATCACCTCGCGGACGAGCTCTTCGGTGACCTTGTCGCCGGTGTCCAGCTGCGTGCCGTTGTTCACCCACTGCCAGACCTGCGAGCGCGAGATCTCCGCGGTCGCCGCGTCCTCCATCAGGTTGTGGATGGCCGCGGCGCCGTTCCCGCTCAGCCAGGAAGCGATGTACCGGATGCCGACGTCGACAGCGGCCCGCAGCCCGGCAGCGGTCGCACCGCCTTCGGTGCCGCTGAGGTCGAGGAGCTGGCCGGCCGAGACGACAACCTCGTCGCGCGTGCGGTCGAGCTGGTTCGGCTTGTCGCCGAGCACCTTGTCGAACTCCTCACGGCAGATGTCGACCATGCCGGGGTGCGCGACCCACGAGCCGTCGAAACCGTCGTTGGCCTCGCGGCTCTTGTCGTCACGGACCTTGCTCATCGCCTTCTCGGTGACCTCGGGGTCCTTGCGGTTCGGGATGAACGCGGCCATCCCGCCGATCGCGAACGCGCCGCGCTTGTGGCAGGTGCGCACCAAGAGTTCGGTGTACGCCCGCATGAACGGTGCCGTCATGGTGACGCTGTTGCGATCGGGCAGGACGAACTGCTCCCCGGCGTCGCGGAAGTACTTGATGATGCTGAACAGGTAGTCCCAGCGGCCGGCGTTGAGGCCCGACGCGTGGTCGCGCAGCTCGTAGAGGATCTCTTCCATCTCGAACGCGGCGGGGATCGTCTCGATCAGGACGGTCGCGCGGACCGTGCCGTGGTCGATGCCGAGCGTCTTCTCCGCGTGGGTGAAGACGTCGTCCCATAGCCGGGCTTCGAGGTGGCTTTCCATCTTCGGCAGGTAGAAGTACGGGCCGCTTCCCTTGGCCAGCAGGGCTTTCGCGTTGTGGAAGAAGTACAGCCCGAAGTCGACCAGCGCGCCGACGGCTTGGCGCCCGCCGATTTCGAGGTTGCGTTCGTCGAGGTGCCAGCCACGCGGGCGGACCACGATCGTGGCGTGCTCGACGTCGTCGCGGAGGTTGTAGCTCTTGCCACCACTGTCCAGCGAGATGGTTTCGCGCACGGCGTCACGCAGGTTGACCTGGCCGGACACGACATTGGCCCAATGCGGGGTGTTGGCGTCCTCGAGGTCGGCCAGCCACACCTTGGCACCGGAGTTGAGCGCGTTGATGGTCATCTTGCGGTCGGTCGGACCGGTGATCTCGACGCGGCGGTCCCGCAGGGCGGCCGGCGCTTCGGCGACCTTCCATTCGGACTTGCGGACTTCAGCCGTCTCGGGCAGGAAGTCCAGCTTGCCGGTGCGCTTGGCCTCGTCGCGGCGCTTGCCACGGGCTGCGAGCAGCTCGTCCCGCCTCGCGGCGAAGGCGTCGTGCAGGCCACTGAGGAACTCCAGCGCCTCCGGCGTCAGGACCTCGTCGTCACGCTCGACCGAGCCGCCGAGCACCTGGACTTCAGACATGAGAACACCCATTCGATAGAAGACGTCCATACGGTTTTTACATCACGGACTATAGTTTCTGCATAGCGGAAGCTCAACGCGAACGTAAGGACGGTCATTCGTGGCGGAGGAGAAAACGGGACGCGATGGCGGCGTGCAGTCCCTGCAGCGCGCGTTCGACCTGCTCGAACTGCTCGCGGACGCCGGCGGCGAGGCCAGCCTGTCCGAACTGGCGGTGCTGTCCGGCCTGCCGATGCCGACGATCCATCGCCTCATCCGCACCCTGGTCGCACTGGGTTACGTGCGGCAGAACACGAACCGCCGTTACGCACTGGGCGCGCGGCTGATCCGGCTCGGCGAGCACGCCAGCATGCAGTTCGGTTCCTGGGCGCGTCCTCTGCTCACCGAACTGGTCGACGAAGTCGGTGAGACGGCGAACCTTGCTGTGCTCGAGCGCGACGAGGTCGTCTACGTCTCGCAGGTGCCGTCGAAGCACTCGATGCGCATGTTCACCGAGGTCGGCCGACGGCTGCTGCCGCACGGGACGGGGGTGGGCAAGGCGATCCTGTCGCAACTCCCGCCCGCCGACGTGCGGGCGCTGCTCGAGCGCACTGGGATGCCCGCGTACACCGAGCACACCTTCACCGACGCCGACGCGCTGCAACGTCACCTTGTGAAGGTCGCGAAACAGGGTTATGCGCTCGACGAGAGCGAGCAGGAGATCGGTGTCCGTTGCCTCGCCGTGCCCGTGCCCGGCGCTCCCACTCCGGCGGCCGTGTCCGTTTCGGGCCCCGAAGGCCGCCTGACCAAGGAAGCCGTCACCCGCATCGCGCCGGTCGTGCAGCGCATCGCGCAAACTCTCGGCAGTGAGTTGGCGGCCCGCGCACTCAGCGCTTGAAACCACCTACTCTTTCGGGCGGGCGCGCCACAAAATACTCCCGGGACGAGGGAGAAGGCGCGGCTTTCCTGACCCACCGTGGCCAGGTCAGCCGAGCAGGGCGTCTACGAAGGCACCGGGCTCGAACGGCGCCAGGTCGTCCGGCCCCTCGCCGAGACCGACGAGCTTCACCGGCACACCCAGTTCGCGCTGCACCTGGAAGACGATGCCGCCCTTCGCCGTGCCGTCCAGCTTGGTCAGCACGATGCCGGTCACGTCGATGACCTCGGAGAACACCCGGGCCTGCATCAGGCCGTTCTGACCGGTGGTCGCGTCCAGCACCAGCAGGACCTCGTCGACCTTGGCCTGCTTCTCGACGACCCGCTTGACCTTGCCGAGCTCGTCCATCAGGCCGGTCTTGGTGTGGAGGCGCCCGGCGGTGTCGATCAGCACAGCGTCCACGCCCGCCTCGACACCGCGCTTGACGGCCTCGAATGCGACGGCCGCGGGGTCGGCACCTTCCTTGCCGCGCACCACTTCGGCACCGACGCGCTCGCCCCAGGTCTGCAGCTGTTCGGCGGCGGCGGCGCGGAAGGTGTCCGCGGCGCCGAGCAGAACGGTGCCGCCCTGCGAGACGAGTACGCGAGCGAGCTTGCCGGTGGTCGTGGTCTTGCCGGTGCCGTTGACCCCGGCGATCAGCACTACGGCGGGCTGCTTGGCGCCGTCGACGATATGGGGCAGTGCGCGCACGAAACGGTCCGCGTCGGTGGAAAGCGCGGCCGTGAGTACCTCGTGCAGCACCGCGCGGGCGTCTTCGGAAGTGCGGACAGCGCGGCGGCTCAGTTCGTCTCGGAGACGCTCGACGATTTCGGCCGTGGTCGCCGAGCCGAGGTCGGCGATGAGCAGCGTGTCTTCGACCTCTTGCCAGGAGTCTTCGTCCAGGTCACCGGCACCGAGCAGGCCGAGCAGCCCCTGGCCGAACACCGAGCGGGACTTCGACAGCCGTCCCCGCAGGCGCTCGATCCGGCCGGCCGCGGGCTCGATCTCGTCGAGGGGCACGGGCTCGGGTTCCGGCGGCAGGGCGACGTCGACCAGCGGCCGCTTGGGGGCGTCGCGCGGGACGGCCGCGTCATCTCCGACCGCGGGCTGGCCGTCGACCTCCGTCCGGTCCACGACTGGGTGCTCTTCCTCAGGGGCGGGCGCGGTCGTCTGGCCCCCAGGAGCCAACGCGATGCCGCTATCCGCCTGATAGCTGCCGGGCTTCGGCTTGCGCTCGCGTTCGAGCCGCGCGGTCTCGTCGAAGCTGATCTTGCGGCGGCGCGCGATGACCAGGCCGGCGGCGAAAGCGAGAACCACCACGACGACGGCGACGACAACGATCCAGAACCAGGGGGTGTTCGACACGGCCGCCATCTTCGCATCCGTGACGTCGTCGCACATGACGGACCACCTTGGGAGAAGGTAACGATGCGCGCCTTGGTTGAGCCAAAGTCCAACGAAATGGCTTGCGTCACACGAAGCAGTGGACTAAACCACACCGGGTGGTCATGCAACTACGGGTCATCGGGCTCATTTCCGGCACCTCGATCGACGGTATCGACGTGGCCGCCGCCGAGTTGAGCGTTGACGGCGAAGAAGTGCGTCTCAGGCCTCTTGGCCATCTGGAGCTCGAATATCCCGAAGAACTGCGGGCTGATCTGCTCGACGCGCTGCCACCGAATCCCTGTAGCGCCGCCCAGCTCACCCGGCTGGACACGCGGGTCGGCCAAGCCTTCGCGGAAGCCGCCGACATCGGCGTCGCCAGGCTCGCCAACGGTCGTGCCGACCTCGTGGCGTCGCTCGGGCAGACGATCTTCCACTGGGTGGAGGACGGGGTCGCGAAGGGAACGCTGCAACTCGGCAGGTCCGCGTGGATCGCCGAGCGGACCGGACTACCCGTGGTGGCGGACTTCCGGGCCCGTGACGTGGCCGCCGGTGGGCACGGCGCCCCGCTCGCGAGCACGCTCGACGCGTTGTGGCTGCGCGGGATCGCCGACGAACGCGGTCATCCGGTGGCGGCGCTCAACATCGGCGGCATCGCCAACATCACCGTGGTCGGCGCGAAGGGCGACGACGTGCTCGCCTACGACATCGGCCCCGGCAACGCACTGCTCGACCTCGCCGCGCACCGGGTCAGCGGTGGCACGCTCCGCAGCGATGTCGACGGGCGACTCGCTTCGAGCGGCAACGTCCGGGCGGATCTCCTCGGCCGCCTCCTCGCCGATCCGTACTACGAACGCGAACCGCCGAAGTCCACCGGCAAAGAGCACTTCCACGGTGGATACCTCGACGCCGCTCTCGCCGGGCTGCCGAAACTTTCCGATACCGATCTGCTGGCCACGCTCGCCGAACTGACCGCGGTCACGATCGCCGACGCCTGCTCCCGGCACGACGTCGGCACGCTCGTGGCGTCGGGCGGCGGGGTCGAGAACCCCGCGCTCATGGCGGCGCTCGCCCGGCGACTTCCCGGTGTCGCATGGGAAAGCAGCGACGGACTGGGCTTTCCGAGCGCCGGGAAAGAGGCCTACCTGACGGCGTTGCTCGGCTGGCTGACCTGGTGCGGCGCCCCGGGCAACGTGCCTTCGGCGACCGGCGCCGCCGGGCCGCGGCTGCTCGGGAATATCACACCGGGTAGCGCATTACTGGTGCTTCCGCACCCACTTACCGCTACCGTGACCCGACTGCGGGTAACGGGGGAACAGTCGGAAACGGTTGGAGAGATCCATGCGGCCTCTTGATCTGGCGATCATCGTGATTTACCTGGCGGCGATGCCCGCCATCGGGGTTTACGTCGGGCGAAAACAGAAATCCGCCGCGGACTACTTCGTCGGGGAGCGAAGTCTGCCGTGGCCGGCGGTGATGCTGTCGGTGGTCGCCACCGAGACCTCGACGCTGACCGTCATCAGTACCCCGGGTTTGGTGTTCGGCAACGGATTCCTGTTCCTGCAACTGGCATTCGGCTACATCATCGGTCGGACCATCGCCGCGTTCGTGCTGCTGCCGCGCTACTTCCAGGGCCGGATGGTCAGCGCTTACGGCTATCTCGGCAAACGTTTCGGCTCGGGTCTGCAGGGCACGGCGTCACTCACCTTCGTGATCACGCGGCTGCTCGCCGAAGGGGTTCGGTTGTTCGCCGGCGCCATCCCGATCAAGGTGATCCTGGCGCACTACAACGTGCACGTGGACTACTGGGTGATCGTGGTCGTGCTGACCGCGCTGACGCTGATCTACGCCTACGTCGGCGGGATCAAGGCCGTGGTGTGGGTCGACGTCATCCAGCTGACGCTGTACCTCGGGGGTGCCGCCGTCGCCGCGATCGTCCTGCTCGGCAAGCTGCCGGGTGACTGGGCTGGGCAGGCGTCCGCGGACGGGAAGTTCATGCTGGTCGACTTCGGGAAGAACCTGCTGACCAGCCCCTACGCTTTCGTCACGGCCATTCTCGGTGGGGCCGCGCTGTCCATGGCTTCGCACGGCGCGGACCAGCTGATCGCGCAGCGGCTGATGGCGACCCGCAGCCTCCGCGACGGCCAGAAGGCCCTGATCGGCAGCGGGATCCTCGTGACGGTCCAGTTCGCGCTGTTCCTGCTGGTCGGGTCGATGCTGTGGGTGTTCTACGGTCGCCAGTCCGTGGCCCAGCTGGGGATGCAGAGCCCGGACGACGTGTTCTCGCGGTTCATCATCGACGACCTGCCCGTCGGCGTCTCGGGGCTGCTGATCGCCGGAGTGCTGGCGTCGACCATGGGCGCACTGGCCTCCGCGCTCAACGCGCTGTCGACGTCGACCGTCGCCGACCTCTACCAGCGGTTCACCAAGCGCTCCCCGGAGGACTCGAAGCTGCTGCAACACGGGCGGATGTGGACACTGATCTGGGCGGTGGTGTTCGCGCTGTTCGCGTCGCTGTTCTCCACCACCAAGAACTCGGTCATCGAACTCGGGCTCGCGATCACCGGCTACACCTATGGCGCGCTGCTCGGCGCGTTCCTGCTGGGACTGCTGATCAAGAAGGCCCGGCAGGTCGACGCCATCATCGCGTTCGTGACGACGGTGGTGGTGATGGCGTTCGTGATCCTCGGGGTGAAGTTCAGCGCCGCGTCCGGCTCGATCATCGGGATCGACTTCAGCAAGGCCGCCGGCGACAAGGTCGCCCTCGCCTATCCCTGGTACACCCTGCTGGGCGTGGTGATCACTTTGGTCGTGGGCGGGCTGTTGTCCTTGCGGCACAAGACGCCCGACCCACTCGCCGCCGAGTCGGAGAAGGCTCCGGAACCCGAGCCCGAGCCGGTGGTGGCGAAGTAGGGCCTGGAGAGTTACCCGAAAGCGG
>JAVXWP010000144.1:0-10239 GCA_032230695.1 Actinomycetota bacterium | reverse complement strand
TCGTGAGTGTTTCGCGGGGTTGTAACCCCGCGAAACACTCACGACCCACCCACCCACCGGACCCCCTTCTCGCCCGGGACGCCGTGAAGGGGTCATTGAGGGACTCTGAGTCCCTTAAGGACCCCTTCACTACCTCACCGGCGCCTCGCGGCGTTGGGGTGTCGCGACGGCAACGAACTTACGACGCGAAGTAAGAACGCCGGACACTAGCCGCCCGCGACCGACGGGATGATCATCACCTCCGCGGCGGGCGTCAAGGCCGTTGAAAGACCGGAAAGGCGGCGGCACTCTTCGCCGTCGACGTAGAAGTTCACATAGCGCCGAAGCGCCCCGCTCTCGTCGCGGAGCCGCCGCTCCAGCGCGGGATGCCGGGCGCCGACGACGTCGAGCACCGCGCCGAGCGTCTGCCCCTCGACTTCGAGCGAGGACGCGCCACCCACGAGGTTTCGCAGCATCGCGGGCACGACTACGGTCACCATCTAGATCACCGCTGCACGCACGCAGAACACGTCCGGCAAGTGTTCGGCGACTGCCTGCCAGGATTCACCTTCGTCCGGGCTGGCCCAGACCTCGCCCGACCGGGAGCCGAAGTAGATACCAGCGGGATCGGCGTCGTCCGCGCACATCGCGTCCCGCATGACCGCCGAGAAGAACCCGCCTTCTGGCAGTCCTTTGCTCAGTCCGGTCCATGTCTCGCCCGCGTCCTCACTGCGGTACACGCGGCAGCGGCCATCCGGTGGGAATCGGAGCACGTCGGCGACCAGTGGGAAGTTGTAGATGACGTCCGGGCGGCGCGGGTGGGCGAGCATGGCGAAGCCGAAATCGCCCGGCAGGCCCGCGGCGATCGACTTCCAGGTCACCGTGTCGTCGTCACTGCGGTAGACGCCGCCATGGTTCTGCAGGAAGTAGCGTTCGGGCCGGGCGGTGTTCATCGCCACCTTGTGCACGCATTGGCCGTACTCCGGGAACTCGCCGGGCAGGAAGTCCGCGGTGACGCCGTGGTTGGCCGGGTTCCAGCTGGCACCGCCGTCCTCGGTGCGGTACACCCCGCCGGTGGACATCGCGACGGTGACCTTACTGGCGTCGGTCGGGTGCGGGATGACCGTGTGGATCATCATTCCGCCGCCGCCGGGCGTCCAGTTTTCGCGGTGGGGATGGTCCCAGAGTGCCCGCTCCAGCTCGAACGTTCGGCCGCCGTCGGCCGACCGGAACAACGCCGACGGCTCGACACCCGCATACACGACGTCCTGCCGCGGCACGATCTGCCAGACGCCTTTCAGCGCGGCACCCGTGTCCTCGGGGAACGCGATCGGCGCGTGGTCCGGCTCGTCCCACGTGACCCCCAGGTCCTCGCTCGTGACCAGGGTCGGACCGAAATGCTCGTTGGTGACGGCCGCGAACAGCCGTGGCGACGGGCCCGAAGTATCGATCGCCAGCGCGTGCACATCGGTCATCGGGAATTGCGGCTCGGACAGCGTCCAGCTCCGCCGCCCGTCTCTGCTCCTGGCGAGCCAGAGCCCTTTACGCGTGCCGATCGCCAATAAGACGTCCATTCCAGCCCCTCCCACTTGCTGTGTTCCATGTCACTGAGCACCGTACGCCGGGGGTACGACAAACCTCGACAAGCTTGTCCATCCGGTGATTCATTGACCAAGAAGCCTTGCCCGCCAACGGTTTCGCTATTTGCGGACTAGTCGGAAGTCGACTACCTTGGTCAACACATAACAGTTTGATTACGAGGACGTTCGCTGTATGAAGCTCAAAATCGTCGTCAGCGCGGCCGCGGTGCTACTGGCCGCCGGCACCACGGTGCTGCTCACGACCGAGACGCGGCCACCACCGGAGGCATCGGTCGCCTTCAGCACGCCCGGCTTGCTCGCTCCACCGTCGCCGACACCGTCCACAAGTGCCCCGACGTCGACCATCGCCTCACCAACGCCGAGAGGCAGCACCGCACCACCGACGCCGACACCGACGACCACCGCACCTACGAAGACCACCAAGCCACTCGCACTCAATGCCGCGGTGTCCGCCCCGAACGCATCCGGCCCGATCACCTTCTACGCGGCCGCCGACAACGACCCCGCCGGTAGCCGGGAAATCGCGTTCCCCGGCCTGCACCGCGAGGCGGGCGGCACAGGTACCTTCGCGGACCCGCTGACCTTCGCCGCGGCGAAGGGCGTCTTCGAGCCCGGCACCAAGGTCTACGTCCCCGATGTCCAGCGGTACTTCGTCCTCGAAGACAGCTGCGCCAGCTGCTCCGGCTCGCACATCGACCTGTGGACCGGCCCGGCCGTCGACGACGGTGTGATCCGCTGCGAAGAATCACTCACGCGGGACGGCACGCGGCCGTACCAGGTGAACCCACCGGCCGGTCTCCCCGTCACCCCCGGCGATCTCTACCGCGGCGGAAAGTGTTACCAGGCCTGACTTTCCTTCGGGACATACGCGGCGGTGTCGGCGAGGACACGGGCACGCTTTGGCTCCGCGCGCAGCCGGGCGCCAGGCAGGAAGCTGGGCCGGCAGCGGGCCCCGAGGTCCTCCGCCCAGCCGAAGGCCAGTACCGCGACGAGGATCAGGCCTGCACCGATACCCACGACCGCCGCGCGTGAGTGCCAGGTCAGCAGGTCCGCCACTGGGACTGCGACGCCGAAGGCAATGCTGTGCCAAAGGAAGATCGTCAACACCCGGGCGTCGATCACGGCGACGAGCCGCCCGAGCAGCGGAGCCGCGCCGAGCCAGTCGAGGCCGGGCGACAGCCGCAGCAGGAGCAGAACCGCACCGGCAGAGACCAGCGCCTGGCTGAGCGGGCTGCTCCCGGGATCGAACACGCCGGCCCCGCGCCCATGCGTCATCGCCCACCAGGTGCCGACGCTGATGGCCGCCGCGCTCAGCACGGCAACGACGAGCGGGTGAAGCCGCCGGAGCAATCCATCCCGATGCGCCAGCCCCAGCACCCAGCACGCTCCGAAGGTGCAGAAGTCGATCAGCGCCTCACCGATCGGGCCGAGGTCACGCAGTGGCGAACCGAGCAGCGTGTCGGCGGCGATCAGGGCGAGCGGCGCCAGGAACGTCAGCACCGCGGACCGCCGCAGCGCACGCAGCAGCAACGGCGTGAGCAACACGAACCACAGCGACGCGCGGACGTACCAGAGAACCGCCGAGGCATCGACGCCCCAGGAACTGACCTGCGGGTCCAGCGCCGGGAACGCCCACAGCACCAGCTGCGGCCAGTCCAGCGGGCTGTCGGTATCACGGATCCAGCCGTTCAGCAGCATCAGCGGGATCATGATGATCCCGAGCAGCCACAACGAAGGCAGGAACCGGCGGATGCCGTGCCCGATCGCATCGATCGCCGGAATCAGCTGCAGCGAGCGCGCCAGATACGAGCCGCTCAAGGCGAAAAGGACGCCAAGGGAAGGGAAGGCGAGCGCCAGCCAGCCCCAGCCGGTGGTCCGGCCCAGCGCCACCCCGATCAGCGCGAACACGGCCAGTAACGCCAGCCAGCGCTCCGGAGCCGCAGGCGGCTCGACCTTCGGCGCGGCAGTCTTCTTGGGAGTCTCGCCCGTGGATAGTTGCGTCATGCTGGAAAGCGTGACTACCGGTGCACTTCGCTTTGCCCGTGCGAGCAACGGTTCTGGCTCGGCGCGGAGCATCGAGTCGAGCGCCCCGATGCGGCGCATGCGCTGCCAGCGCACCCGGACCCCGGAGATCGCCGAGCCGAGCGATTGCCCAAGCACGACGTACATCAACTGGCGGTAGACCAGCTGCTGTGCGGGCATGAGCCACAACGGCCCCAGCGGTTCGCCGTCCATCCGGAAAGCGAACGCGGCACCGGCCGTCTGGATCAGCATCACCGAAAGCCAGAGCACCAGTGTGGTGCCGGGGTTGAGGAAGAACAGGCCGTAGATGAAGAACACGTCGATCAGCGGAGCGGTGACCGGCATCAAGATCTGGAACGCAATGATGTGCAGCAGCCCGAAGCGACCCAAGCGCCCACCCGCACCGCGTTCGATGATCGCGCGGCGATGCTTCCACACCGACTGCATGGTTCCATAGGTCCACCGGTAGCGCTGCTGCCAGAGCTGGCGGACGGTGACCGGCGCTTCGGTCCACGCGATCGCTTTGTCGACGTAGACCATGCGCCAGCCCGCGCGGCCGATCGCGATGGTCAGGTCGGTGTCCTCGGCGAGGGTTTCCTGGCTGACCCCGCCGACATCGAGCAGGACCGTCCGCCGGAACGCACCGGCGGCGCCGGGGATCGTGCACATCGAGCCCATCAGGTCGTGCACACGCCTGTCGACGTTGAAGCCGACTACGTATTCGATGTGCTGCAAGCGCGTCAGGAAGGTGTCCCGGTTCGCGATCTTCACATTTCCCGACACCGCACCAATCTTGGGATCGGCGAACGGCTGGACGAGCTGCCGGACGGTGTCGCGCTCGAAGATCGTGTCACCGTCGACCATGACGATCAGTTCGTGGACGGCGTTGGCGATACCGGTGTTCAGCGCGGTCGCCTTGCCGCCGTTGGGTTGGCGGATCACCCGCACCCTGTCGAGACCGAGCGCCTCCACGAGATCGGCCGTGCCGTCGGTGGACCCGTCGTCGACGACAATGACCTCGAGTGGATGGTCGTTGGCCAGGATCGAGCGGATGGCGACCTCGATATTTGCCGTTTCGTTGTACGCGGGCACGATCACCGTCACCGGAGTGGTCACGGCTTCCGGACCCCAGGGCCAATCCGCGGAGCGACGGCGTCTGGCTTGCCGGTACGCGGTCACGACCATCAGCAGCAGCCGCGCTACCACCAGCACGCCGACGATAAGCAGGATCCATTGCAGGGTATCGACGACACCGAGCGAAACGGCGATCAGGCCCAGCAACACCTTGCCGGAGAACTCGTCGCCGGGGCCGGCAGTCTGGCCCGCGGGCGCCATGCCGACCGCGGCGGTGACCGTGGTGAACCGGTAACCATCCTGTTGCAGCTGGGGAATCAGCTTGTCCAGCGCCGCGACCGTCTGTGAGCGGTCTCCGCCGGAGTCATGCATGAGGACGACTGCGCCCTTGCCCTCGGCCGGAGTCGAATTACGGACGATCGCCTCGACGCCCGGCAGCATCCAGTCCTCGCTGTCGGCGTCGGTGAACACGCTCACGTAGCCGCGCTTACCCGCCGCTAGCACCGTTCGGTATCCGAGGTCGTCGATGGCGCCGGTGGAAGACGAGAACGGCGGCCGGAAGAGGTAACTCGTCACACCCGCGGCGCCGGCCAGCGCGAGCTGCGTCTGGTCCAACTCGCGATCCATCCTCCACTGCGGAACATCGACCAGGTCGGGGTGGGTGAAGGTGTGGTGCGCGAGCTCGGAGCCGGAAGCGTGGATCGCCCGGATGAGCTCCGGGTGACTGGTGGCTCGCGAACCGACGACGAAGAACGTGCCCTGCGCGTTGTGCTTGCGGAGGATCGACAAGACCTGCGGGGTCCACGTCGGGTCCGGGCCGTCGTCGAAGGTCAGCGCGATGGTCTTGTCCGGCAGGTGCCGGCTGGTCACCGGCAACTGGGTCGCATCGACGATGGGGCCGCCTTCCACGATTTCGGGCGGCACGGTGGTGGCGCCGACGGAGGTGTGCGCCAGGTTGTCGCTCACGATCCCCGCGCTCGCCAGTCCGGCGATCACCAGCATCACGGCCAGCATGGCCGTCACGATGACGGCGACCACCCAGGGCAGGCGGATTCGGAATCCGCGCATGCGTTTGCGCTCGGTCATGTCACGTTCCACTGATCGAGTCCGGTGAAGTCACGGAAACCGTGAGCGGGTCAACGGGCGGCGGTTCGCCCGGCGGGACAGGTACCGCTGGTGGGGCAGGCACCACCGGCGGCTCCGGGGTGACCGGCGGCGGGCCGGTTGGCGGGCCGGTCCGGGGGCGAACGTTGCCTGCGGGCGCCGCAGTGCCCGAACTTCCCTGGGCAACAGGCTGTGCCGGCACCGAAGTCTCCTCCGGTGCGTCGGCCGCGGTGCCGTCGCCTGACACGACTTCGGTCGTCGCCGGCTCGGGATTACCCGGAAATCCGGGGGAATCGGTGATGGGCCGTTCGGCGAGCAGCAACCCGGCCCCGGCGATGAACGCGATACTGACCACCGCCATTGCGGTGGCCGATACGCGCATCAACATCCGGCGGCGGCCTCGGACGTCGACGAACACCGGCCGGACAAGCATGGGTTCGTCGGCAGGGGACTCGGGTAGGTCAATGACAGGCGTGCGACAATCGCGACGAATTCGGAACATGGGATCCTTTCAGCTGTCAGGTAGCGCGGGATCCCCGGCATTACCTGACGCGAGCAAATAACGTCATTACTCGGGATGCCGTTTTATATGCGAGTTCGACGAAACGATGACAGCATCACGAGCCGCGATGCTCACCCGACGATGCGAAACCGTTGCTTGGCGAACAAACCGTTCATCAGCTAACTCGCGCAGGTCTCCATGATCGTTACGTGTGACCGGCAGAGAAAGTCAGAACGATGCCAATCGACTGAATGCGTAATCGACCTGCGACACACCGCTACACGTCGAACTCGCTTCCGGCTCCCCCGCACAGCCGCCATTGTCACGGGAGAGCGACCAAAAGCCCAGAAAACCGATTGTGTGCGTGCGCGCGTAATTACCAACAGCACGGGCATCGTCCAAAGTGGTGACTACGCCGGTGTCATTGCGGCCGACCATAAGCGTCAGTCCGAGCCTGCGGTACGCGTCTTGCCGCCCCTGTGACCAAATCTCTTCGATCTGACCGGTCACCGACTCCGCTGCGTCAAGTATCGACTTCCGCCAGTTACCTTCGTCCGGGAAGTTCATCACCATCGCGTTGACGGTGACCTCGACTTTCCGCTCCGCCAAGGCTTTCAGGAGTGACACGCTGGACGTCGCGAGTCCTCGTCGGGCGTCCTCGACGATAGCCGTGACCGTCAGTGAGACTCCAAGTACTTTGTGGACAGTAGCCATCGCGTCAGCCATCAGCTCGATCGGGATCCCGGCCTCCACGTCGACCTCGAGCCGGTCGGCACCGGTGGCCGAAAGCGCCGAGCGATATGCCGCAGCCAAATCCGCGGCCGTGGCGCAGGCGTTCTCCAGATAATCACCTCTCGCGCCACCCGTCGCCACCGTTACCTCACCGCCGGCACCGCGCACCGCAGCGATATCCGCCAGCAATTCGGGATTACCGATCGGCAAGGTGCCACCCCACGCCGGTTCGCACCGGCCCTCCGAGGCAAGCGCGAAAGCAAGTACAAAACGGCGAGCCGGGGTAACCGCCATCGCGGCGGCGAGCGACGGATGAACGGCCGTGACATCCACATAAGGCGTGAACAAGATCGGCGCCACCGGCAGCTCGGCGGGCACCGGCTCCGAGGTGGCCGGTCGCCGCGGATTGTCCGCCGGTGCGCAGGCGGACAGCACAAGCGTGCACAGCACGATGCAAGCCGCCCGTCTCAACAAATTCACCTAGGGAAAGTCTGCGATCGGGTACGAAACGTTAAACAAATGACCCAACCATTACGCACGGCCACCCACCGTGTCTAACGGGCGGCGTTCGCGGCGTTGAGGGCGCTCGCGACGTCCCCGACTTCGAGCACTCGGATCCCGTCCGGGAGCTTCCCCGAATCCGGCGGCACCAGCGCGTGCGTGAACCCGAGCCGGGCGGCCTCGGCCAGCCTTCGCCCGACCCCCGCGACTCGCCGCACCTCCCCCGCCAGCCCGACTTCACCGACGGACACCAGCCGCGGCGACAAGGCCACGCCCTCGGCGGAAGACGCTATCGCCAGCACCAGCGCGAGGTCGATCGCGGGCTCAGTGATCTTCATGCCGCCCACGGTCGCGGTGTAGACGTCCTTGTCCCCAAGCTTCAGCCCGCCGCGCTTCTCCAGTACAGCGAGCACCATCGCGACCCGGGCCGAATCGAGCCCGCTCACCGCGCGCCGGGGCTGCGGCATGGCGGACTGCGAAACCAGCGCCTGCACCTCACCCAGCAGTGGCCGCTTTCCCTCAACCGCCACGGTGATCGCCGTTCCGGACACCGGTTCGGACGTGCGGTTCATGAACAACCCCGACGGGTCGGGCACGCCGACGATGCCGTCTTCACGCAGTTCGAAGCAACCGACCTCGTCCGCCGCGCCGAACCTGTTCTTCACGCCGCGCAGCATGCGCAGCGTCGAGTGCTTGTCCCCCTCGAACTGCAGCACCACGTCGACCAGGTGCTCGAGCACTCGCGGGCCGGCGACCGAACCGTCCTTCGTCACATGGCCGACCAGTATCACCGGCAGCCCGCGCTCCTTGGCCATCGTGATGAGCCCGGAGGCCACGGCCCGCACCTGGGTGACACCGCCGGGAGCGCCGTCGACGAGCGGGGACGCCATCGTCTGGACGGAGTCGACGATCAGCACCCCGGGCTCCACGGCATCGACATGGCCGAAGACGGCGGCGAGATCGCTCTCGGCGGCGAGGTACATCTCGTCGTGGACGTTGCCCGTGCGCTCGGCGCGCAGCCGCACCTGCCCCGCGGACTCCTCGCCCGTGACGTACAGGGAACGGCCCGCTGTCGCCGCCCATTGATAGGCGACTTCGAGCAGCAGTGTCGACTTGCCGACACCGGGTTCGCCTGCCAGCAGGATGACCGCGCCCGGGACGAGCCCAGCGCC
This sequence comes from Actinomycetota bacterium, assembly GCA_032230695.1. Classification (GTDB taxonomy): domain Bacteria; phylum Actinomycetota; class Actinomycetes; order Mycobacteriales; family Pseudonocardiaceae; genus Amycolatopsis. The sequence goes on along the minus strand of JAVXWP010000144.1, from coordinate 1,552 downwards.
GAGCACCCTGTCCAGCTCCGAGACGCCCGTCGGCCGAGCCCTGGCTGCTTCGATATCGACCTGGCCGATGGGCCGGGCCGGGGAATTGGGGGCGCCTGCGACGATCCTGGCTATCGCCGGGCGGGAGTCACCACGTTCTTCGAGTGTGCCCCACGCCTGGCACTCGGGACACCGGCCGACCCACTTGACGGCCTCGTACCCGCACTCGCCGCAGCGATAGTTGACGCCCTTCTTGACCACTACGCGAGGCTAGCGTCGAGGTACGACAGAAAGGATCAGTGCCCGGTCTTCTTAGTGGCTTCCGCGGCCTCGGTGTGGATGCCACCACGCGGCTCGTCGGGAGCCGCGACCGGCAGGTCGAAGGTCACCGGGCCGCTGTTGCGGAAGACGAACGTCACCTTGATCGTCTGTCCCGGCCACACGGGCCGCCCGAGGTCCTTCAGGACGATGGTGGCCTTGCCCACCTCGACCGGCGCGGCCAACGTCGCCGAAGCGGGCGACGGTGTCGTGGTCGACGAACCGCTGGTCGACGACGTCGAGCTGGAGGACGTCGTGGGCGACGGCGAGGTCGTCGTGGGCGAGGTCGTCGTGGGCGACGGCGTGACGGACGCGGAGTCCCCGCCCGTGGCGCCGGTCTGCGCCGGCACAGCGACGACGAGCGAGTTCATCGCCACGATGAGCTTCGAGCCCTGGACCTCGGCACTGGCGGCGGCGTCCGAAGTCACGCTGACGAGCTCGTCGTCCGTGCCGCCCGTGTTGACGATCGTGAGCGACAGGGCGGCCGACGAGCCGGCGGCGTACGCCTGCTTGTTCGGCGGGTACTGGAGCGCGGCGTCGCGAATGAACAGCGCCTTGGCCTGCGCGTATGCCCCGTTGACCGCCGGCTCCTGACTGGCGGTCTGGGTCAGTTGCCCGGCTCCGCAGCCGGCGAGTACCAGTGCGGCGCCCAGCGCCAGCACGGTAGAGCCGAGCACGCGACGATTCTGCAGCCTCACGTCCGAGTCCTTCCGAGCTTTGTCGCCAGATCACCGCGAACACTAGCTCGCGCGGCACGTGCCGCGTGGCGCGGCCCCGCCCCAAGGTTGATCACCATCAAGATCAACCGTCCACAGTGGAATTTGACGATCTTCGTCGAAACCTTTTGCCCTTACCTGCATGAGCACGGCCTTCTCGCGTTTGTCAACCCCGCCCAAGCCGCGAAAGGGCCGCTGACCTGCGACGACAGATCCGGGTCACTAGGTGCCCCCCGGCGCGTCGTGATAGGATGGTGGCAGCGAAAGGGGCAGAGGACACATGGTTTTCAAGGTCGGAGAGACCGTCGTCTACCCGCATCACGGTGCCGCACTCATCGAAGCCATCGAGACCCGCGTGATCAAGGGCGAGGAAAAGAAGTACCTCGTCCTCAAAGTCGCGCAAGGGGATCTTACGGTTCGCGTGCCCGCTGACAACGCCGAGATCGTAGGCGTACGCGATGTCGTCGGGCAAGAAGGACTGGACAAGGTTTTCGACGTACTGCGCGCTCCCCACACCGAAGAGCCCACGAACTGGTCTC
>JAVXWP010000125.1:0-36188 GCA_032230695.1 Actinomycetota bacterium | reverse complement strand
GGTGGGTGGATGGTGTGTGTTTGGGGTTTTTATAACCCCGCTAAACACTCCCGCGCCACCCACTCAGACGCGTCAGCGCTAGTGAGACAGGGGAAAGCCGCCGCCGATGCCTCGCCAGGCGAGGTTCGCGGTGAGGGCGACGGCCTCTTCGCGGCTCAGGTTCTGCTGGTGGGCCAGCCAGAACCGGGCGCTCACCTGGCTGAGACCCACGAGGCCGACGGCCAGGAGGCGGGCCTTGTCCTCGTCGAGCCCGGCGTCCGCAGTGATCGTCTCGGTGATGGCGTCCACGCTCGCCGACATTGCCCGGTCGACGGCGTCCTGCACCAGGGGTTCCCCGCGGAGGTCGGACTCGAACACCATTCTGAACGCGCCGGCGTCGCCGTTCACGAAGTCGAAGAACGCCCCGACTGTCGCGGGCACCCGCTGGCGGTTGTCGTTGGTGGAGGCGAGTGCTTCCTGGACGCGCCGGACCAGCTCGTCGACGTGGCTTTCCAGCAGTGCGATGTAGAGGTCGAGTTTTCCGGGGAAGTGCTGGTAGAGGACGGGCTTGCTGACTCCGGCCTCTTCGGCGATCTCGTCCATCGCGGCCGAGTGGTAGCCGTTTTCGGCGAAGACACGTTGCGCTGCGGCCAGTAGTTGAGCCCGGCGTTCGGTCCTCGGCAGGCGCACACCTCGTGGCTGCACTCGCGCCATCTCAGTCATCTATCCTCCGATTGCGCGCTGTCTCCGGTCGAGCGACCCTCCGTCTTCAGTGGGGTCGCCACCACGCGAAGTTGCCTTTGACATTACTCGTCGGTACGCCGGACGCGCCAAGGGTCAGGCATCCTGGAGCCGTGGCCACTTCGTTTTCTCGTACTCAGCCCGGTCGGGTGCCGATCACCCATGTGCCGCTGACGCATACGCCGTTGCCGCCGCTGGACGGGTCGCGGCCGCCGTGGGAGGGCTCGTTCGAAAAGGCCGACGGCATCGCGCTCCATGTGCGGCGGACGCCGGGCCACACCGGCGCGACGGCGGTCTACGTGCACGGGTTGGGCGGTTCGTCGACGAACTGGACGGACCTTGCGGCCCAGCTCTCGCCGTTCGCGGACGGCATCTCGGTGGATCTGCCCGGGTTCGGGAGGTCGGAGCCGCCGCCGGACTTCGACTTTTCGCTGGACTCGCATGCCCGCGTGATCGGCGACTACATCGAGGGCCTCGGTGCCGGTCCGGTGCACCTGCTCGGCAATTCGATGGGCGGCGCGGTCGCGTTGCTGGTGGCGGCCAGGCGGCCCGAGCTGGTCCGCACGCTGACCCTGATCTCCCCGGCGATGCCGGATCGCCGGATCAACCCGAACCGGCTGTCCGACCCGCTCATCGCGCTGGCGTACCTGCCGCTCGTCGGGTCGGGTGCGCGCCGACGTCTCGCCGCGCTCGGGCCGCGGGAACGCGCGATGCAGGTCATCAACCTGTGCTTCGCGGAGCCGGCGGCGTTCGCGGAGAGCAGGCTCGTGGAGCTGGCCGAGGAACACAGCGCGCGGGCGGGCTTCGCGTGGGCAGCACCGGCGCTGGCGAGGAGCACCTTCGCCATTTTCCGCACCTGGTGGGCGCGGGGAGCGGCGTCATTGTGGGCGGTCGCGCCGACGATTACCGCGCCCACGTTGGTGGTGTGGGGAATGCGCGACAGAGTGATCTCGGTCCGCCGCGCCGCGAGGACGGCGCGGCTCATCCCCGACGCACGGCTACTCGTCCTCCCCCGAACAGGCCATGTGCCGCAGATGGAACGTCCGGTTGGCGTAGCGAAGGCTGTTTTGGGTATGTGGGAGAGCGTTGAAGCCGGGGGCTGGTAGCCCATCCGAGTGAATGTGATTCTCGAAGTAATCCGCCAGTCGCTTACTGCATCACGGTCCGGATATGGCACCCTGTTGCCGTGGACCGGGTGACGCACGGAGCGCGAGGCGACGAACGGCGGGCGCAGTATCCGTCGTCGGCCCGCAGTACGCCGCGTGCGCAGACCAAGGATTCCGGCCTTCCGCCTCGCACCGGCCAGTACCGCCCGAGCGGCTCTCCCGCTCCCCGCGTCGCCACGGTCAGGGCGAGCGAAGAGCGCTACCGGCCGGGTGGCAGGCGCACGTCGGCGGAGCCGCTGCGAGCATCCTGGCAGCCCAAGTCCGACGGCGAAGAGCGCCCGGCGCGAGCACGCAAGCAGCCTCCACCCACCGGCAAACTCGCCAAGATCTCCAAGACCTACGGCTGGCGCGCCTACGCGGTGCCGATCCTGGTGGTCCTGACCGTGCTGATCGTGTTCAGGACGGCGAGCAGCCCGGCCGAGCCCATCGCGTCGGAGCAGCAGACTCAGGGTGTCGCAACCACCGGGAGCAGTGGGGACACCGCCGCCGGGGATTCGGCTCCGGTTGTGGGCGAGAACCCCGCCAAACCGGTCGACCTGAACATCCCGACGGCCGTGCTGCCGGAGGGCGGGGACTTCACCCAAGCCGGCGCCGGGACGTACCACGTGCTGCCGGTGCCCGCGGGCGCCGGCAAGCGGGTCGGGACGACCGGAACCCTGTACACCTACGTCATCGAGGTCGAGAACGGCATCGACGCGTCGAGCTACGGCGGTGACGACGCGTTCGCCGGAATGGTCGAGGCGACGTTGTCGAACAAGCAGAGCTGGACGGGCAGCGGCAAGATCTCCCTCCAGCGCGTGGACGCCAGCAATCCCGCGCCGAGTTTCCGGGTGAGTTTGACCACGCCCGAGACCGACCACCGGGCCGACGTCTGCGGCTTCTCCATCAAGTACGAGTCGTCGTGTTATCGCAGCAGCTTCGGCAAGCGCGTGGTGATCAACCTGGCCCGCTGGGTCAGGGGCGCGCTGGCGTACGGCCCCGACATCGGCACGTATCGACAGTACGCGATCAACCACGAAGTGGGCCACGCCCTCGGGAACAAGCACCAGGGCTGCCCTGAGAACGGCGCCTTCGCCCCGGTCATGATGCAGCAGTCCTTCGGCGTCGCGAACAACTACGTGGCGGACCTGAACAAGGTCGACTCGACCAACTACAGCGCGGTGCCCGCCGACGGCAAGGTCTGCAAGGTCAACCCCTGGCCGAATCCTTAGTCCCGGTCCCAGTATCTGGACTCGGGAAGTCTTGGCCCCTCGCGTGCGTTAGACATACTGGTTGCGATAACGCGATTGCGCGAGATGGAGGACCCCTGATGTCAGGCACGCTGCCGCCGCTCGTCGAGCCGGCCGCCGAGCTCACCAAGGAAGAGGTGGCTCGCTACAGCCGTCATCTGATCATCCCGGATGTCGGGATGATCGGCCAGAAGCGGTTGAAGAACGCGAAGGTCCTGGTGATCGGCGCCGGTGGCCTCGGTAGCCCCGCGCTGCTCTACCTGGCCGCGGCCGGGGTGGGCACGCTCGGCATCGTCGACTTCGACGAGGTCGACGAGTCCAACCTGCACCGCCAGGTGATCCACGGACAGTCCGACATCGGCAAGCTCAAGGCCGTCTCCGCCCAGGAGTCGATCGCCGAGATCAACCCGTTCGTCAAGGTCGTCCTGCACACCGAGCGGCTGGAGAGCACCAACGCGCTCGACACTTTCCGTGACTACGACCTCATCCTCGACGGCACGGACAACTTCGCCACCCGATACCTGGTGAACGACGCCGCGGTGCTGCTCGGCAAGCCCTACGTGTGGGGCTCGATCTTCCGGTTCGAGGGCCAGGCCAGCGTGTTCTGGGAGGACGCGCCGAATGGCAAGGGCCTCAACTACCGCGACCTCTACCCCGAGCCGCCGCCTCCCGGCATGGTCCCGTCGTGCGCCGAGGGTGGCGTGCTGGGCGTGCTCTGCGCGTCCATCGGCTCGATCATGGTCAACGAGGCCATCAAGCTGATCACCGGTATCGGTGAGCCGCTGCTCGGCCGCCTGATCAGCTACGACGCGCTGGAGATGCGCTACCGGGAGGTCAAGATCCGCAAGGATCCCGAGACCCCCAAGATCACCGAGCTCATCGACTACGACGTGTTCTGCGGTGTGGTCTCCGACGAGGCCGCCAACGCCGCCGCGGGCAGCACCATCACCCCGGCCGAGCTGAAGGCCAAGTTCGACAACGGTGACGTGTTCGAGCTCATCGACGTCCGCGAGCCGCACGAGTACGAGATCGTGAACATCAAGGGCGCGAAGCTGATCCCGAAGGACAGGATCCTCTCCGGAGAGGCGCTGTCCGAGCTGCCGCAGGACAGGCCGATCGTGTTGCACTGCAAGTCGGGCGCCCGCTCGGCCGAGGCGCTGGCCGCGTTGCACCAAGCCGGTTTCAAGGATGCCACCCACCTCGGTGGCGGCGTGCTGGCCTGGGCACGGCAGTTCGACCAGTCGCTGCCGACGTACTGAGGTCAAGTCCCTGAAGGTCACCATGAGGGCGTTCAAGTCCCTCATGGTGACCTTCAGAGAACGTCAACCGGCGCGCGAGTCTTCTCGTTCGTGGCTCCTGTTGCGGGGTAACGTGCTTTGACGTGCTCTCCAGACAGGAACCGCCGCCGGACCACGTCTGCCTGGCCTTCGGCGCGAACCCCGCCGACGCCGAACTGCTGCCGGGCGGCCGGGTCTGGCGTTGCGGTGAAACAGTACTCAAACCGGTGGCGGACAAGGCATCCACGATCTGGTCGGCGCAGGCGCTCGATCGGATCGACGTCCCCGAACTGCGTGTCGCCCGCTCGGTGCGGACCACCGACGGCCGGTCGATTCTCGGTGGCTGGTCGGCCGCCCGCTATTTGCCGGGAACGCCCGAATACCGTTCCGACGAAACGGTGCTGGCCGCGCTCAGACTGCACTGGGCCACCGCCGAGCTGCCGCGCCCGCCGTTCCTCGACACTCGCACCGACATCGACTCGGTGGCTGACAGGATCGCGTGGGAAGAGCTCGACGTCCCGCTCGACGAGACCAAGGGCGGCCGTTGGTTCGAGGTGCTCGCGGGTGCGCGCAAACCGATCGGCCTGCCGGACCAGGTCGTGCACGGCGCGTTGCTGGGCAACGTCCTGTTCGACGGCGACGCCGCGCCCGGCATCGTCGACTTCGTCCCGTACTACCGCCCGGCGGAGTGGGGCGCCGCGGTGGTGGCCGTCGACGCGATGGCGTGGGCCGGTGCGGATATCCGGTTCCTTTACCGCTGGTCACATCTGCCGGAGTGGTCGCAGCTGCTGCTGCGGGCGATCCTCTTCCGGCTCGCCGCGCACGCCCTGCACCCGAAGTCCACCCGGGCCGCCTTGGACGGTCTGCGGGCAGCCGCGAGGGGTGTCAGCGAGCTCGTGTGAGCTCTGGCGAAGCCGCTGCGTTCTCACCGCCTTCCGGCATCGCTGCGGCAGGCAATGTCAACTGCCGGAAACATTCAGGCGTTTTGAGGTAACACGTCCTCCTTAGCGTCGTGCCCGTGACGATGACTGCTGAGCCCCGTACCGCGGTGGAGACCCACTGCCCGTACTGCGCGCTGCAGTGCGGAATGAGCCTGCGGGGGACCGAGGTCGCACCGCGGCGGTTCCCGACGAACGCCGGTGGCCTGTGCCAGAAGGGCTGGACCTCGGGCGCGCTGCTCGACTCCCCGGCTCGTCTGACCAGCCCGCTCCTCCGTGTCGACGGCGAACTCAGGCCCGCGAGTTGGGCCGACGCGCTCGACCTCATTGCGAACAAACTGACCGCGATTCAAGCGGCAGACGGGCTCGACGCCGTCGCGGTCTTCGGCGGTGGTGGCCTCACCAACGAGAAGGCGTACCTGCTCGGCAAGTTCGCCCGCGTGGCACTGGGCACTTCGCAGATCGACTACAACGGCCGGTTCTGCATGTCCTCGGCCGCCGCCGCGGGCAATCGGGCGTTCGGGCTCGACCGGGGCATGCCGTTCCCGGTCACCGATCTCGCCGAGGCCGACGTCGTGCTGCTGGTCGGCGCGAACCCGGCCGAGACGATGCCGCCGTTCACCCAGCACCTGCGCGGCGCGGATCTCATTGTGGTCGACCCAAGGCGTACGCCTACCGCGGAGCTGGCGAGCCTGCATCTCGCACCTTCGCCGGGCACGGATCTGGCGCTGGCGTTGGGAATCCTGCACGCCGTGGTCGCCGACGGCCATCTCGACCAGTCCTATGTGGATGATCGGACCAGCGGGTTCTCCGACGCCTGGCGGATCGCCGCCGCCTGGTGGCCGGAGCGGGTCGAGCGCATCACCGGGGTCTGCGCGGCGGACCAGCGCCGGGTGGCCGCGAAGCTGGCGTCCGCGCGCAACGCTTACGTGCTCACCGCGCGCGGCACCGAGCAGCACGCGAGTGGCGCGGACATGGTCAGCGGCTGGATCAACCTCGCGCTGTCGCTCGGCCTGCCGGGGCGCAAGGGTTCCGGCTTCGGTTGCCTGACCGGGCAAGGGAACGGCCAGGGCGGACGCGAGCACGGGCAGAAGGCCGACCAGCTTCCCGGGTACCGCAAGATCGACGACCCCGCGGCTCGCGCGCATGTCGCCGGAGTCTGGGGCGTGGCGCCGGAATCGCTGCCAGGACCGGGCCGTTCCGCCTACGAACTCCTCGACGCACTGGGCACGGGTAACGGACCCAAGGCGCTGCTCGTCTTCGGCAGCAACGTGGTCGTCTCCGCGCCACGCTCGTCGCATATCGCCGACCGGCTCGCCGCGCTGGATCTGCTGGTGGTCGCGGATCTGGTGCTGTCGGACACCGCCGCGCTCGCCGACGTCGTCCTGCCGGTGACGCAGTGGGCCGAGGAAGACGGCACAATGACCAACCTCGAAGGGCGCGTCCTGCTGCGCAAGCGCGCCATCGAACCCCCTGACGGCGTGTGGACGGATCTCGAGGTCATCGCCGGTCTCGCCGCTCGGCTCGGCCAGCCCGCCGGGCGGTTCCCGATCGACGCCGAGACGGTTTTCACCGAACTGCGGGCGGCTTCGCGCGGTGGACTCGCCGACTACTCCGGAATCAGCTACGACCGGCTGCGGTCCGGTGAAGCACTGTTCTGGCCGGTGCCGGACGTCGAACACCCTGGCACGCCACGGATGTTCCTCGACAGCTTCGCCCACGCGGACGGTCGCGCGCGATTCGCCGCCGTCGACCACACCGGCCCCGCGGAGCTCCCGGACGCCGAATTCCCCTTGCAGGCCACCACCGGCCGAGTACTCCAGCATTACCAATCCGGTGCGCAGACCAGGTTGGTCACCGAGCTCAACGACGTCGTCCCGGAGGCCTTCGTGGAAGTGCACCCCGACACCGCCGAACGTGCCGGACTGGTCGACGGCGAGTGGGCCGTCGTCGCTTCCCGGCGCGGTGAGACCAGCGCCCGCGTCCGCTGTGTGACGTCGATGCGGCCGGACGTCGTGTTCCTGCCGTTCCACTTCGCCGGTGCGCAGCGGGCGAACCTGCTCACCAATCCCGCGCTCGATCCCATCAGCCGCATGCCCGAGTTCAAGGTCTGTGCCGTCCGGCTGGTCAGGAGCCCGGTGTGAGCCCGCGACGGGTGGTCATCCTCGGGTACGGCATGGCCGGCGCCCGGCTCGCCGACGAGATTCGGCGGCGCGACCCCGCCGGTGAGCGGGTCTCGCTGACCGTGCTCGGCGAGGAATCGCATCTGGCGTACAACCGGGTCCTGCTCTCCGCGGTGGTGGCCGGAACCATGCGCCCGGATTCGGTTGGCCTGCACGACAAAGCCTGGGCCGAGCGAACGGGCGTCGATCTTCGGACCGGCGCCTGCGCGACGGCGATCGACCGGGGATCACGCCGGGTCGAGCTGGCAGACGGATCCTTTGTGGACTATGACGCGCTGGTGCTGGCCACCGGCAGCAGGCCGTGGCTGCCGCCGACCGAAGGGCTCACCACCGAAAACGGCGAGCCCGCGGCCGGAGTTGTCGCCTTTCGTACCTTGGATGACTGCGAACGCATCCTCGCGGCCGCGAAGATCGGCGCGCCGGTCGCGGTGATCGGTGGCGGACTGCTGGGTCTCGAAGCGGCCCGCGGGCTCGCCGGGCGCGGGAACATCGTCACCGTGGTCCATCCGGTCGAGTCCCTTATGGAGCGTCAGCTGGACCCTGGCGCGAGCTCAGTGCTGGTCCGGACGCTCGGCAAGCTGGGCATCGACTTCCGGCTCGGCACCACCGCCGCGCGCTACCTCCCCGGCGACGGCCTGAAGCTGGACGACGGCAGCCATGTACCCGCCGATCTGGTGGTGGTTTCCGCCGGGGTGCGAGCCGAGACGAAGCTCGCCATCGCGGCGAGGCTGACCGTCGACCGCGGAGTGGTGATCGACGATTCGTTACGTACCAGCGACGGCCGGATCCACGCGATCGGGGACTGCGCTCAGCATCCGGGCACGGTGTCCGGGCTGGTGCAGCCCGCCTGGGAGCAGGCCGGCGTGCTCGCCGATCTGCTCACCGGATCGAACGCCGCGGCCAGGTACCGGGGAACGTCGGTGACCACCCGGCTGAAGGCCCGTGACGTCGACCTGGCGGCGCTCGGTGAAGTCCATACCGGATCCGGGGATCCGGCGGCGGAAGTCCTGTCGTTCGCCGACGCTTCCCGTGGCCGGTACGCGAAGCTCGTGGTGCGCAACGACAAAGTGGCCGGGGCGATCGTCATCGGCCTTCCCGACGCGGCGGCGACGATCACCCAGTTGTACGACCGCAGTGGGCACGTGCCGAGCGATCGGCTCGCGCTGTTGCTGGGACGTGCTTTGCCCGCCGGCGCGCCCACCGCGTCGAGCCCGGCGGATCTGCCAGGCACCGCGCTGGTCTGCCGGTGTAACTCGGTCAGCAAGAGCCGTCTCGTCGAAGCCTGGAAGGGCGGCGCCACCGACGTGCCCGAACTGGCACTGGCGACGAGGGCGACCACCGGCTGCGGTGGTTGCGCCGACGCCGTACGTGGGATCGCCGACTGGCTCGGTGCCCAATGACTCCGGGCCCAATGAAAGACAGGACATCCCAGTGAACACAACGAAAGAGGAGAACGCGATGACGACGACCCCGACACGCCGTGGCTCGCGATGGATCGAGCACTGGGAGCCGGAGAACGACGAGTTCTGGGCCACCACCGGGAAGAAGGTGGCGAGCCGCAACCTCTGGTTCTCGATCCTCGCCGAACACATCGGGTTTTCGATCTGGACGCTGTGGTCGGTGATGGTCCTGTTCATGGGACCGCAGTACGGGCTTTCGGCGGCGGACAAGTTCCTGCTGGTCTCCACCCCGACGCTGGTCGGTGCGCTGATGCGGCTGCCGTACACCTTCGCGGTGGCCAAGTTCGGCGGGCGCAACTGGACGGTCATCAGCGCCGGGCTGCTGCTCATCCCGACGATCATGGCGGCGGTCGTACTGCATCCGGGTACCTCACTGGCGACGTTCATGATCGTCGCGGCGCTCGGCGGCGTCGGCGGCGGTAACTTCGCCTCCTCGATGACCAACATCAACACGTTCTACCCGGAAAAGCACAAGGGCTGGGCGCTCGGGCTGAACGCGGGCGGCGGAAACCTTGGCGTGGCGGCGATCCAGCTCATCGGGCTGCTCGTCATCAGCACCGCGGGTGCGACCGCGCCACGGCTGGTGCTCTTCATCTACATCCCGCTGATCGTGGTCGCCGCCGTCTGTGCCTCGCTGTACATGGACAACCTCGCCACAGTGAAGGGCGACACCAAGGGGATGCGCGAAGTCCTCAAGGACCCGCACTCGTACGTGATGTCGTTCCTCTACATCGGCACGTTCGGTTCGTTCATCGGGTACAGCTTCGCCTTCGGCCTGGTGCTGCAGAACCAGTTCGGCCGGACGCCGTTGCAGGCCGCCGCGGTCACCTTCCTCGGCCCGCTGCTCGGCTCGTTCTCCCGCCCGGTGGGCGGTTGGCTGTCCGACCGGATCGGCGGCGGCAAGGTCACCTTCGCCACCTTCGTCGGGATGGCGGCGGCCACGGTCGTGCTGATCCTCGCCTCGAACAGCAAGTCGCTGGCGTTGTTCACCATCGCGTTCATCGTGCTGTTCGTGCTGACCGGGATCGGCAACGGCTCGACGTACAAGATGATCCCGGCGATCTTCCGGGCCAAGGCCAAGGTCGCGATCTCCGAAGGCGCCGACGAGACGCTGGAACTGCTCCGGGCGCGCCGTCTGTCCGGTGCGCTGATCGGCCTCGCCGGTGCGGTCGGCGCGCTGGGTGGGTTGTTCATCAACCTGGCGTTCCGGCAGTCCTTCGCGGACACCAAGAGCGGGGTGCCCGCGTTCGTCGGATTCCTGATCTTCTACGGCTTGTGCTTCGCGGTCACGTGGGCGGTCTACCTGCGCAAGCCAGCGGCCGAACCGAGCAAGCGCGGACTTGCCCTCGCCGGCGCGGAGGTCTGATGGTCACCACGCGCACGCTGGTCGTGGCCGGTCACGGCATGGTCGCGCACCGGCTCGTCGAAGCGGTCCGAGCCGAGGACCCGGCCGGTACGTGGAAGATCGTGGTGCTGGCGGAGGAATCCCGCCCGGCCTACGACCGCGTCGGCCTGACGTCCTACGTGGATGGATGGGATGCCGCGAAGCTGGCACTCCCGGGCGCGGACTACGAGGGCGATGATCACGTCGAGCTCCGCCTGGGCGACCCGGTGGCGCGGGTGGACCGCGAACGCCGGACGGTCGTCACGAGCGCCGGGTTCGAGCAGAACTACGACGCACTGGTGCTGGCCACCGGGTCACGGCCGTTCGTGCCGCCGGTCAAAGGCCACGACCTGCCCGGCGTGTTCGTCTACCGGACCATCGAGGACCTGGACGCGATCCGGGCCGCGGCAGGCAAGACCGGCCGTGGTCGCCGGTCCGCGCTGGTCATCGGCGGTGGACTGCTCGGGCTGGAGGCCGCGAAAGCCTTGCGGGACATGGGTTTGTCACCGCACGTCGTCGAGATGGGCCCGCGGCTCATGCCGCTCCAGATCGACGAGGGCGGCGGTGGCCTGCTGCGCAGGCTGATCACCGGGCTCGACGTCACCGTCCACACCGGAACCTCGACGGAGGCCATCGAGCCCGACGGCGACCGGCTGTTCGTGCGGCTGGGCAACGGCACCGAGCTGGACCTGGACCTGGTCGTGTTCTCGGCGGGCATCCGCCCTCGTGACGAGTTGGCCCGCGAGTCCGGGCTGGCCGTCGGCGCGCGGGGCGGGATCGCCGTCGACCTGTCGTGCCGCACCGAGGACGAGCACATCTACGCGATCGGTGAATGCGCTGCCGTCGGCGGCCGGGTGTACGGCATCGTCGCGCCGGGCTACGCGATGGCCGAGGTGGTCGCCGCGCAGCTCACCGGTGGCGAGGCGACCTTCCCCGATCCGGACATGTCGACGAAGCTGAAGCTGATGGGCGTCGACGTGGCCAGTTTCGGCGACGCACACGGCGTCACCGAGGGCGCGCTCGAAGTCGTGTTCAACGACGCCGTCGCCGGTTCGTACAAAAAGCTCGTGGTCTCCGACGATTCCCGCACGCTGCTCGGCGGTGTGCTGGTCGGTGACGCGAGTGAGTTCAACACGCTGCGTGCCCTTGTCGGCAGGAGGCTTCCAGCCGATCCGGGTGCGATCCTGGCTCCGGCCGGAGGTGGCGCCGCTGTCGGTGTCGACGCGCTGCCGGACGCGGCCCAGATCTGCTCGTGCAACGGCGTCACCAAGGGCACGATCGCGCATGCGATCACTGGCGAGGGCTGTGACTCGGTCGGGAAGATCAAGGCTTGCACGCGAGCCGGAACCTCTTGCGGCTCTTGTCTGCCGATGCTGACCAAGCTGCTCGCGGCAGGTGGTGTCGAACAGTCGAAGGCCTTGTGCGAGCACTTCACGCACTCCCGCGCCGAGCTGTTCGAGATCGTCCGGGCGACCAGGATCAGCACGTTCAGCGAGATCATCGGCAAGCACGGCAAGGGAAGCGGCTGCGCGATCTGCAAGCCCGCGGTGGCGTCCATCCTCGCCACACTCGGCAACGGGCACATCCTCGCCGGTGAGCAAGCCACCCTGCAGGACACGAACGACAAGTTCCTGGCGAACATGCAGCGCAACGGGACCTACTCGGTCGTGCCGCGCATCCCTGGCGGCGAGATCACCCCGGAGAAGCTGCTCGTGATCGCTCAGGTCGCGCTCGATTTCGGGCTGTACACCAAGATCACCGGCGGACAGCGGATCGACCTCTTCGGCGCGACCGTCGACCAACTGCCGGACATCTGGCGACGGCTGGTCGATGCGGGCTTCGAATCCGGGCACGCCTACGGCAAGGCTTTGCGTACGGTGAAGTCCTGCGTCGGCTCGACGTGGTGCCGTTACGGCGTGCAGGACAGCGTCGGGCTGGCCATCGAGCTGGAGCTCAGGTATCGCGGGCTGCGTTCGCCGCACAAGATCAAGTCCGGGGTTTCCGGCTGCGCGCGGGAGTGCGCGGAGGCCAAAAGCAAGGACTTCGGCATCATCGCGACGGAGAACGGCTGGAACCTCTACGTCGGCGGTAACGGCGGCATCACGCCCCGTCACGCGGAACTGCTGGTGTCCGACGTGGACTCCGCGACCCTGATCCGGGTCATCGACCGTTTCCTGATGTTCTACGTCCGGACAGCGGATCGCCTGCAGCGCACGGCGCCGTGGATCGAGGAGATGGAGGGAGGGCTCGACCATCTGCGTGCGGTTATCGTGGACGACAGTCTCGGTATCTGTTCGGACCTGGAGGCGGCGATGGCGAAACACGTCGAAGACTATGCGGACGAGTGGCGAGGAGTGCTCGAAGACCCGGCGAAGCTGGCACGGTTCAGTTCCTTCGTGAACGCGCCCGGCACGCCTGATCCGAGCATCTCGTTCCGCACCGAACGGGAGCAGAACGTTCCCGTCCTGCTCGGAGTGCCGGAGGTGGCGGGGCGGTGACTCTCTTCTTGGAGAAAACGTGGACCGCGGTGTGCTCGGTCGAGGACGTGCCGATGGGAGCGGGTGTCGCGGCGCTGCTCGACGGCGATGTGCAGGTGGCGATCTTCCGCCTGCCCGGTGACGAGTTCCACGCACTGTCCAATATGGACCCGTTCAGTGGCGCGGCGGTGCTGGCCCGCGGCATCATCGGTGACGCGGCCGGCGCGCCCATGGTCACGTCGCCGGTCTACAAGCAGCGGTTCGATCTCCGCACCGGCGGTTGCCTGGACGACGAAGAGGTGAGCGTGCGGACTTTCCCGGTACGGGTGAGCGGTGGAGTGGTGCATGTGGGGTCGCCGTGACCGAAGGACCGGAAGTACTGCCGCTGGCTGGATTCGTGGTCGGCATCACCGCCGCGCGCCGGGCTGACGAGCTCGGCGCGTTGTTGGTGCGCAAAGGGGCCACGGCACGCTACGGCCCGGCGATCCGGATCGTGCCCCTGTCCGACGACACCGAACTGCACGAGGCGACCGCCAGGCTGCTCGAAGACCAGGTGGACGCCGTCGTCGCGACCACGGGCATCGGTTTCCGCGGCTGGATCGAGGCCGCCGAGGACTGGGGCCTCGGCCAAGCGTTGCTGGACAGGCTCGCGAAGGCATCGGTACTCGCGCGCGGGCCCAAGGCGAAAGGCGCGATCCGAGCGGCGGGGCTGTCCGAGGACTACTCACCGGCGTCGGAGAGCAACGCCGAGCTACTGCAACATCTGTTGTCCGCTGGGGTAGACGGCCAGAAGATCGCGGTGCAACTACACGGGGAACCGCTGCCGTTCTTCGTGGACTCGCTGCGCACGGCGGGCGCCGAGGTCATCGAGATCCCGGTGTACCGCTGGGTCGGCCCGACCGATCCCGCCCCGCTGGACAGGCTGATCGACGCCGTGATCGACGGCTCGATCGACGCGATGCCGTTCACCAGCGCGCCCGCCGCGGCGAGCATGCTGGCGATGGCCAAGCGCACCAACCGGTTTCCTGGTCTCGTCGACGCGCTCGCCCACCGAGTCGTGGTCGCCTGTGTCGGCCCGATCACCGCCGCGCCGTTCGCCGCGCTCGGTATTCCCACTGTGCAGCCGGAACGAGCCAGGATCGGTGCGCTGGCGCGAACGGTGACCCAGTCACTGATGGCGAGGTCCCTCCGGCTGCACGCGGCCGGGAAATGCATCGAGCTCCGGGGGCAGGCGGCCATTGTGGACGGCCAGTGGTGCGATGTCGCACCGGCGCCGATGGCGCTGCTGCGGGTGCTTGCCGCGGAGCCCGGTCGGGTGGTGTCGCGACGGGAGCTGACGTCGGCGCTGCCGAGCGGCGGGGAGGAACACGCGGTGGAGACGGCAATCGGCAGGCTCAGGACGTCGCTGGGGGAGGGGAAGCTGGTGCAGACCGTGGTGAAGCGGGGCTACCGGCTGGCTGTGGAACGGGAGCACGCATGATCGTCTTGGCCGCGCACGGCACCCGGGACCCGGCCGGAGCTCGGGTGATCGAGGACCTGGCCGCGCGGGTCCGAGCGCGGTCACGGGGGGTCGAGGTGCGTGTCGCGTACGCGGACGTGCGGGCACCGGACGTGACCAGCGTGCTGGCCGGGGTGCGCGACAGGACCGCCGTCGTCGTGCCCGCGTTTCTCGCCGCCGGATACCACGTCCGCGTCGACATCCCGGCGCAGGTCGCCGCGAGCGGGCACACCGATGTCACCATCGCTCGGTCGTTCGGGCCCGCGCCGGAACTGGTCGACGCCATAGCCGAACGGCTGCTGGCGGCCGGCTACCGCGGCGGCGACTCCGTTGTGCTCGCGGCGGCCGGTTCCAGCGATCGTCTTGCGCTGTACGACGTCGACACGGCCGCTCACGCTCTCGCCATGCGTTTAGAGACCCCCGTCCGTGTCGGCTACGCGGCGACAGCTTCGCCCACCGTTGCCGACATGGTGAATCAGGCCGGCGGCCGGGTTGCCGTGGCCTCCTGGCTGCTCGCGCCCGGTCTCTTCCAGCGCCGGGTGGCCCACTCCGGAGCCGACGTCGTCACCGCTCCGCTGGGGACGCACCCGGCCGTGGCCGACCTGGTTCTGAGGCGCTACGCGGCGGCTATCCGCGCTTCGCGCGCCGCTTGAGAGGGCATCTGAGAACGGCGAACCTGGCGGTGCCGATCGTTGCGTCCACAAGAGACATGCCGCTGCTGGTGCTCATTTCCACGAATTCCTCCCAGTGTTTCCCCGTGTCTCCATAGTGCCACCGGCCACCGACATTTTCGGGCGTCTCCGGAGAATCTCACTTGGCATCGCGGATGGCGTAGCGCGATGGTCCGAACGGACGCATCTACAGCACCGAATCCGGCGGCTGGATGACGGTGGACGGCCTCACAGCTTTCTAGTGGCTGCTGCACCAGCGCTGATCTCCCGGGGAGCCCGACACTCTCCGGGAGATCAGGCCCAGGTCACGCGGAGGTCGGCGAAGCCACGGCTGGTGGCGAGCCGCTCCGTCTCGGCCTCGGCGAGTTTGCGAGCGGACGGAGTGAATGTCTCAAAAGGACTGATCGTGATGTCGAGACGTTTGCGGCCATTGGCTTTCGACCGCCAGGTCGCCGCGATCTCGCCGTCGGCGAGCACCACACCCGGGTTGCCGAGCACCTTCCAGACCTCTTTCCGGTAGGCCTGATCCGGCACCAGCAGGGCCTTGTCCCGCGCCTGGAGGAAGGGGTCCAGCGGCGGCAGGAGCCGCACGAGATCGGGCTCAGGTGGGTTCTCCAGCTCGGAAATCCGTTGCTCCGGCAGGAACGCGGCCTTTCCCTCCACCCGGACTTCGGCGAGTCCGTCCGGCCACATCTTTTCCACGCAGGCTCTCGTGGTGCCCACGAACCCCGCCGCGTCCGACTTGGTGGCCGGCCCGTGCACCCGCAGATAGTTCGCGACCACCGCTGTCGCGGCCTTGACGTCCGGCTTCGTCTTGATGGCCGGGCGGCCTTTGATCGGGGACAGCGTCGCCGGGGATATGCCCGCCTCCAGTTGTACGCCGCCGTGGACAGCGGCCAGCCGCATGAGCTGCTCGAGGATATGCGTCGCCTGGCACCCGCGGCACCAGTACGAAAAGGATTCCGGCACCAGCTTGGTGACGGCCGTGCTCGCGGTCCCTTTGGTCATCGTCTTGCCGACGGCCTTCCGCATCGCCCGCGCCGCGGTGAACAAAACGTCGGTGGCAGCCATCCCGGCGGCCTCCACCTGTTTTCGCTGCCAGCCCATCCGCGCCATCGCGTCGGGTTCTTCGAGGGGTACGAGCGCGGCGATGACTTCGGGAAGTTCCTCACGGCGGTGGAAATGCGGCGCGCCGCGGTGGGTCCACGCCAGCACGAACCGTTGATCATCCACAAGAGACTCTTCGGTGACGTCGGCGTCGAGCCGCGCGGCGAGCGCGAGCAGGGCGGTGTCCCGCGGGCTGTCCTGCACACCGAGATCGAACACGGCCAGCTTCGCCGCGTCCGGCTCGTCGCGGTGTAATCCCTGCGCGGCGACGCGGTACGCCAGGACTTGCTCGCGATCGCATTCCAGCATCGGCGCTCCTAACCGATTTCGTACTCGAAGGTGTAGGAAACCGTTTCCTGGCCCAGCACGCCGACGACCGTGCCGGAGCCGGTCAGGCCGTTCAGCTC
Organism: Actinomycetota bacterium; assembly: GCA_032230695.1. Classification (GTDB taxonomy): domain Bacteria; phylum Actinomycetota; class Actinomycetes; order Mycobacteriales; family Pseudonocardiaceae; genus Amycolatopsis. Next base: position 19,671 of record JAVXWP010000125.1, on the reverse strand, counting down.
GCCCGTGCCGGAACCCGCGACCACGGTGAAGGTGCCCTGGATACCGTTCAGGTCGAAACCTACCTCGTGGCGCACGACGAAACTGCCTTTTCGGCCGGCCACGCTGCCCTCGATCCGCTCGAAACCGGGCGAGGTGGTGGCGCCGCCGTCGAAGCCCTCGCCGGGATAGAACAGCAGGTAGTCGCAGGTCGAGTCGCCTTCGATGTTCCCGGCGTACCGCATGACCGCATGGGCGTGCGCCACCCGCGGGCCGCCTTCCTCGCCGCTGACCAGGTGCTCTTCCCAGCTTTTCATGGTGAAGGCGTTGTCGGTCATGGTCTCTCCTCGTGTCCGATGCTGGTGAACCTCACCTTGCCGGGTATACCTGTCAGCCTGTGTCAGGTATTTGAGAGAGAATCAAAACCATGCGCGCGAGCAGACTGCTGTCGATCCTCCTCCTGCTGCAGAACCGCGGCCGGATGACGGCCGACGAGCTGGCCGCGGAGCTCGAAGTGTCCGTCCGGACGGTGTACCGCGACATCGAGGCGCTGTCGGCGTCGGGCGTGCCGGTGTATGCCGACCGCGGGCGCACCGGCGGCTACCAGCTGGTCGACGGCTACCGGACGCGGCTCACCGGGATGACCGAAGAAGAGGCGCAATCGCTTTCGCTGGCCGGACTGCCGGGCGCGGCAGCGGAATTGGGGCTCGGGAGGGTGCTGGCAGCGGCGCAGCTGAAGCTCTACGCCGCGCTTCCCGCGGACCAGCGGACCCGGGCACGGATGATCGACGAGCGGTTCTACCTGGATGTACCGGGGTGGCATCGCGGGATCGAAAGCCTGCCGCGGCTTTCCGAGGTCGCGGACGCGGTCTGGCGGAACCAGCGGATCAAGGTCGCCTACGAGCGGTGGGGCGGGTCGGTGGCCGAGCGGGTGCTCGAACCGCTGGGCGTGATCCTCAAGGCCGGGAACTGGTATCTCGCCGCCCGGCGTGACGGTGTCGACCGGACCTACCGCATCTCGCGGATCATCGAGCTGGAGCAGACGGGAAACTTTGATCGCCCGGAGAATTTCGACCTGGTGGAATACTGGCGTCAGTGGTCGGAGGAGTTTCAGCGGCGGATGTATGCGCGGACCGCGGTGGTGCTGATGTCACCGCGGGCCCGGGCCCTGGCGCCGTTCTACCTCGGCGAGGTCGGTGCGGGGGCCGTGCGGGGCGCGGGGGAGCCGGATGCCGACGGGTGGGCCCGGGTGGAGCTGCCAGTGGAGTCGCACAGTGCCGCTATCGGCGACCTGCTGCGCTTCGGCCCGCACGTCCAGGTCCTGGAGCCACCCGAACTTCGCGCCCAGATCGCCGATTCCCTGCTCGCGATGTCCGCCCACTACGTCCCCTGATCCACTTCCCCGGGGAGGTGCGGGCACGGGGGGTCCCCCGCGTAGGGGAGGGGACCTCTACCGTGGTCGCCTGGAGCCGGTGGAGCTCCGCCAACAGACGGGCTCGTGCGCATGGGTGAGCTGACCGGGGTCACGATCGGGATCACCGCGGAAAGGCGCGCGGAGGAGTTCATCACCGCACTTCAGCGCAGCGGCGCGACGGTGTGGCACGCCCCGGCGATCCGCATCGTGCCGTTGCTCGGCGACACCTTGCTCCGCGCCGCCACCGAGGACGTCCTCGCCGAGCCTGTCGACTTCACGGTGATCACCACCGGCGCGGGCTTCCGCGGCTGGGTCGAGGCCGCCGACGGCTGGGGGCTGCGCAAACGTTTGCTGATCTCCTTGGCAGACGCACGGTTGTTCGTGCGCGGACCGAAAGGGGTTGGTGCGGTGCGCGGGGCAGGCTTGCGGGAGGAGTTCTCCGCGCCCGAGGAGAGCAACAAGCAGCTGTTCGCCGCGCTGGAGGACGCCGGGGTCGCCGGTCGGCGGGTCGCTGTCCAGCTGCACGGGTCGCCGCTGCCGGAGTTCACCGGGGCGTTGCGCGCGGCGGGCGGGCAGGTCGTCGAGGTCCAGCCGTACCGCTGGCACGGACCCGAGGACCCGAGGCTGGTGCACAAGCTGATCGATGGTGCGATCGAGGGCCGGGTCCACGCGCTCGCGTTCACCAGTGCACCGGCCGCGACGAACCTCCTCAATCTGGCGCGCGAGGCCGGGACCTACGAAAAGCTGCTTGCCGCGCTACGCGGTGACGTCGTCTGCGCCTGCGTCGGCCCGGTCACCGCGGCGCCGCTGGAGGACATCGGGATCAGGACATTGCAGCCCGAGCGGCAGCGGCTCGGTGCGCTGGTGAAGTTGATCGTCGCTGAGCTGGGTCACCAGAGCCCGCCGTCGGCGTCCTGATCGGGCTCGGTCTGCCACCGGTAAGTGCGCAGGTCGATCCGGTCGTTCGTCGCCAGCACCCCTTCGGTCCGCAGCAGTTCGAGTTGTTCGTGCAGCAGATGCGGCGCGGGCGCGCCGTTCGCACGGAGTATGCGATGCCATGGCAGATCGTGACCGTCTTCGGCGAGGATCCGCCCCACCAGCCGCGGTGACGGCGCCCCCGAGGCGGCCGCGATGTCCCCGTAGGTCGCGACTTTCCCCGCCGGAACCGCGGCGATGACCTCCCGCACGCGTTCGTGCAGCTCGTCGTCCATGCGACAACTGTGCCGTACCCGCCGGCGCCGGTATCACCCGGCGCTCAACACGCTGACCGCCCCGCTACCAAGATGTGTCGGACGGGCGTGGTTCCATCCAGGGGTGAGCGGGAGGAAAACGGCGAGCCAGGTCGGTGCGCGGCTGGTCCGCGCGCCGCTCGAAGTCGCGCCTCCGCTGCACTGGGACGCCGACGCGCGCCGGGTTCTGTCCGCTCCCAGCGGGTTTCTGCGGGTCGTCGGCGGTCCCGGTACGGGCAAGACCAAGCTGATCGCGGCCACCGTGGCCCGCCGTATTGCCCAAGGCGGCATCGAACCCGAGCGGCTGCTGGTGCTCACGCCGTCCCGCCGGTCGGCGGAAGCGATGCGCCGCGACATCGCCCGCATGCTCAACACCGATCCCGAGCAGGCCGGGCCGATCCCGCGCACCGCGAGCGAACCGCTCGTGCGAACGGTCCATTCGTACGCGTACGGCATCCTGCGGCTCGAAGCGGCCGCGAACGGCACACCGGCGCCGCGGTTGCTGGCCGGTGCCGAGCAGGACGTCGTCGTGCGCGAGCTGCTCGCCGGCGACCTGGACGAAGGCGGCCTGAACTGGCCGGAGTCGCTGCGGCCCGCACTGATGGTCCCCGGGTTCGCCGAGGAGCTGCGCGACCTGCTGATGCGGGCCGCCGAACGCGGTCTCGGCCCAGAAGACCTGGTGAAACTCGGTCAGAGCCGAGGGCGTGAGGAGTGGGTCGCTGCCGGTGATTTCTGGCGCCAGTACGAAGAGGTCACGCTGCTCCAGGGCACCGGCGGTCACGCGCTCGGGATGCCCGTCGCACCGGCGCTTGACGCCGCTGAGCTGGTCACCTCCGCGCTGCTGGCCCTGGATTCCGACCCCGAGCTGCTCTCCCGGGAGCAGACCCGCGTCCGGCACCTGTTCGTCGACGACGCCCAGCATCTCGACCCGCTGCAGTTCCGCCTGCTGCACCGGATCGGTTCGACGGCGGAAGAGTTCATCGTCGCTGGAGACCCGGATCAGTCGGTGTTCTCCTTCCGTGGCGCGGATCCCCGGCTGCACAACGACTCCGACGGCGAGGGTGGCCGGACGGTCCGGCTCACCACCACACACCGGCTGAGCACGGGCGTCCACACCGTCGTTTCGCGGCTCGCCGGGACACTGGCCGGCGCCGCCCGGCATCGCAAGACCACCACCGCGCCGGACGCTCCCGCGGGCCTGGTGCGGGTCCGGCTCATGCCGACCCCGGCCGCCGAGGCGAGCTGGGTGGCCGATCAGCTGCGCCGGGCCCATCTGGTCGACGGCGTGCCCTGGTCGGAGATCGCCGTGCTGGTCCGTTCGCCCGCGCGGACGTTTTTGGTGCTGCAACGGGCTTTGCGTGCGGCTGGAGTGCCGATCGGCTCGGCTCTCGAAGAGCTGCCGCTGGCCAAACAGTCCGCGGTGCGGCCGTTGCTGGCCGTGTTGCGACTCGCCGCGAATCCCGCACTGCTGGACGTCGACCTGGCGGAGATGTTGCTGTCGTCGTCGCTCGGCGGTGCCGACCCGCTGGCTTTGCGGCGGTTGCGCCGCGGCCTGCGCCGGCTGGAAACGGCGGGTGGCGGGCAGCGGTCGAGTGACGAGCTGCTGGTCGAAGTGTTGCGGGACAGCGATCTTCTGATCGGGTTGGCGGACGCCGAAGCCGCGCCGATCCGCCGGATCGGTGGCCTGCTGGAAGCGGCGCGAGACGCTGTCGTCCGCGGGCTCGGCGTCGAGCAGGTGCTGTGGGAGCTGTGGCAGGCCAGCGGCCTGGAGCAGCGGATGGTGCGGCTGGCCGGGCGCGGCGGTTCTCTGGGTGCACAGGCCGATCGTGATCTCGACGCCGTGGTCGCGCTGTTCGACGCAGCGGGTCGCTATGTCGACAGGTTGCCCCGCGCCGGGGTCGCCGAGTTCGCTGATTACCTTTCGTCGCAACATATCTCGGGTGACAGCCTGGCTCCGGTCGCTGTCCGCGGCGAGGGTGTCTCGCTGCTCACCGCCCATGGTGCGGCCGGTCGTGAATGGACGGTCGTGGCCATCGCCGGGGTCCAGGAGGGCAGTTGGCCTGACCTGCGCCTGCGCGGATCGCTGCTGGGCGTCGAGAAGCTCGTCGATCTTCTGTCCGGTGTGGATAGTGAAAACATGTCAGCCACCGCGCCGATTCTCGCGGAGGAACGCCGCCTGTTCTTCGTCGCCGCCAGTCGGGCGCGGCGCACGCTATTGGTCAGCGCGGTTGCCGGAGAGGACGAGCAGCCGTCGCGGTTCCTCGACGACCTGGAGGAGGCAGGGGACGAGACGGCGAAGGTCGCGCGGACTCAGCCCGCCGAGCGTGCGCTGGTGCTGGCCGAGCTGGTCGGCGAGTTGCGCCGGGTTTCCTGTGACAGCAAGACGGAACCGGTCCGGCGCCGGCGCGCGGTGCGGCAGCTGGCCAAGCTGGCCGCGGCCGGGGTCCCCGGCTCGCATCCCAGCACGTGGTACGGCGTAGCCGACCCGTCCACAGTGGAACCGCTGCACGGGCCCGGCGACCTGGTCAAGATCTCGCCGTCCATTGTGGACGTGTTGGCGCGCTGTCCCCTGCGGTGGCTGATCGAGCGGCACGGCGGCAGCGACCCGGCTCAGCTGGCGGCGGTCACCGGAACCCTGGTGCACGGGCTCGCCCAAGCCGTCGCCGCGGGTACCGATGACGTCCAGCTCCAGGCCGCGCTGGACGACGCGTGGGCCCGCGTGGACGCCGGAGCGCCGTGGTTTTCCCGCCGTGAGCGCAAACGGGTCGAGCAGATGCTGCGGAACTTCATCTCCTGGTTGCAGCAGAGCCGGGCCGAGCTCACTGAAACAGGCGTGGAGCAGGACATCGAGGTCGAACTCCCGGCCGAGGACGGCGAAGCACGGGTGCTGCTGCGCGGCCGGGTCGACCGGGTCGAGATGGACTCCGAAGGCCGCCCGGTGATCATCGACATCAAGACCGGCAAGGTCCCGGTGACAGCGGCCGATGCCGAGTTGCATCCGCAGCTGGCCGCGTATCAGCTGGCCGTGCTGCTTGGCGCGTTCGACGGCAAGAAAGAGCCCGGCGGCGCGAAGCTGGTCTATGTCGCGAAGTCGAACAACAAGACCGGTTCCACCCAGCGTGCGCAGGCTCCGCTCGACGACGACAGCGGGCGCCAGTGGCTCGAACTGGTCCGCTCGGTCGCGGCGTCGGCATCCGGACCGGAGTACCAGGTGAGTGAAAACACCGACTGTGATCGTTGCCCGGCAAGGGGATCGTGCCCGATCCGGCCCGAAGGCCGTCAGGTGACCGGTCCATGACGCTGGTTTCGCCCGCCGAGGTCGCCGAGGCACTCGGCCTGCATCCACCGACTCCGGAGCAGTCCGACGTGGTCGCCGCGCCGATCGAACCGGCGCTGGTCGTCGCGGGCGCCGGCGCGGGCAAGACCGAAACCATGGCTGCGCGGGTGGTGTGGCTGGTGGCCAACGGGCTGGTCACGCCGGAACGTGTGCTCGGCTTGACCTTCACCCGCAAGGCCGCGCGGCAGCTCGCCGAGCGTGTCCGCGCGCGACTGCGGCGACTGGCCGGTTCCGGGCTGCTGGAACGGATCGACCCCGGCGGGCAGCGGCGGGCCGCGGTGCTCGCGGGCGAACCGACAGTGCTGACCTACCACGCGTACGCGGGCAGGCTGCTGTCCGAGCACGGCCTGCGCCTGCCGGTGCAGCCAGGCGTGCGGCTGCTTTCGGAGACCGCGTCCTGGCAGCTCGCGCACCGGGTGGTGTCCACCTGGGACAACGACCTCGAAACCGACCGCGTGCCCGCTTCGGTCACCGCGCAAGTGCTTTCGCTGGCTGGTGAACTTGGAGAGCATCTGGTCGGGGTGAAGGAGCTCGGCGAGTACACCGGCTGGCTGTGCGACGTCATCGAGAACGCGCCGCGGGCCAAGGGACAGCGGCCAGGGTTGCCGATGAAGCTCACCGACGTCGTTGAGGCACAGCGATTCCGGCTCGCGCTGCTGCCGTTGATCGAGGGCTACCAGCACCGGAAAAGGTCCGAGGGCGCGCTGGACTTCGCCGATCAGATGTCGCTCGCCGCCCGGCTCGCGGGAAGCCACGCCGAGGTCGTCGCCGGGGAACGCGAGCGGTACGGCACGGTCCTGCTCGACGAGTACCAGGACACCGGCCACGCCCAGCGGGTGCTGCTGCGCGCGTTGTTCGGCGGGGTGGAGAATCCGCCGATGCCGGTCACCGCGGTGGGCGACCCCGCGCAGGCCATCTACGGCTGGCGCGGGGCCAGCGCGGCGAACCTGCCGCGGTTCGTCACGGACTTTCCCCGGCTGGAAGAGAAAAAGCTGCTCCCGGCCGGCAGTTTCGGCCTGCTGACCAGTTTCCGCAACCCACCCGAGATCCTCCTGCTGGCCAATGCGATCTCCGAGCCGTTGCGGGCCAAGGGGCTCGGCGTCGAGCGGCTCAGAGCGCGGGAAAACGCCGGAGTCGCCGACATCGCGTGCGCGCTGCTACCGGACGTGCGCGCCGAGCGTGAATGGGTGGCCGACTCGCTGGCCGCGCGCTGGTTCGCCGAACTCGACGAGACCGGCGCCCCGCCGACGGCCGCGGTGCTGGTGCGCCGGCGTGCCGACATGGCGCCGATCGCCGCCGAGCTACGGGCGCGTGGGCTCCCGGTGGAGGTGGTCGGGCTCGGCGGGCTGCTCGACGAGCCAGAGGTCGCCGACCTCGTGAGCACACTGCGCGTACTGGCCGACCCGCTCGCCGGAACCGCTGCCGCAAGATTGCTGACCGGGGCCCGCTGGCGGATCGCGGGGGCCGACCTCGCCGCGTTGTGGCGCCGGGCCAACGATCTCTCGAGCTCGCCGACTGCCGACGAGTCCAAAAAGGACGAGCCGGTGCTGTTCTCCGAACGAGCCGAGCAGGCCGGGCTGGTGGACGCGCTCGACGATCCTGGCGAGCAGGCGAGGTACAAGTACTCCGACGACGGCCTCTACCGCATCCGGCGCCTCGGCCGAGAACTCTCCGCGCTGCGCCGCAGGCTCGACCAGTCGTTACCGGAGCTGGTCGCCGACGTCGAGCGCACGGTGCTGCTCGACGTCGAGTCGCGCGCCAGGCCGAGTTCCGTGGGCCGGGCGCATCTCGACGCTTTCGCCGACGTCGTCACCGACTACGCCGAAGCCGCACCGACGTCCACCCTGCTGTCCTTTATGGACTACCTGACGACCGCGGCCCACGCCGAAGACGGCCTGACGCCAGGGGAAGTCGAGGTCTTGCCGGACAGGGTGCAGGTGCTCACGGTGCATTCGGCCAAGGGCCTCGAGTGGAAGGTCGTCGCAGTCCCGCATCTGGTGCAGGACGTGTTCCCGGGGAGGCGGCGCTCGTCGTCGTGGCTCCGGACCGTGACGGCGTTGCCCGCGGCGCTGCGAGGTGACGCCGAGGACCTGCCGGAGCTGCGGGTCGCCGCCGGCTACGACCGCAAGGAAGTGCTTGAGGGGCTCGAACTTCACGAAGCAGGGTTCGTCGAGCGAGAGGCCGACGAGGAACGGCGGCTGTGTTATGTCGCGCTGACCCGGTCGGAGCGCGCGCTACTGGTGTCGGGGTACTGGTGGAACGAGACGAGCGCCAAACCCAAGGGCCCGTCGGTGTTCCTGTCCGAGTTGTCCGAGCTGCTGCGGAATGCCGACGAGCCGATCGGCACCATCGCGGCGTGGGCGGACGAGCCAGGAGCCGACGACGAGAACCCGCTGGTCACCGACTCGCGCACGGCGAAGTGGCCGGTCGATCCGCTGGGGGACAGGCGAACCGACGTCATGGAGGGCGTCGAGATGATCCTTGCCGCGATGGCCGGGGCCGAGGAGTCACCCGACGAGGACCCGCCCGACGAGGATGAAGAGCCCGAGGAAGATCCGGACGGCTGGATCTCCGACACCGACGTGCTGCTCGCCGAACGCGCACGGGCCGCCGCGCACACCGAGCAGGTCACCCTGCCCGAGCAGCTCTCGGTCAGCCAGCTGGTGGAGCTGGCCAGTGATCCCGAGGCGCTGGCCCGCAAGATCCGCCGACCACTTCCCTTGCCGCCCAACACTTTCGCGCGCCGCGGCACGGCGTTCCACGGCTGGCTCGAACACCGCTTCGGCGGTGAGCGACTGCTGGAGATCGACGACCTCCCCGGCGCTGCCGACGTCGACGCGGCCCCGGACAGCGACCTGGAAGCATTGCAAGAGGCGTTCGAGCGGAGTGCCTGGGCGGACCGGATGCCCTTCGACGTCGAGGTTTCGTTCTCCGCCGACGTCGACGGGATCGCCGTACGCGGCCGGATGGACGCCGTTTTCCAGGAACCGGACGGCAGCTGGACGGTCGTCGACTGGAAGACCGGCTCGGTCCCCGACTCCGACCGGATGCGGCCGCTGGCCGTGCAGCTGACGGCGTACCGGCTCGCTTGGGCGGCGCTGCGGCGAGTGCCGCTGGAGAAGGTGCGGGCCGCGTTCCACTACGTCCGAGAGGACCGAACCGTCTGGCCGGAGGACCTGCTCGACGCCGACGGCCTTCGTGAGCTGCTGCGAAGCGTTCCGGAACAGGCACAGTAAGGTTGCCGGCGATGGAACAGCCGACGAAGCTTCAGCGCCGGGTGATCGCCGCGGCGGAAACCAACCTCGCGCGCCAGAAGTACGTCGTCCCGATGGACGTCATCTCGCTGGTCGGCTGGCTGCCGGGGAATTTCGTCGACCGCTGGCGGGCCGGGCGTACCGCCCACCTCGAGGGCATCGCCGTCGACGAGGGCAAGCTGCGGTCGGCGCTGGCCTATCTGCGGCAGTGGGCGGAACAGCAGGGACTTCTGCCGAGCGAAGCGCCCTACATCGCGGCCACCCGGGACCGGCGGCCGTTGCGGTTCACCGAGAACGGTGACCCCGAGCTCGAACGGATCTTCCACACGCACTGGGTTTCGCCGGACCTGTCCGAGAAGAAGCGGGAACAGCTCGACGCGCGTCAGAGCAAGGCGCCCGACCTCGTGGTGAACTCCCCGGTGAACGACTGGACCTGCCGGGGCTGTGGCGTCCACGGCGAGGCGGGCGAGTTCATGTTCCTGGAGGACGAATCCCCACTGTGCCTGGAGTGTGCGGACTTGGGCCACCTGGTGTTCCTGCCCGCGGGCAACGCGGCGATGTCGCGGCGCGCGAAGAGCGAGAGCGGGCTTTCCGCACTGGTCATGGAGTTCAACCGCAGGAGGAAGCGCTACCAGCGGCTCGGCATTCTCGTCGAGGAAGCCGCGCTGGAGAGCGCCGAGCGGAAATGTCTCGCCGACGAGGACGTCCGGGCGCTGCGCCGGGTGCGGGACGCCGAACGCCGGGCGGCCGGGGACGTCGAATTCCAGGCCGAGATGGCGGAGGCGATCCGGCGCGCTTTCCCGCGTTGTCCCGGCGAACGGGCCCAGCGGATCGCCGAGCACGCCGGGGTCCGGGGCAGCGGCCGGGTCGGGCGCTCGGCCGCCGGGCGGGCGCTGGACGACAACGCCGTGCGCGCGGCCGTCGTCGCGTCGGTCCGGCATCTCGACACGCCCTATGACGAGCTTCTGATGTCCGGTGTGCCGCGGCCGGTGGCCCGTGACCGGATCCGCGCGGAGATCGACCGAGTCTTGGACTCCTGGGGTTAGGTTGTCGCTTTCGGCGTTGAGTAAGGCAAGGCACGGTGGCTTCCGAAGGTGTGAGCTAGCATCCCCGGCGTGAGTGATGTTGACCACCGGTTCGAGGCCGGGGCATGAAGGGGTTCAAGGGGTTCCCGCGATTCCCCCTCGGCGGCCACCTGAACGATCAGCCGGACCACGAACTCGTCGGGGTCATCCGGATGCCGGAGCTGACGGTCAGCCCGCTGCGGGCGATCCTCAAGCGGGTCATCGGCGCGTTGCTGGCGTTGCTGGCCACGGTCCTGATCGTCTACCTGGACCGCGAGGGCTACCGCGACGCCAACGGCGACGGGCTTTCGCTGCTGGACAGCCTCTACTACGCGACCGTTTCGTTGTCCACGACGGGCTACGGCGACATCGCCCCGGCCACCTCGTCGGCCCGGTTGATCAACGTCGTCGTCATCACCCCGCTGCGGGTGCTTTTCCTCATCGTCCTGGTCGGTACCACGCTGGAAGTGCTCACCGAGCGTTCCCGGCAGGCTTTCAAGATCCAAAAATGGAGGTCGAAGGTGCAAGACCACGTCGTGGTCGTCGGGTTCGGTACGAAAGGCCGGTCCGCGGTGAACACGCTCCTTGGTGACGAGACCATCGAGCCGGGGCACATCGTGGTGGTGGATACCGACCAGCAGGCCCTCGAAGCGGCCAGCGCGCTCGGCCTGGTCACCGTGCACGGCTCGGCGACCCGCTCCGACGTCCTGCGCGTCGCCGGCGTGCAGCGCGCCAAAGCCGTCGTCGTCGCCCCCAACCGGGACGACACCGCGGTGCTCGTGACGCTGACCGCGCGCGAGATCGCCCCCAACGCGCACATCGTCGCTTCCGTGCGTGAGGCGGAGAATGTCCACCTGCTCAAGCAGTCGGGCGCCAGTCAGGTCGTGGTGTCCAGCGAGACCGCGGGCCGCCTGCTCGGGATGGCGACGTCGACACCGCTCGTCGTCGACATGGTCGAGGACCTGCTCACCCCGGAATCCGGCCTCGCCATCGCCGAACGCCCGGTGGAACCGTCCGAAGAGGGCGGTTCGCCCCGGCACCTCGCGGATATCGTGCTCGGCCTGGTGCGCGACGGCGTCCTGTACCGCGTCGACGCGCCGCAAGCCGACGCCATCGAGCCTGGGGACAGGTTGCTTTTCGTCCGTAAAGTTTCGCAGGTCGACAAGATCGAGCGCTGACGCGGGTTCCTGTGCATCCATGCGCGGATCTGGAACGATTGACCTGTGCGGCAGCGAGTGGAACTCCTCAGAAGACAGGTCCAGCTGCACTGGAAGTCCCTCGGCGTGGCCGCCGGCGCCGGGTTGCTCATCCTGGTGATCGTGTGGCTGGCCGGACCGGGCCTTTTCGGGGCGGTCCCCGTCCCGGCGGGCTCCGTCGTTTCGGCGGAAGTCACGAAGCCGGTCGAGTGCACGGTCCCGAACGCCGAGGAGACCGTCAAGTTCCCGCTGAACGGGACGGACCGGGAAGGCTCGCTGAGCGCGTGTGGGCACGACGAGGGTGAGCGCGTCGACGTCCTGGTGCCCGCGGGCGCCGGTAGCGGGACGATCGAAGTCGAGACGGCGAAGGTCATGGAAGTCGCGGGCAGCGCATTGAGCCGCCCGCTGGGACTCTTCCTGGTCACCCTCGCCTGCTTGGCCGGTGCGCTCTACGCCGCCGTCCTCCTCCGCACCCCAAACGCAACCAGAGCCACCTAACCGCGCTAACGACCGCAACCACCGCGACCGCAACCACGGCTTACGCAACCACGGCGAACGCGTCACGGCTTACGCAACCACGGCGAACGCAACCACGGCTAACGGAACCAAAGTCCCTTGATCCCTTGTAGTTGGCGCCCTCTTTTCGGCCGAAGGCCTACGCGTCTGAGGGGGCAGGGCGCCCTTCAAACAAACAGCACGTGGAGACCTAAGGAGCGCCCTGGCCACTCAGACACGTCAGCGCCAATAAAAATTCAAGAAACACTGCTTGCGGGGGCCGCGAAGGTGTTGCAGTCGGTGATGCGGTTGCTTTTCGCGCCGGCACGCCACCACATGGCGTAGTGCGCGTTGGTGCCGTGGTCGTGGCTGCCGGAGGTGTTGTCGCCGCGGGTTTCCTGGTCGTTCCACGCCTTGTCGAACATCGACCTGGTGAGCGTGCCGCCCTGGTCGACGTGGGCGCCGAGGAACATCCCCGAGAAGCACTGTGCCTGCAGTTCCTTGCGCCGTGACATCTCGAGCCCGGCGGGGCTGGTCGGGCCGACTTCGTAAATCTTCTGCCAGGCGGCGTCCATCAGCCCGGCGACTTCCTGGACGTGGTGGCCGTATTCGTGGGCGAACAGCGCGAGGTAGACACCGGGGTTGTTGCCGTACTGGTCGGTCTGAAGACCCCGAAAAGGCACGTAGAGGTTGTTTTCGCAGTAGTAGGCCGCGGTCGCGATGCCGACCTGGATGGTGCCGCACTCGGTGTCGAAGCTCGCTCCGGTCGGGAAGTGCAGCGCCGGCGGCGTGAAGGGCAGCTGGTAGTACTCGAGGAACGGGCCCCACGCGGCGTCGAGGCATTTGCCGGCGGCGGTGAAGAAGGCTTCGGCCGCGGTCTGGGTGCTCTGCCAGGTCGGCAGGTTGCAGACGCGGTTCTTGAGGCCGGCGGCCGGGTCCTGCAGGATCGGGTGGTCGGCGAGCTTGAGGATCTTTTTCGGTCCGGCCGTACTCGTTGCCGGTGTTGTTGTCGGCGTGGGCGCCGAAGACGGCGAAGACGAGCCGCTCGGTGGGATCTGCTGCTGCGCGGGTGGATCGGGGGTGCTCTGCAGCCCGGCGCTGGCGACCGGCTCGGCAGGCTTGTTCAGCGCGACGATCGCGACGCCGCCCAGCACGAGCACGGCGACGCAGCCCAGCACAATCGCGATGATCGCGCCGGCGGACTTGCGCCGCGGCGGTGGCGGGGGGAAATGATGCCCCGGCGTCGCCCACTGGTGGTTCCGCGGCGGTGGCTGGACCGCTGCCGGTGGTGGCGGCCCCGAAAACCCGCCCCGGCTGCCGTACGGGGGCCCCGTTTGGCTGCCAGGTCTGGGCGGTTGCGTCATCTGTGCGGTCCCGGTGGGGTCTCGGCGCGGCAAGCTCACCGCGGTCGAACTCGAACCGGCTGTGTCCGGCTCTCGTCCAGCATAACTAGCGCGAAGGGCGTTAGGCGGCAGTCAGGTGACACTCGTTCCCGGGAGTGTCCGGTGGTTTGCCCGAAACACACGGTCACCCCACCCATAGCCCGTGGCCGACAGCTCTGAAAGAGTGTGGGTAATCGGACAACTCAGGGGCTAGGGGCTATCGATGACGGACACCAGCGGATCTTCCGGACCAGAAGAGCCGGGCGATCCGAAGCCGGAGCAGAATGTGCCGCCGGACCAGCAGCCGACCCCACCTCGAGGCGTCCCGCTGGTCCCGCCCACCCCACCGGGACAGTGGGAGCAACCTCCGCCGCAGCCGGGACAGCAGTGGACCCAGGCGCCGGGCTACCCGCAGGCGCCCCCGCCCCAGAACCGCGCCTGGCATCCGCTGGGTCTCGGCAAGCCGGGCGTCATCGCGCTGCGGCCGCTGAACCTCGGCGACATCCTCGACGGCGCCATCACTGCGATCCGTAAGTACCCGCTGCTCATCCTGGGTGTCTCGGCGGTCGTCGCGGTGGTCAGCGCCCTGCTGAATCTGGGCGCGAGCCTGTGGCTGCTGCCGGATCTCCAGCAGGTCGCCACCCTCGATCCCAACTCGGTGACCCAGCAGGAAGCCCTCGACCAGGTGTGGGGCCTGCTGGGGAGCACGTCGGTCGTCCTGGGTGTGACGCTGGTCATCACCCTGCTGACGCAGACGTTCCTGTCGGGCTTCCTGACCGTGGTCATGGGCAAGGCGGTGCTGGGCAGGCCGGTCACCTTCGCCGACGCGATGACGGAATTGAAGACCAGGTTCGTCCCGCTGCTGGGGGTGACCGTCCTCTACGCGCTGGCCGTGCTCGCCGGGGCGATCCTCTGTCTCATCCCCGCCATCCCGGTTTACGTCTTCTTCGCGCTGGCGAGCCCGGCTCTGATTCTCGAGCGCGCCCGCGTCGGTCAGGCGTTCGGGCGTTCGCGCAAGCTGGTGAGCGGCTCCTTCTGGCGGGTCTTCGGGATCCTGCTGCTCGCTACGGTGATCAGCTGGGCGATCAGCTTCGTCATCGGCATCCCGTTCAGCCTCGGCGGCGGCGCGTTCAACGGCATCTTCAATCCCGGCGAAGTCCCTTCGCTCTCTACGGGTGCGCTGATCCTCCAGGCGGTGGGTGAGGTGATCTCCCAGACGATCGTGGCGCCGTTCATCGCGCTGGTCACCGTGCTCGTCTACATCGACCAGCGGATGCGCAAGGAAGGAATGGACATCGAGCTCGCCCGTGCGGCCGGGGTGACCCCGCCGCAATCGTGGTGACCTCGTTCCTCGCAGACGTCCCGGTCGAAATCGGCCGGGACGACGCACGCCGCGCGGCCTCGGCCGAGTTGGCCGATCCCGGCTACCGCGCGGCCGAGCCGTCCTTGGTGGAGAGGGTCTTCACCTGGATCGGTGAGCGGATTTCGGCCCTGCTGAGCGGTGTTTCGAACAGTGTGCCCGGTGGAATCTTCGGTCTTGTCGTGCTGGTCGTGGTGGTGATCGTGCTCGTTGTCGTGATCCGGTTGAAGGCGGGCAAACTGGGCAGGGCCGCGCGCCAGCAGCACCGGGTGTTCGAGGGCCGGGTCCGCTCCGCCGACGAGTACCGGCGGTCGGCCGAAGCCGCCGCGGCCCGGGGTGACTTCGACGAAGCCGTGCGCGAGCGTTTCCGCGCCGTCGTGCGCGCGCTCGAACAGCGCGCGTTGCTGGACGAACGGTCCGGGCGCACCGCGGATGAGGCCGCGGCCGACGCGGGCGGCCTGTTGCCCGGCTG
Source organism: Actinomycetota bacterium (assembly GCA_032230695.1). Lineage (GTDB taxonomy): Bacteria > Actinomycetota > Actinomycetes > Mycobacteriales > Pseudonocardiaceae > Amycolatopsis. The sequence goes on along the minus strand of JAVXWP010000125.1, from coordinate 4,491 downwards.
TGCTGACGAACTGCGCCACGGCGCGGCGGCGTTCGACGACGTGCACTACGGCGGCCGGTCGGCGTCGGCGGAGGTCTACCAGCGGCTCGTGGACCTCGACGCCCTGGCAATGACCGAACGGCCGATAGCGCTCGGAGCGCCCAGGTGACTTCGGTTTCGCCCGACGCACGCCGGATCTGGCGTGGGCTCCGCGTCCCGCTCGCGATTCTCGCGCTCATCTTCGCGGTCGCCCTGCTGAGCGTCGTGTCCCGTGGCGATCAGACGTCCGGTGTGCTCGAACCGGCCTCCTACGAACCTTTCGGTGGCCGGGCCCTGGCCGAAGTGCTGCGGGGACAAGGCGTACAGATCGAAACCGTCCGCACGGCCGCCGAGGCCCGCCGTGGTGCGGCCGGCGCCACAGTGCTCGTCACGAACCCGGACCTGGTACTGCCCGAGCGGCTCGCCGAGTTGCGCGCGCAGGCGAAGGACCTCGTGCTGGTGTCGCCGACGCGGAAGACTCTCGATCAGGTGCTCCCTGGCGCACTGGACGAAGGCAAACTGGACGTCGCTGTGCGCTCGCCCGGCTGCACGAACGCGGCGGCGGTCGCGGCCGGTGACGCCAGGATGGGCGGGATCACCTACCGCACCACGCTTTCCGGTGCTCGTTCGTGTTACTCCGGCGCGTTGCTTCATGTGTCCACTGAGGATGGACGCTCGGTGACCCTGCTCGGCGCGGGCACTCCGTTGACCAACGCGTACCTCGCCGAAGACGGTAACGCGGCACTGAGCCTGCGGCTGCTGGGAGAGAACCCGCGGCTCGTCTGGTATCTGCCGTCGGCGGCCGATCCCGCGCTCGATACCGCCAAGGTCTCTTTCTACGACTTGATTCCCGACGGCTGGCGGTTCGGAGCGATCCAGTTGGCCATCGCGGCGGCGCTGTTCGCGTTGTGGCGGATTCGCCGCTTGGGACCGGTGGTCACGGAGCCGCTGCCGGTCGTGGTGCGGGCGGCCGAAACCGTCGAGGGCCGTGCGCGGCTGTACCGCAAGTCCGGTGCCGCCGACCACGCCGGAACCATCTTGCGGGAAGCCAGTTGTGGGCGGCTGCGGCGGTTGCTCGGGCTGACTGTCGACGCCGAACCGGCCGCGGTCGTCGAAGCCGTCGCCGCCCGGTCCGGTTGGGACACCGCACGGGCCGGCGCGCTGCTTTTCGGGCCACCGCCGGTGGACGATCCCGCGCTGGTCCGGCTGGCGAATGACCTGGACGTTCTCGAGAAGGAAGTAGGACAGTCGTGACGAGTACCGAACAGTCCGTCAGCGCGGCCGAGGCGCGCGAGGCGCTGATCGCGTTGCGCGCCGAGGTCGGGAAGGCCGTGATCGGCAACGATGCCGCCGTCACCGGTCTGATCCTCGCGCTGCTGTGCCGTGGCCACGTGCTCATCGAAGGCGTGCCGGGTGTGGCCAAGACGCTGCTCGTGCGCGCGCTCGCCACCGCGCTTGACCTGAAGACCACCCGGATCCAGTTCACGCCGGACCTGATGCCGGGAGACGTCACGGGCTCGATCGTCTACGACGCGCACAGCGGCGAGTTCTCGTTCCGCGAGGGCCCGGTCTTCACGAACCTGTTGCTGGCCGACGAAATCAACCGGACGCCGCCGAAGACCCAGTCGTCGCTGCTCGAAGCGATGGAGGAGCGGCAGGTTTCGCTGGACGGCCGTTCGCGGCCGCTGCCGGACCCGTTCATCGTGATCGCGACGCAGAACCCGGTCGAATACGAAGGCACGTACCCGTTGCCCGAGGCACAACTGGACCGGTTCCTGCTCAAGCTGACCATGCCGGCACCGTCCCGTGAGGACGAAGTCGGCATCCTCGTCCGGCACTCGCAGGGCTTCGACCCGCGTGACCTCGTCGCCGCCGGGCTCAAGCCGGTGGCCGGTGCCGCGCATCTCGCCGCGGCGCGGGCGGCCGTCGCCACGGTGGTCGTGCGGCCAGAAGTGATCGGATACGTCGTCGACGTCTGCCGCGCGACCCGTTCGCTGCCTTCGGTCCGGCTCGGTGTTTCCCCGCGTGGGGCGACGGCGTTGCTGGCCGCGACCCGCGCCTGGACATGGCTGGCCGGACGCGAGTACGCGACACCGGACGATGTGAAAGCGCTGGCACGACCGGCTTTGCGGCACCGGCTGGATCTCCGGCCCGAGGCCGAACTCGAAGGTGCGACAGCCGACGGCGTGCTGGACCGCGTGCTCGCCTCCGTACCGGTTCCGCGCTGAGCCATGGCACTCACCGGAAGGCTCGGCGTACTGGCGCTCTTCGGGGTGCTCGTCGTCGGCCTCGTCGCGGCGTCGTGGACCGGTATCTGGCTGGTGGGCGCGGTTCTGCTGGCGCTGGTGCTCGTCGACCTCGCGCTGGCGGGCGGCGTGCGCGGGCTGGCTTTCACTCGCAGCAGCGACACGTCCGTCCGGCTCGGTGAGCCGATGGACGTCACCCTGACCGTCGGTAACGGGGGGCGCCGGGCGGTGCGCGGTGTGCTGCGCGACGCCTGGCCGCCGAGCGCGGGCGCCGAAGACGACCGGCATCGGCTGGTGATTCCCGCCGGTGAACGCCGTAACGTCGTGACCCGCCTGCTGCCGACCCGGCGCGGCGACCGGGCCGCCTTCCGGGTCACCGTACGGTCTTTGGGCCCGCTCGGACTGGCCGGGCGACAGGGTTCCCACGTCGTGCCCTGGTCGGTTCGCGTGCTGCCGCCGTTCCACAGCCGCAAGCATCTGCCGTCGCGGCTGGCGCGCCTGCAGCAGATGGACGGCCGCAACGCGGTGCTGATTCGTGGTCAGGGCACGGAATTCGACTCACTTCGCGAATACGTGATCGGCGACGACGTACGCTCGATCGATTGGCGCGCCTCGGCTCGCGCGTCGGATGTGATGGTCCGGACCTGGCGTCCGGAACGGGACAGGCACGTGGTTCTGGTGCTCGACACCGGACGCGTATCGGCCGCCCGTGTTGGCGACGCTCCTCGGCTTGACGCCATGCTGGACGCGGCGCTTTTGCTTGCGGTGCTGGCTTCCCGTGCGGGCGATCGAGTCGATCTGATCGCGTACGACAGGCAGGTACGCGCCGCGGTGAAGGGTGCTTCGGGTTCGAACCTGCTGCCCGCATTGGTGAACGCGATGGCACCACTGGAATCTTCGTTGGTGGAGACCGATTCGCGGGGCATGGTCGCCGAGATCCTGCGCCGGACACGGCGTCGCTCACTCGTCGTCCTGCTCACCGGACTCGACGCCGCACCCTTGGAGGAGGGCCTCTTCCCGCTGCTGCCGATGCTGACCGCGCGCCACAAACTCGTGCTGGCCTCGGTCGCCGATCCGCGCGTCGCCGAAATGGCTCGCGGACGTGGTGACGCCGAGGCGGTGTACGACGCGGCCGCGGCCGAGCGGACCCTCGCCGAGCGCCGGAACGTCACCGCGCGGCTCGGCCGCTACGGCGTCGACGTCGTGGATGCCACCCCCGACAGCCTCCCGCCCGCGCTCGCCGACCGCTACCTCGCGCTCAAAGCCGCCGGTCAGTTGTGACTCTCCGGAGTCGGAGTTAGCTCGTCTTGGCGACCCGGCGTCACCCTTTTCGCCACGTAGCTTTAACTGCGATGAGGCACATGAAGCGCGCACTGGGGCTGGCACTGGCCGCGGCTCTGGTCACTGGTGGGACAGCCGAGGCGGAAGAAACTGCCCACCGGCTCGGTGATTTCGTGTGGCTGGACGCGAACCGCGACGGGATTCAGGATCCGGGGGAAAACGGCGTTCCCGGCGTGACCGCGGTTCTCCGGAATCACGCGGGAATTCCCGTCGGCAAACCCTTGGTGACCGACGCGGAGGGCCGCTACCTTTTCGACGGCCTGACGGCGAGCAAGTACACCGTCTGCTTCGATCTTTCCACGCTGCCCGCGCCATACCATGGTGCACAGTGGACGTTGCCGAACGCCGGTCGCGACCACACCAAGGACTCCGACGTGAACCCTGCCACCGGATGCACCAAGCCCTCCGCGCCCAGCGCCGGCAAGCGCGGAAACCAGGCACTGGACGCCGGAATGCTCTTGCCATTGAACAAGATCGGCGACTTCGTCTGGCTCGATTCCACTGGGGACGGTCTGCAGGGGGCCGCGGAGCCCGGTGTCGCCGGTGTTTCCGTCACCCTCCAGGACGGCGGCGGTAAGCCGTTGCGCCCGCCCGTGACAACGGACGCAGCGGGCAGCTACGGCTTCGACGGCCTGGCCGACGGCTCATACCGCCTCTGTTTCGCCCTTCCCGGTGCCAAGTGGACAGTCGCACTGGCCGGCTCGGATCCTGCCCTCGACTCGGATGCCGACGCCACCGGCTGCACCGCCGTGACCGTCCTTGGCGCCGCCAACCGCTCGGACTCCACTGTGGACGCCGGCGTGAAGGACACTAGCGTGAAGGACGCTGGCATTAAGGACGCCGAAGTGGGTGGCTCGTGAGTGTTTCGCGGGGTTCTAACCCCGCG
>JAVXWP010000015.1:0-57484 GCA_032230695.1 Actinomycetota bacterium | reverse complement strand
ACGGTTCGCGTGCCCGCTGACAACGCCGAGATCGTAGGCGTACGCGATGTCGTCGGGCAAGAAGGACTGGACAAGGTTTTCGACGTACTGCGCGCTCCCCACACCGAAGAGCCCACGAACTGGTCTCGTCGGTATAAGGCCAACCTCGAGAAACTCGCCTCCGGCGATGTCAACAAGGTGGCCGAAGTGGTGCGGGACCTCTGGCGGCGAGAGAAGGACCGTGGGCTATCCGCCGGCGAGAAGCGCATGCTGGCCAAGGCTCGGCAAATCCTGGTGAGCGAGCTGGCGCTCGCCGAGGGCACCGACGAGGACAAAGCAGAAGTTCTCCTCGACGAAGTTCTGGAAACCGCAGCGGTTTAACCCTTCCGGTGGACTCGAATACCGCCTGGGAACGAACACGGCGTTGAGGATCGTCGCGCTCGTTACCGCTGAAAGTCGTGGTGCCGGCGAAATCAGCGCACTCTCGCCGGTCCATGGTGAGCCATTATTGATGCACGCCGTGCGCGGGTTGCTCGACTCCGGATACGTGGATCTGGTGGTCGTGGCCACTCCCGCATGGCGTGTTGTCATGTCCGCGGAAGCTTTGCGGCCACTCGCGGAGCCGCGAGTCCGGATCGTGGCGGACGAATCCGTCCCGCAGACTTTGAGCGCGCTGGCGCCGTCTGCTTCGGACATCTTTTTAGTACATGACGCTTCACGCGCGTTGACCCCTCCCGAGGTGGTGCGCGCGGTAGTCGACGCCGTTCGCACAGGTGCAAAGGCTGTCATTCCGGTGTTGCCGATGGCCGACACCGTCAAGCTCGTCGATGCCGATGGTGTGATTCTCGGCACCCAGGACAGGGAACTGCTGCGGACAGCGCAGACGCCGCTGGGCTTTACCGCCGAAGCGCTGCTTACGGCCGTCGCGACCGGCGATCCCGATCTGCTCGCCGCGTCCGGTGAGCAGATTCACACCGTCGAGGGACATCCGAACGCGATGCGGATCGCGACCCCGTTCGAGCTGACACTGGCCGAAGCCGCCTTGACCGCGGACAGGCACGAGGAGACTTTGTGAGGATCGGCAACGGCGTGGATGTTCACCCCATCGAGACCGGGCGCGACTGCTGGATCGCCGGGCTGAACTGGCCCGGCGTCGACGGCTGTGCGGGCCACTCCGACGGCGACGTCGCCGCACACGCCCTGTGCGACGCGCTGCTGTCGGCCGCCGGGCTGGGCGACCTCGGCGCTGTCTTCGGGACCGGTGACCCGCGCTGGGCAGGCGCGCACGGCGCGGAACTGCTCGCCGAGGTCCGCCGGCGCATCGAAGCCGACGGCTGGCGGCTCGGGAACGCGACGGTGCAGATCATCGGCAACGCCCCCCGCGTCGGAAAACGCCGCGAAGAAGCTCAGCGGGTGCTCAGCGAAGCCACCGGGGGGCCGGTCAGCGTCGCGGGCACAACATCCGACGGCCTCGGCCTCACCGGACGCGGCGAGGGCATCGCCGCCATCGCGACCGCGCTGCTCCTACGATCCGAGACGGCCGACGTCCCACCGGCTTGATCATTGCGCACGGGCTCACGCGTAGTGCGTGTCACGCCGACAAAAATCACCGGTAACGCCGCCTCATGGTTTAAACCACTACTCTGTAAAGAGTGACGATCCAGGCTGTGTTGTTCGACTTCTCCGGCACCTTGTTCCGCCTCGAGCAGGACGAATCGTGGCTGGCCGACCTGACCGACACCGATGGCGAAGGCCTCGACATCGAGGCACAGACCGAGCTCATGCGGCGGATGACGGCACCGGTCGGACAAGTCGTCGACCTCGACGACGAGCACAAGTTCGCCTGGGAGAACCGCGACCTCGACCCGGCCCTGCACCAGAAGGTCTACCTCGAGGTGCTCAAGCAGTCGGGCGTGCCCCGTCCGGACCAGGCTCGCGCGCTCTACGACAGGCTGATCACGCCGACCCAGTGGACGCCGTACCCGGACACCGAAGCCGTGCTCAAGAACTGCGCGGACCAGGGCCTCCGCGTGGGCGTGCTGAGCAACATCGCCTTCGACATCCGGCCCGCGTTCACCACCCGCGGCTGGGACGCCTATGTCGACGAGTTCGTCCTGTCGTTCGAGGTGGGGGCGATCAAGCCGGACCCGGAGATCTTCCGGATCGCGCTCGGCAAACTCGGCTTCACCGGCGAAGAGACGCTGATGGTCGGCGACAGCGAAGAGGCCGACGGCGGTGCCAGGGCCCTGGGCTGCGCGTTTTCCCTGGTCGACCCCCTACCTACGGCCGAACGCCCCGAGGGACTACTGGCCGCGCTGCGCTCACACGGGGTTCACTAGCACCTTTTAGCGACAAAAGTCACCGACTTCACCGGCCGTGCAACCCCGCTCACGCGCAACCCGTACCATTTCGGGGTGGTCCTACACCTATATGACACGGCGTCCAGAGGCGTGCGGGAGTTCCAGCCCGCTCGTAGTGGAACGGCGTCCATCTACGTGTGTGGGGCGACCGTGCAGGGTGTCCCCCATATCGGGCACGTCCGAGGGGCCCTGAACTACGACGTGCTGCGCCGGTGGCTTGTCCACAATGGACTCGATGTGCTGCTCGTGCGCAACGTCACCGACATCGACGACAAGATCCTCGACAAGGCCGATCAGGCCGGTCGTCCCTGGTGGGAGTGGGCCGCGACGCATGAGCGCGCCTTCGAGGACGCGTACAACGCGCTCGGGTGCCTGCCGCCGTCCATCTCGCCGCGCGCGACGGGTCATGTCACCCAGATGATCGAGCTGATGCAGCGGCTCATCGACAGCGGGCACGCGTATGTCTCCGAGGGCGACGTCTACTTCTCGGTCAAGTCGTTCGACGGCTACGGCGACCTCTCCGGCCACCGGCTCGACGACGTCCAGCAGGGTGAGACGCCCACTCGCGGCAAGCTCGACCACCGCGATTTCACGCTCTGGAAGAGCGCGAAGCCCGGCGAACCGTCGTGGCCGACGCCGTGGGGCAACGGACGGCCCGGCTGGCACCTGGAGTGCTCCGCGATGGCGACGGCGTACCTCGGCAGCGAGTTCGACATCCATGGCGGCGGCGTAGACCTGGTGTTCCCACACCACGAAAACGAGCGCGCCCAGTCGAACGCCGCGGGCGACCCGTTCGCGCGGTACTGGATGCACGTGGCCTGGGTGACGATGTCCGGCGAGAAGATGTCGAAGTCGCTCGGCAACACTGTCTCGATGCCGGAGATGCTGCGCAACTACCGCGCGCCCGAGCTTCGGTACTACCTGATCCAGCCGCACTACCGCTCCACGATCGAGTACTCCGACGGCGCGCTGTCCGAAGCCGCGCAGGGCTACCGGCGGGTGGAGCAGTTCCTGCGCCGCGTCGCCGGGTCGGCCGGAGTCGTCCACATCGGCGAGGTGCACCCCGAGTTCGCGGCGGCGCTGGACGACGACCTGGCGACCCCGCACGCCTTCGCAGTGCTGCACAACACGGTCCGCGACGGTAATACGGCGCTGGATGCCGGCGATAACCCCAAGGCGCTTGAAATCGCCGCGACGGTGCGCGCGATGACCGACGTCCTCGGTCTGGATCCGCTCTCGGCCCGATGGTCCGAGGCCAGCGGCTCGGAAACCCCGACCCGGCAGGCTCTCGTCGACCTGGTCGAAGGCCTGCTGAAGGAACGTCAGCAGGCTCGCGCCGAGCGGGATTTCGCCCGCGCGGACGCCGCTCGTGACCGCCTCGTCGAGGCGGGCATCGCGGTGGAAGACACCCCCAATGGTCCCAAGTGGACAGTTAGAGATTCTTGACATGGCAGGCAACTCCAAGCGCCAGGGCGCAATCCGCAAGCCCGGTACGAAAAAGGGCCCGGTGGTCGGCTCCGGCGGCCAGCGGCGTGCGGGCCTCGAGGGTCGTGGCCCCACTCCCAAGGCGGAGGACAGGCCGAACCACAAGAAGTTTCGCCAGGCCAACGCCGCCGACCGCCGCGAGCAGGCGTCCCGGACCAAGAAGGCAGAGCGCCCCGAGTTGATCGCCGGGCGCAACCCGGTGGTCGAAGCGCTGCGTGCCGATGTCCCGGCGACGGTGTTGTACGTCGCGCTGAACATCGAGAACGACGACCGCGTCACCGAGGCCGTCCGGCTGGCCGCCGACAAGGGCATCTCGATCCTGGAGATCCCGCGCGAAGAGCTCGACCGCAAGACGAACCGGGCCGTGCACCAGGGCCTCGGCCTGCAGGTGCCGCCGTTCAGGTACTCGCACCCCGACGACCTCATGCAGGCCGCACGCGATTCCGGCGAGCCGGCGCTGTTCGTCGCGCTCGACGGCGTCACCGACCCGCGGAACCTCGGCGCGGTCATCCGCTCCGCGGCCGCGTTCGGCGCGCACGGTGTGCTCCTGCAGGAACGGCGTAGCGCGGGTATGACGGCCGTGGCGTGGCGGACCAGCGCCGGCACCGCCGCGAAGCTGCCCGTCGCGCTGGCGACGAACCTGACCCGCCAGCTGAAGCAGTGGGCCGACAAGGGCCTGATGATCGTCGGCCTCGACGCGGATGGTTCGGTCGACATCGACGAACTCAATCTCGCGACCGACCCGGTCGTCATCGTGCTCGGCGGCGAGGGCAAGGGCCTTACCCGACTCGTAGGCGAGACCTGCGACGCGACCGTGTCCATCCCGATGGCCCACGGCGTCGAGTCCCTCAACGCCTCTGTCGCCGCCGGTGTGCTGCTCGCCGAAGTCGCCCGCCGCCGTCGTATCAAGGGCCGCGTGTAACCCTTTCGACCTAACGCTCCGCCTTCAAGCGCGGCATCAAGGGACCTTTACTGCCGGAAAACGGCAGTAAAGGTCCCTTGATGCCGCTTTTTGTTGCCGGCGCGGATAGTTGCGGGCGCGGGTAGTTGCACAAGCGGGGTAGTTGTGTGTAGCGAGGTGCTTTACGCGGTGTGGAAGTCGCGGAGGCCGGACATGCGGGTGCGGACTTCGGAGTTGCTTGGCAGGGACGTGCCGGACACGTAACGCATGAAGCCGTCTCGCGCCGGGTCGTCCGACGCCTCCACGAAGGCCACGGTCTCGTCCACACCCGCCGCGAACAGCAGCTCCGAATCGAGCCCGAACATGGTGTCGAAGTTCGCGTTCTTCGCGTTCCACAGCGCGAAGACGTCGGGCAGGCGACGACGTTCGGCGACGAGGAGCGCGGCCAGTCCCATGCTGTCGGTCAGTGACCAGCCGGTCTGGTGCATCAGCGTTTCCTGGGTGAGCAGAAACACGAGGAAATCGGCGTCGGCGTCGGTGCAGTCGGCGAACAGCAACTCCAACACCGCCGCGCGGGCTTCGGCGTGCACATCGTTGACGGCGTCTCCGGCCGCGTCGTCCGGCGACGGGACGAAGGCCAGTGCGTCCCAGCGCTGGCGGTCGTCTCGCCACCAGACCAGTTCAGGTGTCGACGGGTCGCTCATCGGACTCCCCTTACCTCGGCGTGGCTTCGCCCCTCAAGAGTCCAGCCTTCGCCTCCGCGGAGCAAGCCCCCACGTTAGGGTCGTGCGGGAAACCAAGGGGGCAAGCACACCGATGTCGTTCATTTCGCCACTGTTCTTGTGGTACTTCATGCCGGCGGTACTGGTCGCCGTCCTGGTGTGCCCGCGCAGCTGGCGCAACGGCATCGTCGCTGTCGCCAGCCTGGTCTTCTATACGACAGGCGCCGGCGCGTTCGTTCTCCTGCTGCTCGGCTGCATGATCCTGAACTACCTCGCGGGCCCGTCCCTGGAGCCGAACGAATGGGACCGGCAGACCACGCGACGGCGACGGCTGCTCATCGGCGTGATCTCGTTCGACGTCGGTGTGCTGCTGATCTGGAAGTACGCCGGGTTCGCGACACAGCAGATCGCCGCGGTCGCCCATCTGCTCGGCGGGAACCTGCCGGTGGCCGACCTGGTGATCCCGATCGGCATTTCGTTCTACACCTTTCACCACATCTCGTACGTCGTCGACGTCTACCGCGGCGAACGCCGAGCGCTGCGCAGTCCGGTGGCGTTCGCCGCTTACATCGCGATGTTCCCGCAGCTCATCGCCGGCCCGATCGTGCGCTACCGGGAGATCGCCGACCAGTTGCCGCAGCAGCGCTCCCACCGGCTCGACGACATCGCCGCCGGTTTCCCCCGCTTCGCCCTCGGCCTGTGCAAGAAAACGATCATCGCCGACTCGCTGAGCCCGGTCGTCGAAGCCTGTTTCTCCACCCCACCCGACCAGATGACGTTCGCTACCGCATGGCTGGGGGCGGTCGCCTATACGTTGCAGCTGTTCTTCGATTTCTCCGGTTACTCCGACATGGCCATCGGCCTCGGCCGGATGCTCGGCTTCCGCCTCCCCGAGAACTTCGCGCGCCCGTATTCCTCAGTCACCGTCACCGAATTTTGGCGGCGCTGGCACATGTCGCTGTCCCGCTGGTTCCGCGACTACGTCTACATCCCCCTCGGCGGCAACCGAGGCGGCGCGAGCAAGACGTACCGGAATCTGTGCATCGTGTTCGTGCTGACCGGTTTCTGGCACGGCGCGCAGTGGACGTTCCTGATCTGGGGCATGTACCACGGCGCCCTGCTCATCATCGAGCGCGCGTTCGGCTACGACACCACCCCGACCACCCCGGCCGCCCGCATCGGCCGCCGCGCGTTGACGATCCTGCTCGTGGTGTTCGGCTGGGTGCTCTTCCGCTCGCCGGACCTCGAACACGCGCTCGGCATGATCGGGCACATGGTGCTGCCTGACTTCACCGGCGTCAACGACGTCGTGGAAGCCTCGCTCACCAACCAGCGCGTTGTTCTACTACTGGGCGCGATGGCGATCTTCTTCCTGCCCGCGCACCCGGTGACCGGACCACTCTTGGAGTCCTCCCGTAGCCGCCCTGCCACGGCACTGCGGATCGGCGTGATGACCGTCGGGCTCCTCTACTCCGCGATCCTCGTCGCCACCGGAACTTTCAGCCCCTTCCTTTATTACCAGTTCTGAGGGCCCTCAAGCGGCGATGAAGGCGGTGATCTGCTCGGCGAGGTCGGGGGCGTCGGCACTGTCGGGACGGCGTTCCGCCTCCGCCTTCAGCGGGAGCATCGCCGAGCTGAAAGATCGCGAGCGCTTGCTCAGGAGCGTTGTGGTGCAAGGAAACCCGGCCGGACCGGTACAGGATGTTGGCCACCAGATCCGATGCGCGCGGGCGGCGATTGGTTCGACTCCCGATTATCCCATGTCAGCAAGGGAAACACCCTTCGGCGACGACGACACAACCGGATGATCACCGCCGGGCCGGGCGCTGCGCCAATAGATCACCACAATTCAAGAAAGGTTGCCAAGCGTCACCAATGCGGCGATCCGGTATCCCCCGATCTTCTTATTTCGCCGGTCACACAGAGCGCGTAGAGTTGCTCTCCGCACTCAAACAGATACGCGCTGCATCCGTCCGTTCGAGTGGCATCACCTAGGAGGTGAGGATGTGCCCGCGGAAGCCAAAGGGCTCCGCAGTAACCCACTGCAAGAGATCTTCTGGACCAGGACCGGCCTGCTACTGCTGATTCTGATCATCATCTCCGGTGTGAGCCTGGTGATCTCCAGTACGATGGATCCGAGTGCTGGCAAGACTTTCCTGAATTCGGTCGGTACAGGAACCCTGATCTCGGCGGTGGTCGGCTTCGGCCAAACCCTGATCACCGCCGCCGCGTCACAAAAGGCGCTGGTGGCACCAGTGATCGAAGAAAGCCGGCGCGCACTGCAGGAGCTCAGCGCCGAATATCGGTCGCTGAACCGAGAATTCTTCCCCACCGACGTCTTCGAAGCCACGACCAACCCCGATCCCGCGTTCAATCGCGTGATGATGGCTGACCTCAATTCCACCAGACAGTATTTCTTCCGAGGTTTTTCCGGTCGTCACGCGGCCGCCAGATTGCTCCTTTCACGAGCAGACCGTGAACTGCGCGCGGTCGTCGCCGACCCTCGCGATTCCAACGCGATAAGCGGCCGTGCACGTTATCTACTCAGGCGCGAAGAAGCGGGCGTCGACTACGAGTCCATCCAGAAATGGCTGCACGACGAGATTTCGATCGGGCTGGTCGGGTTGTTCCTCGCCCGCAGCCGCTGCACGCAGGTGGACATCACCGTGGTGGCCGACCTACCCCTGGACCGATTGGAGATGTTCGACGACAGTGTCTGGCTCACGCTCTACAGCGACATCGGGGGCGCCAGCGCGCTATACCCGAGAACACTGCGCTTCACCGAAGGATCGTTCATGTACAACATGGAACGAACAGAGTTTCTCCGGGTGTGCAACTCGCGCACCGGGCGCCGTTTCCTGATGAACCCCTCGACCACCCGTCAAGATTTTATTGTCCTATTCGAAAAGATCACTGGAAACAGGTTGTCCGTGGAACAGTTCCGAGAAATGGAGGGCAAGTTCCACGCCTTCCGCAAGGATTTCTCCGCCGTCGCCGAACTGGGGAGCTGATGGTCAAGCTCACTCGGCTGCCCGCGCTGACCCACTTGGCAACACAACTGAGAACGGCCGATTTCCCACTGGCCGAAAACTGGCACGCCGTCGAGGAATTGTTCACATCCTGGGCCGCACAGCCGGAACTGCGCGACGAACTGCGCGGACATCTGCGAAGACTTCAACCTGCCGACGCCGACGCAATCCGCACGGGTTCCCGCGAAACGACCACTCATTTCGCATGGTGCCTGCTCAATTCCCCGAGGGACGAGTTCTCGTTCTGGCTGCACGAGTACAAACCGCAACAGGACTGGCGACACGGTTACGCCGACTCGGTGCACAACCACAGGTATCATTTCTGCACCACGATCCTGCGGGGCAGCTACGTCCATGAACGCTATGACGCGCTCGTCGATCCGCGAACGGAGTTGATCACCTCGGCCAACCTGCTGAAGAGGAACACCTGTTCGGCCGGCGCGTCGGGCGCGTTGACCGCGGATCAATTCCACCGCATTCCGGAGGCTTCCGGAGACACGATGACTTTCCTCGTCAAGTCACGCCCGGTGACCGATTCGAGTGTTTCGTACGATCCGACGACCGGGATCAGCCATCGTCATGTGCCAATGGAGGTCCGTTTGGAGGAACTGGCCGACCTGATCTGACGCCCGCCCGCCGCCCGCCACCACCCTCAACGGAGACGCTTCGCGCCGCAGAGTAGCCATGAGCCCTTACCATTACTCCCGCCCGTCTGCCAATGTCGGGATTGGAGAGGTACATGCGCGCCCTGCAGAACAGCGTTGTTTCGGAAGCGGCAATTGACCACGTCGACCGGTTGGTCCGGCGATTGTGCTCGCGCTACGCCGAAAGACTGCCCTTCCACGGCTGGCACCATGTCGATTTCGTCCGCACGAAAGCGGTGGATTTCGCCGAGCACAACGGCGCCGATACCGGGGTCGTCGAAATGGCGGCCCTGGTACACGACGTCAATTATCTGGTCCGGCGAAATTCACCGGCGGCCGCGGGAAGCGATCTCCGGCTCGGTATGCTGGCCGAATCCGGGGTGAGCACGGAGGTTTCCCGCTGGATCGATAAAATCATCGACGAAGCGGAAATGGCTACCAGGCAGCGAAACATCTCGCTCGAAGCGCAGGCGCTGAGCGACGCGGACACGTTGTTCAAGGCATTACCCGTCACGCCGGTCGTGCTCGCGCACAAATACCTCAGGGAAAACGGCCTGAGCCTGCGGGAGCTGGCGCACAAGATCGTCGGCGAGCAGGGGGCCGTCCACGGCGAGGGTTACTACTTCTACAACCCTGAAGCTACGGCGACCTATTCACGCTGGGCGGGCGCCAATCTGGAGCTGTGGCACTGCATCAAGGAAGCTGTCGACGATCCGACTGTCGCCGAACTGCTCGACGCCGTCCACGCCGTCGACACAGCGGCCGCTTCCTGACTCAGCGCTGACCGTAGGTGCGGAGTTTGTCGACGACGTGCTCGATTTCGCCCGGCGGCAACAAGGCCGGTGACCCGGCCGAGCGCGCGAGCAGCCAAAGCTGGCAAACCCATTCGAGCTGCCGTGCCCGGTCATAAGCGGCGGCGAGGTCTTCGCCGTAGGTGATGGTGCCGTGGTTGGCCAGCAGGCAGCCCCGGCGGCCGTCCAGCGCGGCAAGCATCGCCTTCGCGAGCTCGGCCGTTCCGTAGGTCACGTACGGGGCGACCCGCACCGTCGGGCCGAGCGCGGCGAGCAGGTAGTGGATCGGCGGGACCTCCTCGACCAGCGTCGAGACGGCCGTGGCGTGCACGGAATGGGTGTGCACGATCGCGTTCACCGGGAGGCCGTCCGGATCGGCGGCCTCCCGGTAGACACTGAGGTGCATCGGCAACTCGCTCGTCGGGCGGAGCTTTCCGTCCACTATGGATCCGTCGAGCGCGACCAGCGGGATGTCCTCAGACCTGAGTTCGGCGTAGTCGACGCCCGTCGGCGTCACCGCGACCACGTCTCCGGCGCGCACCGAAACGTTCCCGGACGTGCCGACCACCAGCCCGTCGGCGGTCATCCGGCGCGCGTACTCACAGACCGCGAGCCGCTCGTCTCCCAGCAGCACCGCCAGCCCTATCCTGCCTTCTGCGGGTTCTTTGCGGGGTTCTCGACCGGCTTCGCGCCGTTCCCCTTGGTCTCCGCCGGCACGAGGTACTTCATGGCCTCCTGCATGGCCGTGTTGGTCGCGGTCAGCCGCTCGGTGACCTTGCGCCGGAACTCCAGCGCCTGGTTCGCCTGCTCCTCGGCCACCGCGCGACGGTTCTCGGCGTCGCTGACGATCTTGCCGAGCCGGTCCTTCGCCGCGGCTTCCTCCGCGGCCGTGGCACGCTGGATTTCGGCCTTCTTGGCCTCCAGCTCGTCCAGCGCCTTCTTTGCGGCCGTTTCGCGACGCTCGGTCGCCTCGGCGTCGAGCTTGTCGCGCAGCTCCGCCGCCTCGCGATTCAACCGCTCGTTCTCGGCACGCGCTGCCGCGAGTTCGGCTTCGTGCTCCGCCTGCTGGTCCTTTGCCGCCTTCTCGGCCGCGCGCCGCGTGGTGTGGGCGTCCTTTTCGGCCTCGGCGCGCGTCGAGGCCGCGTCTTCCTCGGCCTTGCCTTTGAGCTCTGCGATCTCCTCCTCGGCCAGTTGCATCATCATGCGGACGCGTTCGGCCATCGCGCTGGCCCCGGACGGGCTGGACGTCATCCGGACCAGGCCGGCTTTCGCGTCCGCCAATTCACGCTGGGCATAGCTCAGCGCCTTCGACAACTCGGTGACCGTCGCCATGGCCTCATCGCGTTTGTGCGACGCGTTCTTGAGGTCAGCGGCCAGTTTTGTCACTCGCTCATCTACCTGATGCTGGTTATAACCGCGCACCGCGAGGGCGAACTGGGAGGTCTTCGGGGCCGGATCAGTCTTGTCAACAGCAACCATTCGGCAACCTTAGTAAGCCAGAGCACCTAACCCAATACCGCCAAACGGCTGCACTACGCCACTTGGTCCAATCCGGAACCCCGTGGCATGCTCCCGTTGTCACGAGCACCACGGGGGGAGGTTGCCGTTGAGCGCGATCTTGGCGGACATCGCCGAACATTGGCACGTCTACGCCACGATGCCGTTCATCGCCGCCCTCATCGGCTACGTGACCAAGCGTGTCGCCATCGAAATGATGTTCAAGCCGCTCGAATTCCGGGGGGTCAAGCCGATCTTCGGCTGGCAGGGTGTCATCCCGGCGAACGCGCGGCGGATGTCCGGCACCGCCGTCGACCTGCTGACGAAACACCTGGTGGACCCGCAGGAGGTCTTCTCTCGGCTGGACCCGGAACAGATGGTCCGCGAGCTCGAAGAGCCGCTCCTCAAGGCCGTCGAGGACGTCACCCGCGAGATCATGGAGCAGTACCAGCCCAGGTTGTGGGAGATGCTGCCCGCGCGGGCGCAGCGGATGCTGATCAACCAGGTACGCGCGCAGGCGCCGAAGGTCGTCACGCGGCTCATGCACGAGATCTCGACGAACATCGACGAAGTCCTCGACGTCAACACCATGCTCATCGAGGCCATGGTCCGCGACAAGGCGCTGACGGTCCGACTGATCAAAGAGGTCGCGGAGCCGGAACTGAAGTTCATCGCGCGTTCAGGAATCTACTTCGGATTCGTGATCGGGCTCGTGCAATTCGTCGTGTGGGCGCTGACGAAACAGCCGTTGATCATGCCCGTTTTCGGCTTCTTCACCGGACTTGTCACGGACTGGCTGGCGCTGAAAATGATCTTCTATCCGCGGGACGAACGGCATTTCCTGTTCTTCCGCTGGCAAGGCATGTTCCAGAAACGCCGCAAAGAGGTCGCGGCCGACTACGGCGCGCTGATCGCCGACGAGGTGCTGACCGTCCGGAACGTGATGGAGGCCGTGCTGACCGGGCCGAAGTCGGACAAGCTGTTCCACCTGATCCAGCGTGAGGTGCAGCGGACCATCGACCAGCAGGCGAGCATCGCGAAGCCCTTGGTGGCCATCGCCGTTGGCGGCAAGCAGTACCAGGAGATGAAGAAGGCCGCCGCGGCGAAGGCGATCGAGCACCTGCCCGAAACAGTCAGGCACGCCGAGCGCTACGCCACGGACGCGCTCGATGTCCGCAACACGATCGTGCAGAAGATGCGGCAGCTGACGCCGGTGGAGTTCGAGGGCATCCTCCGGCCCGCGTTCCAGCAGGACGAATGGAAGCTGATCGCCGTCGGCGCGATCATCGGCGGTCTGGTGGGCGAGCTGCAAGTACTCCTGCTGTTGCATTGAGGTGGCAGGTGAGCCGGCACGAGCCAGCCACCGGTTCGGGTAAGAGTCTGAACGGGCTACGGCGATGCGAACCCGCCTGATTCGCGTCCACCGATACGGTTTGGACCTCAGCTCAGGAGGAGGTCGCCCGTGGACGCAGTCCTCGACGACCTTGCCCTGCACTGGCAGCTGTACGCAGCGATCCCGTTCATCGCCGCGCTCATCGGCTACGTGACCAAAAGGGTCGCCATCGAGATGATGTTCAAGCCGCTCGAATTCGTCGGTATCCCCGGTACTTTCCTTGGCTGGCAAGGGGTTGTGCCCAAGCACGGCGGCCGCATGGCGGCGGTGGCGACAGATCTGCTGACGACGAACCTGCTCGATCTCAAGGAAATCTTCGCCAAGATCGACCCGGATCTCATCACCCGCGAGATCGAGCAGCCGCTGCTGCGAGCCGTCGACGACATCGCCAGGGACGTGCTGGAGCAGTGTCACCCGCGGATGTGGGAAGTGCTGCCGGCGATGGCGCAGGACCTGGTGATCAAGCAGGTTCAGGCGTCAACGCCACGGCTGGTGCGCGACCTGATGAACGAGATCCGCGACAACCTCGACGAAGTGCTCGACGTCGGGGACATGACGGTGCAGAACCTGACGCGCGACAAGGCACTCCTGGTCCGGCTCGTGCGCGAGACGTCACGGCCGGAAATGGGGTTCATCGCACGGACGGGCATCGTTTTCGGGTTCACGCTCGGGTTGCTGCAAGCGGTCACTTGGGCGGTCACGAAACAACCGTGGGTGCTGCCGATCTTCGGCGGTTGCATTGGGCTGTTCACCGATTGGCTGGCGATCAAGCTGATCTTCGTGCCACGCGATCCGATCCGGCTGGGCCGCTTCACCCTGCAGGGGAAGTTCCAGCGGCGGCAAGCGGAAGTGGCGCGGCAGTACGGAGAGCTGATCGCGCACGAAGTGCTTACGGTGCCGAACCTGATGGAGTCGATCCTGCGCGGTCCACGTTCCGATCGGCTACTCGTCATGGTGCGGAAAATGGTCGCGAAGGCCGTCGACGAGCAGACGAGCTTGGCGAGACCGCTGGTCGCGGTGACGATCGGCGCGCAACGGCTCAAGGAGATGAAGCAGGCGGCGGCGGTGAAGGCCGTGGAGCAGTTGCCGAGCACCGTGCGGCACGCCGAGGGCTATCTGACGCAAGCGATGGACGTCGCGAAGATGGTCGAGGAGCGGATGGTGAAGCTGACACCCGTCGAATACGAAGGCCTGCTCCGGCCCGCGTTCCGCCAGGACGAGTGGAAGCTGATTGCGGTCGGCGGGGTGATCGGTTTCCTCGTCGGCGAGCTCCAGGTTCTTGTCATGCTCCACTGACCTGGCGCGCGTCCGGTGAAAAATCGCCATCCTCCTGCGGCCGGTAACTCGGACGGGCTAGCGTGGTGGGGTGGTTGGAGAACGTCAGAAGTTGCCGGCCGTGCACGAGGCCTGGCTGCCTCGCGAGCACGCGCTTCACCGACCGAGGCACGGCGGACGACAGCTGACGGCGTTGATCAGCGCGTTGCTGTTCTTCGTCACGCCGACCATGCTTTGGGTTTTCGGCGTCCGGCCTGCCGAAATCGAGAACCACCGGCTCGCTGGTTTCCCGGGCGTCGCCGAGGGCTGGTCGTTTTTTACCGGCCTGCCGACATGGGCAACGGATCAGCTTTCCTTCCGCAGTGGCGCCATCCAGGCCGCCGACGGCATCAGCCGTGGTCTCTTCGGCGAATCAGCGCCGCTGGACCAGGGGCCGCCGCCGGCCGCGGGGCCACTCCCCGGCCAGTCACCGCCGAAGGACGGCAATGTCCCCGGCCAGCCCAGCCAGCCCGGCGCGACGGGCTACCAGCGGGTCGTCCAAGGCAGTGACGGCTGGCTGTACTTCGGCTTCGACGCCGACGCCAAATGTCACCCGACGCGCGCGCTGTCCGACACGATCAACAAGGTCAACGAATTGCGCAAAGCGGTCGAGAGCTCCGGTCGCAAGTTCGTTTTCGTGGTCGCGCCGGACAAATCGACAATGGTGCCGCAATTCCTTCCCTCGAGCTACCCAGGCAAGGACTGCGCGCAGGCAGCCGAAGGCCCCACGTGGAGCGGACTGGTCGGCCAGGCGGGATCGCTCGACCTCCGGCCCGAACTCCGCGCTTCGGAGCAGCGAATCGGACGGCCGGTCTACTCGTCGAACGACACGCATTGGCGGGACGAAGGATCGCTGGTGATGACGCGCGGGATCGCCAACGCGATCGAGCCTGGCATCACCCGCACCTGGGTGAGCGCGCCTCTCAGGCAGTACGACCTCACCGCGGACCTACCCCCGTTGCTCGGCAAGCAAGGCGTCAAGACGAACACGGCGTACAGCCTGGAGCCGGACGGCTTCGTCAACCGCGCGGGCAACGCCACCAACGACATCGACACCCCGGACGTCCGGCTGGCCAGCCCGCTCGTCGGCACGGTGGACAAACGAGTGCTGCTCCTCGGCGACTCCTTCACGAAGGCGGCGTCGGGCTATCTACCCGCCGCGTTCACCAACCTGACGATGCTGTCGCATTCCGCCAACAAGATCGGCACGGACGCCACCATGAACGCGTTCGTGAACGCCGAGGTCGTGGTGCTCGAAGCCGTGGAGCGCAACGTCTCGGCCGGTGTGGTGGATTTCGCCAATGACCAGTTCATCCAAGCCGCACAAGCGAAGCTGGCCGCGAACCCGCTGCGCTGAGCCGCTCAGACGGGGACGGGCGTGGCCGTGGTGGTGACGGCGGGGACGCGGCGACGGCGGTCGCGGACCTTCGCGACGATCCGGCAGCCGAGGTAGATCGCAAACGAGATCGTGGTGACGAACGCGCTGACCGGCTTTCCCGGCGCCAGCGAGAGCACGATCCCGCCCAGCGCGGACACCTCGGCGAAGATCACCGCGAGCACGGTCGCCTTCCACGGGCTCGCCGTGACGCGGGCGGCGGCCGCGGCGGGCGTGACCATCAGCGAAACGACCAGCAACGAGCCGACGATCTGCACGCCGAACGCCGTCGCGACGCCGACGAGGACCGCGAACACCAGCGCGAGCGACCGCACCGGAACCCCACGGGCCACCGCGACGGCAGGGTCGACGCTGGCGAACAGCAGTGGCCGGTAGATCAGCGCGAGCACGATCAGCACCAGCGCCGACGCGATCATCAGTACGTTCAGGTTCGTGCGGTCGACGGCGACGATCTGGCCGATCAGGATGCCGAACTTGTTCGCCGAACGCCCTGAGTAGAAGGTCAGGAGCAGCACGCCGAGTCCGAGCCCGAAGGCCAGGATCACGCCGATCACCGAATCCCGGTCGGACTCACGCGAACCGAGGAACGCGATCAGCACCGCGGCCACGACGGCCCCGCCGAGCGCGCCGTACTCGACACCGACACCGAGCAACAACGCCGCGGCCGCCCCGGTGAACGCCAGTTCTGACGTGCCGTGCACGGCGAACGACATCCGCCGCATCACGATCAGCGGCCCGAGTACCCCGGCGACCACCGCGAGCACCCCGGCGGCGAGCAACGCCGTCTGCACGAAATCCAGGCCGAGCGACCGCCAGGTCAGCTCGAAGTCGAACATCTTGTCCATGGCTCAGGACACCCGTTCGTCGAGGGTGTGGTGGTGTGGCTCGTCCTCGCACAACGCGCTCTGTGCGCCGGCCACGTGGATCTGGCCGCCGACCTTGATCACTTCGATCTTGGTCCGGTAAAGCTCGGACAACGTCTTGGAGTTCATCACCTCGTCCGGCGCACCGATCCGGAACTGGCCGTTGACCAGGTACAAGACCTTGTCCACATAGCGCAGGATCGGGTTGATCTCGTGGGTGACGAACATGACCGCGGTGTTCGCGTCGCGGCGCCGGGCGTCGATGAGGTCGCTGACGGCCCGCTGGTGCGCGAGGTCGAGGGACAACAGCGGCTCGTCGCAGAGCAGCACGCGCGGGTCACCGATCAACGCTTGCGCGACCCGGAGCCGCTGCTGCTCACCGCCGGAGAGCCGGCCCACCGGCGAGTTCGCGTACGAAGCCGCGCCGACGGACGCGATTGCGCCCGCCACACGACGTCGCCGTTCGCCCAGGTGCCGCAGGCCCGTTCCCCACCGGTGCCCGTCGAGCCCGAGCCCGACGAGATCCGTCCCGCGCAGGGTGACGTCGTCGGCCGAGCGCTGCTGCGGGATGTAGCCGACCTGCGGATTGCTTCCGCCCGGCGGCTTGCCGACCAGGCGCGCCGAACCGGCGGACAGCGGCTGCAGACCGAGCAGCACCTTGAGCAGGCTCGTCTTCCCGGAGCCGTTCGGCCCGAGGACGGCAAGGAACTCGCCGGGAGCGACATCGAGATCGAGACCGGACCACAGGGTCCGGCTACCGAACGCGAGACTCGCACCACGTAGCTGTACAGCTGGGTTTGTCGCGGCCCCGCGGGCGTTCGGGAGGACTGGAATCGGCATCAGGAGTTCAGGGCTCCCGCCAGTGCATCCACTTCCTTGCTCATCCAGCCAATGTAGTCCGCGACACCGGCGGGCAGCGTTTCGGTCACGTCCACGACGGCGACGCCAGTTGTCTTGGCGTCCCCGATGATCTGGTCGGTGACCGGGGTCGTGGTCTGCGCGTTGTTGACCACGGCCTTGACCTGCTTGCCGGCGATCAGTTGCTTGACCTCGTTCACCGCGGTGACCGGGATGTCGGTCTCCTGCTCGACAGCGGCGGAGAATTCCTTGGGCGTGGCGTCGGTGATCCCGGCCGAGCCCAGGAGGTAGAAGGCGACGGGCTCGGTGGCGATCACCTTCGTACCCGGGTGGGTGACACCGAGGTCGGTGACCTTCTTCAGCAGTGTCTCGATCTTCGCCTTGAACGCCGAAGCGTTGTCGAGGAAGGTCTGCTTCGAGGCGGGCTGCACCGCACCGAGCTGGGTCGCGACCTGGTCGGCGACCTTTTCGACACTGGGCAGGCTGTACCAGACGTGCTCGTTCTCGTTGCCCGTCGCGGCGATGTCGTAGGCGACCAGCTTCTTCGCGTCCGGCGCCTGGTCGGCGAGCTTGGTGAAGAAGTCGTCGTAGCCGCCACCGTTGCCGAGGAGGACCTTCGAGTTCTGCGCGGCGAGGGCGTCTTCGGCGGTCGTCTCGTAGGAGTGCGGATCGGCCGCCGGGTCGTGGATGATCGACGTGACGTCGACCTTGTCGCCGCCGACAGCCGACAGGACACTGCCCCACACGTTCGTGGAGGCGACGACCTTGATCTTGTCCGAAGGGGTGGCCGAGCTGTCTGCGGTGGAACAGGCCGTGACGCCGAGGGCGAGAACGGTCATGGCGGAAGCGGCGGCTAGCACGCTCCTGGTGCGGCGGGAACTCATCGAAAAACTCCATCTAGAGATGTGCCCTTGATCCTTTGCGAAGGATCGCACTGTCAGTAATGGTAACCGTTGTCAGATTCACTTTACCCCGATAGATGGACGTCCTGGCAAACTTCCCGGCCCCGGATGTACGCAGGGTCACTCAAGATCGAGACACTGCACACGTGGGGTGTCGCTTCTCTTCGCGGCTTCTGAACCGTTACGGTTCTCCGATGGGCCGTCCTATTCGCACCAGGAGGCAGGCGACATTGGCGTCGCTCGCCGCTGAACTCGGCGTGTCCAGGACCACCGTGTCCAACGCCTACAACAGACCGGATCAACTGTCCCCGGAGTTGCGCCGCCGCGTGCTGGAAACAGCGCGACGGCTCGGCTACCCGGGGCCCGATCCGGTCGCACGCTCACTGCGCACCCGTAAGGCGGGCGCGGTCGGACTGCTGCTCACCGAGAACCTGTCCTACGCCTTCCGTGACCCGGCCGCCATCGGCGTGCTGGAGGGACTGGCGCTGGCCTGCGAAGACGCGCGCGTCGGCCTGCACCTGGTGCCCGCGAGCCCCGGCCTGGAAGACGTCGCGGCCGTTCACCGCGCCGGGGTCGACGGGTTCGTGGTGTATTCCGTGCCCGACGACGATCCCCACCTGGCGGCGGTCCTGCAACGGCCGGTGCCGACGGTGATCATCGACCAGCCGCGGATCGACGGTATCGATCGGGTAGGCCCGGACGACGCCGCCGCCATCACCGGGCTCGCGCGGCACCTCATCAACCTGGGCCACCGCCAGATCGGTGTGCTGTGCATGCGGCTCGCCCGCGAGCGCAACGACGACTTCGCCCCCATCACCCGTCAGCGCGAGGCCCACTTCCACGTCCAGAGCGCACGCCTGGCCGCATTGGCCGCCGAGTTCGCGAAGGTCGGCGTCGAATGGTCGACAGTGCCCGTCGTCGAGCGTTTCGACCACACCGTCGACGACGGCGCGTCCGCGGCGAGGCAACTTTTGGACGCTCAGCCTCAAATCACGGCTGTGATCTGTACCTCTGACATTCTCGCGCTCGGCGCGCTCGCCGAGGCCAGCCGCCGGGGCCTCCGGGTGCCCGCGGACCTCACCGTGACGGGCTTCGACGGCATCACCGAAGCCGAACGGATCGGCCTCACGACCGTGCACCAACCGGTGCTGGAGAAGGGAAAAGCCGCCGGCAAGCTCCTGCTGGGCGCTGCCGAGCGGGTCACCTCGAAGGTCATCATCCTGCCGACGGAACTCCGCCTCGGGACCACCTCGGGTCCGCCTAGGACGGTCGAAGAACGCTGGTTCGGGCCCTGAGCTGACGGGGAGGAGCCAACGCGAAGCTTGCTCGATGGACGGCCCAGCGGTTCCAATAGGTGTTCAACGACACTCAGTGCCGGCACAGAAGAGGGTGCACCCGTGACATCCATCGACGTACTGCTGAAGCGCAACGAAGCACTAGGCAACGTGGTGCCGGGCGACCGGTCTTCCCCCCAACCTTCCTTGCAGGTGGCGATTTTGACGTGCATGGACGCCCGCGTGCGGGTGTTCGAGATCTTCGGCCTCATCCAAGGTGAGTCGCACGTCCTGCGTAACGCCGGTGGTGTGGTCACCGACGACGTGATCCGCTCGCTCGCGCTCAGCCAGCGCAAGCTCGGCACCCGTGAAGTCATGGTCGTCCAGCACACCAACTGCGGGCTCCAGCTCGTCACCGAGGACGGCTTCAAGGACGAACTCGAAGAAGCCACCGGCCTGCGACCGACGTGGTCCATCGAGGCGTTCCGCGAGGTCAACGACAGTGTTCGCCGGTCGGTGCAGCGGGTGCGGCGCAGTGATTTCCTGCCGTACACCGACAACGTCCGAGGCTTCGTCTACGACGTCAAGACCGGAGCGCTCAGCGAGGTCTAGACTCCCCGACCGTGTCCGTAGACGTCGAAATCCTGGTCAACTGGTTCGATACGCACGGACGAGAACTGCCATGGCGCGAGCCGGAATGCACCGCATGGGGCGTGCTGGTCAGCGAAATCATGTTGCAGCAGACGCCGGTGGCGCGCGTGCGGCCGATCTGGGAAGAGTGGCTGACGCGCTGGCCCGTGCCGTCGGCGCTGGCTGCCGAGAGCCAGGGAGAAGTGGTCCGGGCCTGGGGAAAGCTCGGTTATCCACGGCGCGCGCTGCGGCTGCACGCGGCGGCCGCGGCGATCGCGGCCGAGCACGGTGACGTCGTTCCGTCCGACGTGGACACTTTGCTCGGTTTGCCCGGAATCGGCGCATACACCGCCCGCGCGATCGTCGCGTTCGCGTATGGCAAGCGCGCGCCGGTGGTGGACACCAACGTCCGGCGGGTGGTGGCGCGCGCGGTGCATGGGGCAGCCGACGCCGGGCCGCCGTCGAACACGCGGGACATGTCCGACGTCGAAGTCATGCTCCCGGCCGAAGACGCGCGCGCGGCGAGGTTTTCCGCGGCGCTGATGGAGCTCGGCGCGCTGATCTGCACGGCCCGTTCACCGACTTGTGTGGACTGCCCGCTTTACGCCGATTGCGCGTGGCAGCGCGCCGGGAAGCCCGCGTACGCGGGGCCCACCAAGCCAGTCCAGCGCTTCGCCGGGACGGACAGGCAGGTCCGCGGATTGCTGCTGGACGTCCTGCGCGGAACCGAAGGCGCGGTGGAGAAGACGGCGCTCGACGTCGTCTGGAGCGACGCCGGTCAACGCGACCGCTGCCTGGACTCGCTGCTCGTCGACGGGCTCGTCGAGCAGACCGTGGGCGGCCTCTTCGCCCTACCCGGGGAACACTAACGACTCACAACGAAAGTTGGTGAGGAGTTGTCTCGATCACGGTCAGCGAGCTAGCTTTGCTCGACACACCCGTGGTCGAGGGAGTCTCAGATGGCCGTACCAGGCTTTGACCGGCGCGTATTGCTCAAAAGCGGACTGGCCGTGACCGCGACCGGGGCGCTGGGGCTGCTCGGTTCCGCGCCGGCGTCCGCCAGCGTGGCCGCGCCACGGATCTACAGCACCGCCGAGTGGAACGCGCGGCCCGCGACGGGCGCGATCGTGGTGGAGAACCACAAGCCGACGTACATCGTTGTGCACCACACCGTTTCGCCCGGCAACAACGAGGACTACAGCCTCGCCCACGCATTGCAGATCTCCCGTGACATCCAGGATTTCCACATGGACACGCGGGGCTGGATCGACACCGGGCAGCAGTTCACGAACAGCCGCGGCGGGTTCGTCACCGAAGGCAGGCACCGGAGCCTAGAAATCCTGCGCGGCGGCACCCGGCACGTGCAGGGCGCGAACGTGGGCAACCACAACAGCGAATGCATCGGCATCGAGAACGAAGGCCTCTACAGCACTGTCGACGTCACACAGGCGCTGTGGGATTCCCTGGTACGACTGATCGCCTACATCGCCGACCAGTACGGCATCACGCCGGAATTCATCAAGGGGCACCGGGATTTCAACTCCACCGAGTGTCCCGGCCAGGTGCTCTACAACCGCCTGCCCGAGCTGCGGACCGCCGTGGGCCAAGTGCTCGGCGTCCCAGTGGTTCAGCCGGCCGAGGCGCCACTGCTCAAACCCGGCGACACGGGCGAGAAGGTGCTGACTGCACAGCGTTTGCTGCGCGATCAGGGCGCGAAGGTCCCGGTTGACGGCGTGTTCGGTCAGTCCACAAAGGACGCCGTGAGCGCGCTCGCTGCGTCGCGGGGCATCATGCCGCACCCCTGCTACGCCACCTCGCGGACCGACGAAACCGGTTTCCTCGGCGCCGACATCTGGCCCCTGCTCACGCAATCCATGCGCGCCTGAGTGCAGCATGAAACTGCACTCGGAACCTAGTGTTGCGTAATCCTAGCGCCCCAGCACCTCGCTCAGGAAGGCCTCCACGGCGCCGCGGTACTCCAGCGGCGCGTCCTCGTGGACGACGTGCCCGGCCCCGGCAACGACAACGTGCCTCCCGCCGCCAGGAACGCGTGCCGCCAGCTCGGCCTGCTGCCCCGCGGGCATCGCCGTGTGTTCGCCCTCGATCACGAGCAGCGGGCACTTGACGTTGTCCACGAACGACCAGTAGTCGCGGCGGCCCCACTCGCCCGCTATTTCGTAAAGGTCTTCGAGGTCGGCCATCAGGTGATAGCCGTCAGCGCGTTCTTCGACGCATTCGGCGAAGTAGTTGCCGGTGCTGCCGAAGAACTCGCGCACCTGCGCGAGCGACTGGAACGGAACCGGCCATGAATCGAAGTAGGCCCGCCATTTGCCGACCGTTTTGCCACGCTGGTCCGGCGCCATGTCCTCGACGACGACCGCACGCGCCAGCTCCGGGTGCGTCGCCGCGAACGCCCATGCGTGCAGCCCGCCCATCGAATGCCCGATCACGATCGCGGGCCCCGCGTCCAGCGCCGTGACCACCTCGGCGACGTCCGCCACGAACTGTTCGGTGTGCCACGGGCCGTGCTTCGGCCCGCGGCCGTGACCACGTGCGTCCAGGCCGACGACCCGGCCGTAGGGCAGCAGCCAGCGCGAGACCTCCCACCAGGTGCGGGCGCGTCCCATCAGCCCGTGCAGCAGGACTATCGGCGGCCCCTCGCCGCCGAACGCGACCAAGCCATCACGCTCGACCACCTATGCTCCTTCCATGCGCCGCGGAACCGCGTCACTCGTGCTTTGCTCGATCCCGGTGCTGATTATGGGCTGCACCACCGACAAGGCCGGTCCGCCCGCGCCCGCGCCCGCCCCGATGGCGCCCACGGCGGGTGCGGCCGGAGCCGGTGACGAGTACTACCCGAACGACGGCAACGGTGGCTACGACGCACTCGATTACCACGTCAACGTCGGCTTCGACCCCGCAACGCAGCATCTCGACGGCGACACGACGGTCACCGCCAGAGCCACGCAGGACCTCAGCCGGTTCAATCTCGACCTGCGCGGGTTGGACGTCAAATCCGTGCAGGTCAACGACAAACCGGCAAAGTTCACTCGTGAAGGTGAATTCGAGCTGGTCGTCACCCCGGCCGGACCGCTGGCCAACGGAAGCATGTTCCGCACGCGGGTGCTCTATTCCGGGACGCCGACAGGAGTTCAGCAAGGCACCATCGGCGAAAGCGGCTGGCAGAAGTCGGCGTCCGGCGGCGCATACGTCGTCGGCGAGCCACATTCCGCGGCCTATTGGTACCCCGTCAACGAAACACCGCGCGACAAAGCGGCCTTCAACCTCACCGCGCGCGTGCCGGACGGCTGGTCGGCGATCTCCAACGGGCGAGAGGACGGCATCACCTCGGCCGGCGGCTGGACGACGTCGGCGTGGAGCGACCCGAACCCCGTCGCGAGCTACCTGACCACACTGGCCGTCGACAAGTTCACCTTCGACCGCACGACGCTGCCGGGCGGCATCCCGGTCGTCGACGCCTACGCGCCCGGCGCCGAACCGCGACGGGCGGCCGGTTCCCAGCTCCCGGCTGTGCTGGCGTTCCTGGCAAGCAAGTTCGGCCCGTATCCGCAGAGCGCGGCCGGCGGGATCTACCTCGACGAGAACCTCCACTTCTCGCTGGAAACCCAGACCAGGCCGACATACGCCCGGTGGGCAGACATCGACACCGTCGTGCACGAGAGCGCCCACCAGTGGTTCGGCAACTCGGTCTCGGTCGAATCGTGGGCCGACATCTGCCTCAACGAATGCTTCGCTTCGTACGCGCAATGGCTGTGGGAGGAAAAGGGCGGCTCCAATCTGGACGACCGCTACCGGCGCGCGGTGGAGATGAACAGGAACAGCGCCGGCTTCTGGTCCCCGAAACTGACCGGGATGGGCGCGGGACACGAGTTCGAAGGCGTCTACGACAAGGGAACCCTGGCTGTGCACGCGCTGCGCGGAACGATCGGCGAGGAGGCGTTCGGCCGTGTGCTGCGCGAGTGGCCGGCGAAGTACCGCCACGGCAACGCTTCCTGGGCCGACTTCGAGGCTTTCGTCACCGGAATTTCCGGCAAGGACCTGCACAAGTTCTTCGACGCCTGGTTCCGCGGCACCACCCTCCCCGGCGACGCCGACCTCTATCCCGGCTGAAGGCCGCCGGTGCTGCCCATGAGGTAGCGGACGGTGTGCGTCGTGCCGGTATCCGGCGGCCCGCGCAGCAGCAGGCCACGCTTCAGGTGCTTCCCGGCCGCGAGCAGCCTCGCGGAGTGGTCCGCGATGCTCACGACATGCCGCTCGATGGTGCCCAGCACGCCTAGGTGACCTCCTCCGGCCCGATCGACGCTGTGGCGAAGTCCACCGCGCCCAGCTCGGGTTCCGTCCCCTGCTCTTCGAGATAGACGTCGACGCCGCGCTGCAGGGTGGCGTGTTCCCACGCCTCCAGTTCCTGCGCGACGACGACCACCGGCGCGAAGGTGGGGATCACAAATGCCACTCCGGCTATCCTGGAGACATGGCAGTCGTGAAGATCAACGCAATCGAAGTCCCTGACGGTTCCGGCCCCGAACTGGAGAGGCGCTTCGCCGCCCGCCTCGGCGCGGTGGACGGCGAGCCCGGTTTCCTCGGGTTCGAGCTACTGAAGCCGGTGTCCGGCGAGACGCGCTACTTCGTCTACACCAAGTGGGAGACCGATGAGCACTTCCAGGCGTGGATGAAGGGTTCCGCCAAGGAAGCCCACTCCGGTGAGCGCGCGAAGCCGGTCGGCACCGGTTCGGGCCTGCTGGAGTTCGAGGTCGTGCAGAGCAGCGGTCCCCAAGCTGAGTGAACGACGATCTCATCCGCGCCGCCGAGCTGATCTCGGCGGCGGGTGCCCTTTTGGTGTGCGCCGGGGCCGGCATGGGCGTCGACTCCGGGTTGCCGGACTTTCGCGGTGACGAAGGTTTTTGGCGGGCGTATCCGCCTTATGCCCGGCTCGGCCTCCAGTTCGCGGAGCTGGCGGACCCACGGCACTTCTCGAGCGATCCCGAGCTGGCCTGGGGTTTCTACGGCCACCGGCTGACACTCTATCGCAAAACCGTGCCACACCATGGGTTTCGGTTGCTCCGCGATTGGGGATCCGCCGTACCCGGCGGTGTCCGCGTGTTCACGTCCAATGTGGATGGTCAGTTCCAGCGGGCGGGTTTCGATCCGGTCGCGGAGGCCCACGGCTCGATCCATCATCTGCAGTGCTTCGACGGCTGTGGCAAGGACATCTGGCCGGCGGACGGCCTCGACGTCGCCATCGACGAAGTGACCATGCGGGCGCTGAAGCCGTTGCCGTCCTGCCCGCGCTGCGGCGGCCTGGCACGGCCCAACATTCTGATGTTCGGCGACTACGACTGGGTGCCGCACCGCAGCCAGGCGCAGCTCGACGAGCTGACCACCTGGCGACGCCGGCACCGCGACCTTGTCGTGATCGAACTCGGGGCAGGACAGGCCGTTCCGACGGTACGGCGGCAGTCCGAGTTCGCCAGCGCGGCGAACGGCGCGCTGATCCGCATCAACCCGCGGGAGCCGGAGGTCCGCCACGGCCGCGGCATTTCCCTCGCGGCACCGGCCCTTTCCACCCTCACCGCACTGGACGAGCTGATCAGCGCCGCAGGCTCAAGCAGGCAACAGTAGCTCGGCGTACACGGCGCGGTGATCGCTGCCCGGCACGTCGAACACGCGGTAGTCCCTGACCGCGACGCGACGGTCGACGAGCACGTGGTCGATCGCGACGGGCGGCACCAAACCTGCGGACGGCCACGTTGTCGACAGGCCCTCTCCACGTCGTTCGGCCGCGTCTGCGTAGCCGGAGTCGAGCAGGTCACGCAGCCTCGCGTGATCGAGCGTCGCGTTGAAGTCGCCGGCCAGTACCCGCGGCGGACCGGCGAAGTCGGGCGAGGGAAGGTTGTCGAATTCCGCCCGCCACACCGACGCGCTCCAGGTCGGCGCGGCCGGGTGCGCCGCGACGACGTCGACAACGGCACCACCGTCCAGAGTGATCCGTGCGCTGGGCTGCTTCCCGTTGGACGGCCCGGAAAGCGCCAGTTTCTCCAGCGGGTACCTCGACGCCAGCCCGGAACCCGCCGCACCGGTCCGCGCCGGGTGCAGGATCGCGTTCGGCAATAACGAGAACAGCCCGGCAGCGGTCAGCCGGTCCACCGCGGGCTGCGTGAGCTCCAAGAGATTCAGCACATCGACCTTGTTGTCCCACACCAGGTTCACCACCTGCTGGGCGTCGGCGCTGCCCGCGAGGAGGTTCGACGCCATCACGCGCAGTGGTGTCCCCGCCACCGCGGGTTGGTCGCTCGCGAACATCCGTGGCAGCACCAACGCCGTCAGCGCGACGGCCAGCACCAGCACGACCCCACCCGTCCGCCACCTGCCCAACGCCAGCGTGATCCCGCCGAGCGCAAGCCCGGCGACGGCCGCGTACGGCGTCAACGCGAGCGCGGCGATGGTGTACTGATCCCCATCGACCCCCAAGATCCGGAGGCTCGCGAGCACCGCGAACGGCACCGCCACCACCACGAGCAGCACGGTCACCCAGCGGCGTCGAGGTTTCTGATCTTCCACACCGGAAGTCTGCCGAAACCGGCGTGGCCCGGCCGTGAATCCGCCGGATCTCCACAACATCTCCACAAGGTCAGTGCTCGACAGCGGCTGACAGCGCGCTGTGCGCGTCCTGTCAGCGCGACCGTCCACAGTGAATACCCAGAGGAGGAGGTACTCACATGTCATATGCGATCAGAGCCGAAGGCCTGGTGAAGAAGTTCGGGGACACGACCGCACTCGGCGGGGTCGATCTGGAGGTACCGGCCGGCAAGGTGGTCGGGGTGCTGGGACCCAACGGCGCGGGCAAGACCACCGCCGTGCGGATCCTCGCGACGCTGCTGCGCCCGGACGCCGGACACGCCACGGTCGGCGGGTACGACATCGCCAAGGACCCGGTACGGGTCCGCGCGATGATCGGGCTGACCGGGCAGTACGCGTCGGTCGACGAGGACCTGTCCGGGATGGAGAACCTGGTGCTCATCGGACGTCTGCTGGACCTTTCGAGGCAGAACGCTCGCGCCCGTGCGGCCGAACTGCTCGAACAGTTCGAGCTCACCGACGCCGCCGGACGCTCGGTCAAGACGTACTCCGGGGGCATGCGGCGGCGGATCGACCTGGCCGCGAGCCTGGTCGGCCGCCCGCAGGTGCTCTACCTGGACGAGCCGACGACCGGTCTCGACCCGCACGCCCGCAACGAGGTGTGGAGGGTGGTCCGGCGGCTCGTTGCGGACGGCTCCACGGTGCTGCTCACCACGCAGTACCTGGAAGAGGCCGATCAGCTCGCGGATCGGATCACCGTGTTCGACCACGGCGTAGTCGTGGCGGACGGCCGCTCCGACGAGCTCAAGCGCCGTGTCGGCGGGCAGACGCTGCAGGTCCGGCCGACCCTGCCGGCCGATCTCGACGCCGTGGCCAGGATCCTGGCCACGCTGACCGGGTTCGAACCGGCGCAGGACAACGACAGCGGGCTGCTCACCGTGCCGACGTCCGACCCGCTGCTGCTATCCACTTTGGTCAGGAAGCTGGACGACGCCGGGATCACCGCCGACGAACTGGCCCTGCGCCTGCCCAGTCTCGACGAGGTCTTCCTCGCACTGACCGGGAACCCCCGTCCGGAAAGGACACTGGTATGACCACGATCGCACTCGACCCGCCACGGTCGGTCACCCTTGGCAAGGGGGTGCAGCACGGTCTTTCCCTTGCGTGGCGGGGAATCATCAAGATCCGCAAGAACCCGGAACAGCTGGCCGACGTCGTGCTCGCCCCGATCATATTCCTGGTGATGTTCGTCTACATCTTCGGCGGCGCGCTCGGCGGCACACACGAATACATGCAGCGGCTAGTGCCTGGCATCATGGTGATGAACATCTTCCAGGCCAGCATGACCGTCGGCATTGCCCTCAACACCGACGTCAGCAAGGGACTGTTCGACCGGTTCCGCAGTATGCCGATCGCCCGGTCCGCCCCGCTCGTCGGCGCGGTGCTGGCGGACGTCGTCCGGTACGTCGTGTGCCTGGTGGTGCTGCTCGTCGTGGCGACGGTCATAGGTTACCGAATCAGCACCGACGCGAGGTCACTGCTGATCGCCAGCGCGTTGCTGATCGTGTTCGGGCTGTGCTTCTGCTGGATCTCGGTGTTCGTCGGGATGCTGATGAAAACCCCTGGCTCGGTGCAGGGACTCATGTTCATCGTCATCATGCCGCTGAACTTCGGCAGTGACGTGTTCGTCCCGGCCGACACGATGCCCGGCTGGCTGCACGCGTGGGCCGACATCAGCCCCGTGACCATGATGGCAAAAGCGTTGCGCGGCCTGCTGAACGGCGGTGAGGTGGCTGGGCCGCTGGCAGGCGCGTTCGTGTGGATGGCGGCGCTGGTGGCTGTGTTCTTCCCACTCGCGATGTGGGCATACCGCAGGCGGGTCTAGGGCGCGACCCCGGCTGTCCGGCTCAACCAAGCCGAAGCATCCTTTTTGGACTTCTCGGCCCCGAGGCGGTAGAGCTCGGCGTAGCGCCGCTCGCCGAGCTCCGCCTCGAGGTGTCCGACGAGCCGCCGGACCTCCGGGTTTCCCGCGTCGAACACACCACGTACGACCTGACTCACTCCGAGCAGGGTCGTCGCGGTTTCCCCGTCCCCGCGCTGCCACCGGACGTCCGCGAGTAGCTCGGCGATCTGGGCCAGGTCGGGCATGTCCCGTCGCGAAATGGTCGAACGGGCGGCGATCGCGAGCAGTTCTTCCGCCTTGTCGATCCGCCCCTCTTCGACGGCGAGCTTGGCCTCGAGCGTGTTGACCCATTCGAGCGCGATGTCACCGGGGAACGGCATGTCCTGTGCCGCGACGCTGATGCTGTCGAGAAGTTCACGCGCCTGCGCGAAATCCTTGGCCCGGATGGCGATCTCAGCCTTGCCGAACGCCACCATGTTGGCGACCTGCAGATTGCCGCCCACTCGCGCGATCTTTTCCGCCTCGTCGATTTCCCGCCATGCGCTGTCCAGGTCACCGGACCGCGCGTACTCCCCGGCGAGCCGCCACCGCTGCTGGCTCATGTCCTCATCGGACTTGAGCTCCTTGGCCAGCTTCAGTCCCTGCTGAAAAGCCTGGATGGCACCGGCGCTGTCACCGGCCCGCGACAGGCTTTCCGCCTGCATGCCGAGCGTCATCGCGATGCCCCAGCGGTCACCGATCTCCTCGAAGCCCCGCAACGCCTCACCTCGCGCGCGCCTGCTGGCGTCGATCTCACCCGCGTCGGTGAGAATGAAACTCTCGACCCAGCGCGCCGCCGCTCGTGCCCACGGATCGTCGAGTTCGAGTATCAGCCCCACCATGCGGTCGGCGAGCGCCCGGTCCTGATTGATGAAGGCCAGCATGGGAATGGCGACGGACAAACTCGGGTACCGCGCCAGCGCGCCGGTGCGGACGCATTCTTCGATCACCGCGGGCAGGTCCATTTCAAACCCGGACGGCGGCCCGGGCATGCATTGGTTCATCGTGTGGATCACGTGGAAAGCCGCGGCCGCGGACTCCGGCAGCCGGTCGCGAAACCGCAGAATGTCTTCGAGGAACGTCAGTGCGTGCGTGTTGTGCCCACGCACTATCCAGTACCAGAACAACGCGCTGATGAGCCGGTGTGCGGTGTCCACATCAGACTCATCAAGTGCTCGCCGGAGCACGCTCAGCAGGTTGTCGTGCTCGGCGTCGAACACGGCGATCGCGGTGATCTGCCCGGCGCCGCGAACGTGTGATTCGAGCCGCTCGGCGAGTTCCACGTAGTACCGCGCGAGCTCGGCCAGCATCCGGGCCTTTTCGTCCAATGTAGACAACCGCTCGGCACCGTAGGCTCGGATCGTCTCCAGCATCCGGTACCTGGGCTCGCCGTTCTCGCCACTATAGGCATCCACAATAGACTTTTCGACCAGCGAACCAAGTACGTACAACACGTCGGCGCCGGGGAGCGCGGCGTCGGCGCACACGGCCTCGATCGCGGAAACGTCCGCGCCTGCCGGAAAGACACTGAGCCGGCGGGCAAGTACCCGCTCCGGGGAGTCCAGCAGGTCCCAGCTCCATTCGACCACCGCGCGCAGCGTCCGCTGCCTGGGCAGGGCCGAGCGGCTGCCGGAGGTCAGCAGCCGGAATCTGTCGTCGAGCCGCTGCGCGATCTGGCCCGCGGTCATCGACCGCAGCCGTGCCGCGGCGAGTTCCACCGCGAGCGGCATACCGTCCAACCGGCGGCAGATCTCCGCAACGGCGTCCACAGTGGACTCGTCGAGCACGAAACCCGGGCGCACGGCCGAAGCCCGGTCGACGAACAACCGGATCGCGTCGAGTTCGATCGCCTCGGCCACCGAAGCCGACTCGCCCGGCACCGCGAGCGGCCCGAGCGGACACAGCGCCTCGCCGTCGATGGCCAGCGGTTCCCGGCTCGTCGCGAGGATACGCAGTCGGGGCACCTTGGTCAGTAGCTCGTGAGCGAGCTGCGCGGCCGCTTCGACGACATGCTCACAGTTGTCGAGCACCAGTACGGATTCGCCCGCCCTCAACGTCTCGACCACCCGCTCCAGCGTGTCGGGCGGCTGCCGGAGCGCGCGCGAATCATCGACCCGGCGCAGTTCCCTCAGCTCCAGCGCGGCCAGCACCGCGCCGGCGACGTCGCCGGGGTCGCGCACGCCCGCCAGCGGGACGAACCACACCCGGCCACGCTCGTGGACCGGGTGCCGGGTCGCAGCTTCGGTGGCCAGCCTGGTTTTCCCGGCCCCACCGGGACCGACCAGGGTGACCAGCCGCGAACCGGAAAGCAGTTCACTCAACAACTTCAGTTCGTCTTCGCGGCCGATGAAGCTGGTCAGCCGGACCGGCAGCCGCTCGACGACCGGAACCACCCTCGCCACCTCGCCCCGGACCACCGCGAGATGCGCCTCCCGCAGCTCGGCGGAGGGATCGACACCGAGTTCGTCGGCCAGGGTGCCGCGGATGTCCTCGAAGACGGCGAGCGCCTCCGACTGCCTCCCCGCGGCGTAGAGCGCTCGCATCCGCAGCCCGGCCAGCCGCTCACGCAGCGGGTGCGTGGCGCTGGCGGACTCCAGATCGGCGAGCACCTCCAGATGCCGCCCCAGACGCACTTCGGCGTCGAACCGGTCTTCGATCGCACCGGTGCGCAGCTCGTGCCATCGGTTCGCGGCGACCTGGGCGAACGGCGCGTCGACGACGTCGGCAAGCGGCTCCCCGTGCCACAACGCGAGCGCGTCGCCGAGCGAACGGGCTGCTTCGGGGTAACTGCCGGCGGCCAGCTCGCGCCGTCCACGGGCGACCAGCGTTTCGAACCGGCGAGCGTCGACGTCCGCCTCGATCCGGTAGCCACCGGAGATGGAATCGATCGTCGCGCCACCGGCCCGTAGCGCCTTCCGAAGCCGCGAAACCAAGGACTGCAACGCGTTCACCGCGTCCGCCGGCGGCTCGTCACCCCACAGCCCGCCGACAAGCATTTCGGTGGAGACCGCGCGCCCGGCGTCGAGCGCCAGCCTGGCAAGGAGCATGCGCAAGCGGACACCGCCGATGTCGATCGACGTGCCGTCGTCCCCCTCCGCCCGAACCGGGCCCAACAGCGCTACTCGCACACCGACCAGCTTTCCAGAGTGCCCGGGCCCGGCGCCCTCAAGTGCCGACTGAAGTGGGGACTATCAGGACAAACACCCTAAACGACCTGGATGTATGCGGATGTCACGATAGGTTCGCACCGCGTGCAAAGAGCTACTACGACTTGCGGGAGCCTTCATGACAAGTCCGAATCGCTGGCGGCGGCCCGCGACGGTGGCCGCAGCCGTCATCGCCTGCGTCGGCCTCGGCAGCGGCGTGGCGAGCGCCGACTCGACATTCTGGGGTGGCAAGCCCGGCGCGGACGGTGCCGGCGACAGTTACTACCCGCAGGACGGCAACGGCGGCTACAACGTCGACGACTACAACCTCGCCGTCGACTACGACCCCGCCGCCCGCCAGCTGGGCGGCAAGGAAGTGATCTCGGCGCGTGCCACGCAGTCGCTGAGCTCGTTCAACCTCGACCTCAGCGGGCTGACCGTCGACTCGGTCAAGGTGGACGGCCGCAGCGCAAAGTTCACCCGTAGCGGCGAGCACGAGCTGACCGTCACCCCGTCGCGCACGGTCTACGCCGGCCAGCACTTCTCGACCGAAATCGTCTATCACGGCACGCCCGCCCCGATCGATGATCCGGCGCTGGGCAACAACGGCTGGCAGTACTCGGCCTCGGGCGGCGCGTTCGTCGCCGGGGAGCCGAAATCGGCGTCGACCTGGTACCCGGTCAACGACACCCCGCTGGACAAGGCGACCTTCCACCTGGCCATCACCGTGCCGGACGAGTGGGGCGTCATCGCCAACGGCACGGAGCGCGGCACCCACAAGGGCCCGAAGGGGACCACGCACGTCTGGTCCGAGGACACCCCCGCGGTGCCGTACATGACCACGGTCGCGATCGAGAAGTGGGAGTTCGAGCGCACGAAGCTGTCCAACGGCACACCGGTGGTCAACGCCTACGCGCCGGGAACCTCCGCCGCGACCAAGGCCGCCGAAGGACGTCTGCCAGAGATCATCGACTTCCTGTCGTCGAAGTTCGGCCCGTACCCCGTGGACGCGGCAGGCGGCATCTTCCTCGCCGAGCCGATCGGGTTCTCGCTCGAGACGCTGAGCCGCCCGATCTACTCCGGCCGCGCGGGCAACATCGGCACGATCGTGCACGAGAACGCCCACCAATGGTACGGCGACTCGGTCGCCGTGACGAACTGGAAGGACGTCTGCCTCAACGAGTGCTTCGCGTCCTACGCGACCTGGCAGTGGTCCGAGGCGAAGGACGGCGTCGACCTCAAGGCGAAATACCTCGCCGCGGTGAAGTCCGCGAGCGACACCTTCTGGAACTCGCCGGGCAACAAGCTGTACGACATGGGCGCGGGCCGCGAGTTCACCGCCGTCTACAGCAAGGGCCCGATGGCGTTGCACGCGCTGAAGAACACCATCGGCGCACCGGCGTTCGACTTCGTGCTGAAGACCTGGCCGACCCTGCACCGCGACGGGAACGCAAGCTTCAAGGAGTTCCAGAAGTACGTGGAGCTGGTGTCGCACAAGAACCTTCAGGGCTTCTTCGACGCCTGGTTCTACATCGCCGGCAAGCCCGCCCCCGAGTACCTCTACCCGGGTGCTCTGGGCACCCCGTAACCGTCGCCGCCGATGGTGGCCGCTACCTCCCAGTAGCCTTACTGCATGGCGAAGGTTCTACTGACTGGGTTCGAGCCGTTCGATGGGGAGT
Organism: Actinomycetota bacterium; assembly: GCA_032230695.1. Classification (GTDB taxonomy): domain Bacteria; phylum Actinomycetota; class Actinomycetes; order Mycobacteriales; family Pseudonocardiaceae; genus Amycolatopsis. The sequence continues at coordinate 24,082 of JAVXWP010000015.1, read as the reverse complement.
CGGTAAACCCGTCCTGGCAAGCAGTCACCCTGCTCGCTGAGCGGCGGACATCGTTGATCACCGTCGAACTCCCCTGCGCGTTCGCCACTTCCCTTTCCACCCTGCGAACAGCCATCGGCCTGCACCAACCGGACCTCGTCGTCTGCGTAGGCCAAGCAGGCGGCCGCCCGGACGTCACGCCCGAACGCGTCGCGGTGAACCTCACCGACGCCCGCATCCCGGACAACGCCGGTGCACAACCCATCGACCTGCCGGTGGTACCCGGCGGCCCAGTCGGCTACTTCTCAACTCTTCCGGTCAAAGCCTGCGTGGCGGCGATCAGGGAAGCGGGCATTCCGGCGTCCGTGTCGCACACGGCCGGGACTTTCGTCTGCAATCAGGCCTTCTACGGCCTCATGCACCTGCTGGCGACCGAATTCCCCGGAATCCGCGGCGGATTCGTCCACGTCCCGTACAGCCCAGAGCAAGTAGCCGCCGCCGGATCAACCGCGCCGAGCCTCTCGCTGGAGAAATGCGCGGAGGCCCTCGGCGTGCTCGTCGACACCGCGCTGACGGTGGAAGAGGACCTGCACGTCACCGCGGGCGCTCTGCACTGAGCTACGGCTGGCGCGCCCACCGAGGAACCCCGACGGGCACCTTGTGCAGCCCGAAGGCGACGGCGCTTTCCGGCTGATTCTGCGTGGTCGGGGTGACACCGAGCTGCTTGGCCAGCAAGCTCGCGAGCAGCGGCATCCGGCTCGGCCCGCCGACGAGGTAGATCCCGCCGAGGCGCCGCGGGGTCAGGGCCGCCGCATGGATCGTCGCCGCGAAGAGCTCCGCGCTGCGCAGGAAACCCGGCCGCACCAACGCTTCCAGCTCGATCCGAGTGACGAGGACGTCTGGGAACGGTTCCGGCATCGGCACTTCGGTCTGCAGATGCCGGGACAAGCTTTCCTTGGCATCGCGAACATCCTGCAGCAGCGCGCGGCGGATCCGGCGATCCGAAACGGTCTTGGGGCGCAGAATGGCCTGCCAGCGCGAGGGTTCGAAATGCGACACCTCACGCCCGATGTGCATCAGCAGCGCCCTGTCGATGTCGAGGCTGCCGAGGTCCGGAAGGCCCGCTTCGGCGAGCACGGTGAAGCCCCGCTCACCGACACCGACAACAGCGCAGTCGAAGGTTCCGGCACCGAGGTCGTAGACCGCGATAGAGTCGATCGGCGGCGCGAAGCGCCTCGGTTGAGGGTGGTGGTGGGAGACGGGCGGGACCGTCAGGCGTATCCCGGCCGCGTAGTGCGCCGCCGCGGCGACCGGCTCCGGGATGAGCACCGGCATCCCGCCGCCCAGCGCGGCCTGTCCCGCGGCCTGCCGTAAAACGGCCTGCCGCTCGGCACCCCAGCGGGCCGGGTGCGAGATCCGCAGCTGCCCGATCGGATGTCCCAGCTGCCGTTCGGCTTGCTCGCCGATCCGGCGCAGCACCGCGGCGAACGCGTCGGCCACCGGCACGACGTCACCGCCCAGCTGAAGTGTGCCCTCGTCGATGCGGCGCTTGGGATTCGGCTCGAAGCGGCTCGGATCGAGCCTGGCCCGGCGCTCGGCGTCCCGGCCGACGGCGAGCGTCCCGTCGGGCTCGGCGTACACCGCCGACGACATCGTCACCGACCCGTCGACCTCGAGCACCTCCGCTTCCCGCCCCGAAACCGAGAGCGTGGCGACGGTGGTCGACGTACCGAGATCGACGGCCAAGACGTCCAAGACAATGCCCCCTGTCAACTCCCAGCATCGTCTCACGGGCCACGAAGAAGGGCGGCTCCCCAGGTGGGGAACCGCCCTTCTTCGTATTCAGGAGCTATCCGGCGTCTGCTTCCTTCTCGCCTGGCTCGTCGCCCTTACCGGCGCCGATGCTGACGGGAGGAGCGTCCGGAACCTCGGTCGGCTTCGGCACACCACGGAAGGTGAACTTTGCCTCGTCGTCCTTGTCCTCGACGACACCGCTCCAGCCTTCGACGTCGACCACGATGATCTGGCCCGGCTGGATCTCGCCGAACAGGATCTTCTCGGACAGCTGGTCTTCGATCTCGCGCTGAATGGTGCGGCGCAGCGGCCGGGCACCGAGGACCGGGTCGAACCCGCGCTTGGCCAGCAGGGCTTTCGCCTTGTCGGTCAGCTCGAGCTCCATGTCCTTGGCCTTCAGCTGCGTCTCGACGCGTGTCGCCATCAGGTCCACCATCTGGATGATCTGATCCTTGGTGAGCTGGTGGAACACGATGATGTCGTCGATACGGTTGAGGAACTCGGGCCGGAAATGCTTCTTCATTTCCTCGTTGACCTTTTGCTTCATCTTCTCGTACTTCGTGCCGGTGTCCCCACCGGACGAGAACCCGAGGCTCACGGACTTGGAGATGTCCGAGGTGCCCAGGTTGGACGTGAAGATGAGCACGGTGTTCTTGAAGTCGACCGTGCGGCCCTGGCCGTCGGTCAGGCGACCGTCCTCGAGAACCTGCAGGAGCGTGTTGTAGATCTCCTGGTGGGCCTTCTCGATCTCGTCGAACAGGACCACGGAGAACGGCTTGCGACGCACCTTCTCGGTGAGCTGCCCGCCCTCTTCGTAACCCACGTAGCCCGGAGGGGCACCGAAGAGCCGCGAAGCGGTGTAGCGGTCGTGGAACTCGCCCATGTCGATCTGGATCAGGGCGTCGTCCTCGCCGAACAGGAAGCCCGCGAGCGCCTTGGAGAGCTCGGTCTTACCGACACCCGAAGGGCCGGCGAAGATGAACGAGCCCGACGGGCGCTTCGGGTCCTTCAGACCGGCACGGGTCCGGCGGATCGCCTGCGAGACCGCCTTGACGGCGTCCTCCTGGCCGATGATCCGCTTGTGCAGCTCGTCTTCCATCCGGAGCAGACGGGAGGTCTCCTCCTCGGTGAGCTTGAACACCGGGATACCGGTCCAGTTGGCGAGGACCTCAGCGATCTGCTCGTCGTCGACTTCGGCGACGACGTCCAGGTCACCGTCCTTCCACTGCTTCTCCCGCTCACCCTTCTGGCCGAGGAGGGTTTTCTCCTCGTCGCGAAGGCGAGCCGCCTTCTCGAAGTCCTGAGCGTCTATGGCCGACTCTTTGTCCCGGCGCACGTTCGCGATCTTCTCGTCGAACTCGCGCAGGTCCGGCGGAGCGGTCATGCGGCGGATGCGCATCCGGGCGCCGGCCTCGTCGATCAGGTCGATCGCCTTGTCCGGCAGGAACCGGTCGTTGATGTAGCGATCGGCCAGTGTCGCGGCCGCGACCAGTGCGGAGTCGGTGATCGAGACGCGGTGGTGCGCCTCGTAGCGATCCCGCAGGCCCTTGAGGATCTCGATGGTGTGCGTGAGTGACGGCTCGCCGACCTGGATCGGCTGGAACCGGCGCTCGAGCGCGGCGTCCTTCTCGATGTACTTGCGGTACTCCTCGAGCGTGGTCGCGCCGATCGTCTGCAGCTCACCACGGGCGAGCATCGGCTTCAAGATCGAGGCCGCGTCGATCGCGCCTTCGGCGGCACCCGCGCCGACGAGCGTGTGCAGCTCGTCGATGAACAGGATGATGTCGCCGCGGGTCTTGATCTCCTTGAGCACCTTCTTGAGGCGCTCTTCGAAGTCACCGCGGTAGCGGGAACCGGCGACCAGCGAACCGAGGTCGAGGGTGTAGAGCTGCTTGTCCTTCAGCGTCTCGGGCACCTCGCCCTTGACGATGTTCTGCGCGAGCCCCTCGACGACGGCGGTCTTGCCGACGCCGGGCTCACCGATGAGGACCGGGTTGTTCTTGGTGCGCCGCGACAGCACCTGCATGACCCGCTCGATCTCCTTGCCACGACCGATGACCGGGTCGAGCTTGCCCTCGCGGGCGGAGACCGTCAGGTTGCGGCCGAACTGGTCGAGAACCAGCGAGGAGGACGGCGTGCCTTCGCCGCGCCCGCTGCCGGACTCCTGGGGCTCTTTGCCCTGGTAGCCGGACAAAAGCTGCAGAACCTGCTGGCGGACCCTGTTGAGGTCGGCGCCGAGCTTGACGAGGACCTGGGCGGCGACGCCTTCGCCTTCGCGGATCAGCCCGAGCAGGATGTGCTCGGTGCCGATGTAGTTGTGGCCGAGCTGAAGCGCTTCGCGCAGCGACAACTCGAGAACTTTTTTGGCACGCGGAGTGAAGGGGATGTGCCCGCTCGGAGCCTGCTGGCCCTGGCCGATGATCTCTTCGACCTGCTGACGCACGCCTTCCAGCGCGATACCCAACGATTCCAGCGCCTTGGCGGCGACACCCTCACCCTCATGGATCAGACCCAGAAGGATGTGCTCGGTGCCGATGTAATTGTGGTTGAGCATCCGGGCCTCTTCTTGGGCCAGGACAACCACCCGCCTCGCGCGGTCGGTGAACCTTTCGAACATTTTGCACTCCCTCGACTGCTGCGCCGGCGGCCCTAGTCCATCGTGCTTTCACCGCGATGGATTCAGCACCGTGACACCACTGTAGTAGCCAAGTGGACGCCCTGGCGTACCACTACGGCTGTTTGCGGCCCGATCGCTCCACGCCCACTCTTTTGGCGGGCGCTCCCTCATCATCCGGTTGACCTGTGACTATACGTCAAGTCCAACGCGCCAAACGGACCTCGGATTCCGTCGGATGCGCGTTGTCCGCTCACCGCGAACAGGACACTTTTCCTGAAAAACCTCCGTTTGGGGCGCCAGGGTGGCGAGATCAGGAGTTTTCTGTAAGGTAAGGCACGCCTAACAATACACCTGAACCGGAGGCCGCCTTGTCCGATCAGCGGTCCGTCCGGCCAGCCCGACACGTCCCGAGGGACGACAACCTCGCCGCATCGCTGAGCCGGCTCGAGGACCTCCAGGACCGCCGGGAACTCCGCCTCGACCTGCCGTCGGGTGAGAATTGGCAGCGCTGCTCGGATCTACTGGAGGACCCGGCGCACTTCGAGATCTGGTGCAAATCCCTCGGCGAGTGGCTGATCGAGGAGTACGGCGAGGCGCCGCGGCGCACGACGGTCGGCTACATCATGTCCTGGTACCTGCACGTGCCCGCCTACATCGGCGCACTTCTTTTTCACCACGAACGCCGGGTGCCGTCCCTGCGTCCCGAGGAGCTGGCTTTCCGGCTCTCCGGCGACAGACCGCACCCGGCAGGCCTGGCCGTCCTCGGCGACGACTTCTACTGCCTGCCGTCCGACCCCGGCTCGGGCCTGCCCGAGGCCACTGTCGTCGCCGACGAACGCGCGCTCGCCGCCGTGCTGCGAGCCCGCTACATCGCCCACGCCGCCCAGTTCGTGCGCGCGTACGGGCCGTTCAGCAAGCTCGGCAGGCGGATGCTCTGGGCCGCCGCGACGGACGCCATCGACAACTCGCTGTGGTCCGCCGGTATGCAGGGCGAAACGAGGGAAGCCGAGGGAGCTGGTGTCGCCGACGCGGCCATGGTGCTCGAATCGCGATTCCCACCGCTGACTTCGGCGTCCACTTTGCGCATTACCACCGATTCCGCCGGCCGCCGGGAATGGACCCGCCGCCGCGAAAGCTGCTGTTTCTCCTATCTGCTGGCCGCCGAATCCGAATGCGACTCGTGCCCCCGCACCTGCCCCAAGCCCTGACTGTTTCCCCTTGAAGGCGCGCCACGGGGTCCAGGCTGGGGCGCAACCGGTGAGGCCTGGTTTACCCGGTCCAAGGGCGGCGCGGAGGCGGGGACGGGTACTTCAGCGCCGAAGAGGGCTCCTGACGTCCTTGGCTCTGCCATCTCCGGCCATCGCGGCGTAAGCCCCGGCGCCGTCGTCTTCGCACATCCAGGGCCGTGCTCTCGTGGTGGCCGGGGCCCTGGCGTGCACCACGAATTCGCCGAACACCATTTCGCCGATCAGTCCCGTCCGAGAACCTGCGACGCGGGCCCAGGTCCCCAATGCAGATGGTGATTCACCGGACCGCGAACGTCGTAATCACGCCGGACGTGGTCCAGAAGAACAACGACGAAACCACCAGGACACGAAGAAGGCCGCCGGGAGAATTCCCGGCGGCCTCTTCAGCTGCCCCAAGGGACGCGGTCCCTAAAACGGCCAGACGTTACCCAGCCAGTCAGTTCTTCTTGTGGTACGCCTCGACAACCTCGGACGGGATACGTCCACGGTCGGAAACCTGGAAGCCGTTCTTGCGGGCCCAGGCGCGAATGGCCTGGTTCTGCTCACGGTCGACGGTCGCCGGACGAGCGGCCACCTTCGCCGTCGGGCGAACGGCGGCGCGCTTACGGCCACCCGCGCGACGGGCGTGCTCGACATACTGGGCGAGCGCGTCACGCAATTCCTCAGCATTGTCGGTCGAGAGATCGATCTGGTAGCTCACACCATCCAAACCGAACTCGACAGTCTCTTCGGCCTCGGTGCCATCAAGATCGTCGACAAGTGAGACGAGCACCTTCTGTGCCATCAGTTTCCTCCTGCTGGGGCCTGCTGCGAATACTCCGCTGGATCTGGGACTTGGGCGGATCTGGGTACGGGGCATGCCCCGGACAGAAGCTATTGCCTACGACATTAATACCCTCTACCCCACGATTACGCAAATCTCGATTGAGGATAGTTGCCAGAAGCGAACTGTCACCCGTGGGGGTTATTCGGGCCGAACCAGCGGGAAGAGGATCGTGTCCCGGATACCGAGCCCGGTCAGCGCCATGAGCAACCTGTCGATACCCATTCCGACTCCGCCACTTGGCGGCATTCCGTACTCGAGCGCACGCAGAAAATCTTCATCCAGCGGCATCGCTTCACTATCCCCGGTCGCACCCAGTCGAGCCTGCTCGACGAGTCGCTGCCGTTCCACCACCGGGTCCACCAACTCCGAGTACCCGGTGGCCAGTTCAAATCCGCGAACGTAGAGATCCCACTTCTCGGCGATCCCCGGTTCCGACCTGTGCTGCCTGGTCAGCGGTGATGTTTCCAGCGGAAAATCACGCACAAATGTGGGTTCGTGGAGGTGGTCTCCCACCAGTCCTTCCCACAGTTCCTCGACCAGTTTGCCGTGCCCCAACTTCGGGTCGAGCTCGATACCCTTGGCCTGTGCGTAAGAAAGCAACTTCGCGGCCGGTGTCTCGGGCGTGACCTCTTCACCAAGAGCGTCGGACAACGACGGATACATCCGAAGAGTCGTCCATTCGCCCGAAAGGTCGTATTCTGTACCATCGGCAAGGGTAACGAGCTGTGTACCCAGGGCAGCGTCGGCGGCTTCCTGGATCAGTTCCCGCGTCATCACCGCGACTGAGTCATAAGTCCCGTAGGCCTGGTAGTACTCGAGCATCGCGAACTCGGGCGAGTGCGATGAGTCGCTTCCCTCGTTCCGAAAGTTGCGATTTATCTCGAAGACCTTCTCGATGCCACCGACAACACACCGCTTGAGGTACAACTCAGGCGCGATCCGGAGGTACAGATCGAGGTCGAACGCGTTGGAATGAGTGACGAAAGGCCTGGCCGCGGCGCCACCGTGCAACGTCTGCAGCATCGGCGTCTCGACCTCGGTGAAGCCACGATCATGAAAAGAGGCACGCAGCGAACGCATCACTCCGGCCCTGGTGCGCACCACGTCCCGCGCCTTCGGCCGGAGGATGAGGTCGACATAACGCTGCCGGATTCGCGTTTCCTCGGCCAGTTCTTTGTGGGCCACCGGCAACGGACGCAGTGATTTCGAGGTGAGCCGCCATCCGTCGGCCATGACGGACAGTTCGCCGCGCTTCGACGTGATCACTTCACCGTGCACGAATACGTGGTCACCCAGATCCACATCCGCTTTCCACGCCGACAACGCGTCCTGCCCGACTCCGGCCAGGCTGATCATCGCCTGCAACTCGGTGCCGTCACCCTCACGGAGACTTGCAAAACACAGCTTGCCGGTATTGCGCATAAACATCACGCGGCCGGTCACACCCACGATCTCACCGGTCGCGACATCGACGGGCAGATCGGAATGGGCGGCACGTACCTCGGCCAGCGAGTGGGTTCGCGGGACCTCGACCGGGTAAGGATCGATACCCTCGGCGATTATCCGGTCACGCTTGTCACGGCGCACCCGCATCTGTTCGGGCAGGTCGTCATCAGTCGCGGGTTCGGATGCGGGGTTTTCGGTCATGGGTATAGCGTACGAACCCGCAGTACGACGACGTCAACCGGATTACCTCTCGCGCCAGGACAACCCCGGCCTTTCCGGGTGTTTCCGGCGCAATTCTCGTCAGTCGTGAGTCTTTAGCGGTGTTCTAACCCCGCTAAACACTCACGAGCCACCCACTCAGCGCACGTTGCGCTCGTACACGAGCCGCAGGCCCAGCAAGGTCAGTTCGGGCACGTGTTCGGTGATGGTTTCCGATTCGCCGAGTACCAGCGGGGCCAGCCCGCCGGTCGCGAGCACTGCCACCGTTTCATCACGACCGGGTGCCAGTTCCTTCACAATCCGCTTCACCAGGCCGTCGACCTGGCCGGCGAAACCGTAAAGAATCCCGGATTGCAGGCATTCAACGGTGTTTTTGCCGATCACCGAACGCGGCGGCACCAATTCGACCTTGCGCAGCGCCGCCGCACGGGCGGCGAGCGCGTCCACGGAGATCTCGATGCCCGGCGCGAAGGCCCCACCGAGAAACTCGCCCCTGGCCGAAATGGCGTCGACGTTGGTCGAGGTGCCGAAGTCCACGACCACACAGGCCGTCTTGTGCAGATGGTGCGCGGCCAGGGTGTTCACCAGCCTGTCCGCCCCGACTTCCTTGGGGTTGTCGACGAGCAACGGCACCCCGGTCTTCACACCGGGCTCGATGACGACCTTCGGCAGCCCGGGGTAGTACCGCGCCAGCAGCACGCGTAGCTCCCGAAGCACCGCGGGCACCGTCGAAAGCGCGCTGATCCCGGTGACCTCGTCGGCATGCGCTCCGAGCAGTCCGCGCATGGTCAGCGCGAGCTCGTCGGCGGTCATCTGGGCGTCGGTGCGCATCCGCCAGTCGCCGACTAGCTTCGCGTCGTCCCCTTGCCCGGCGTACAGGCCGAGCACAATGTTCGTATTGCCGACGTCGATGGTCAGTAGCAACTTCAACCCTCGGCTGAAAGCAGTGCGTCCAGGCGCGCGGCGTCGACTGTCTCGGCCACCGGAAAGGTTGCCGTGTCGTCGTCCATCGGGAGCGTCACGGTACCGCTGAGCAACCCGGAACCTTCCGGCGCGTGTCCGGCGTCGGTGCCCTTCTCGACCACGCGGTTCTTGGCGTCGACGAACACGATCCGCGGCTCGTAGGCTGCCGCCTCGGCGGAATCCATCTGCCCGTAGGAGATCAGGATCACCAGATCACCGGGGTGCACCAGATGCGCGGCCGCGCCGTTGATGCCGAGCACCCCGCTGCCGCGTTCCCCCTTGATGACGTAGGTCTCGAGCCGCGAGCCGTTTGTGATGTCCACAATGGACACCTGCTCGCCCGGCAGCAGGTCGGCCGCCTCCATGAGCTCCTCGTCGACCGTCACCGAGCCGACATAGTGCAGGTCGGCCTGGGTCACGGTGGCGCGATGGATCTTCGATTTCAACATCGTGCGGTACATCGTGTTTCTCCCCTTCAATCCAGGCCGTTGTCGACGGCCCAGCCGAGTTGCACCGGCACGTTGTCGATCAACCGGGTGCTCCCCACCCGGGCGGCGATCAACAGTCGTGCTTCCCCATCGACGGGCGCGGGACCGAGATCGGTTCCCCTCAACTCCAGATAATCGACTTCGACCGCCGGCCGCGCGGCGAGCGTTTCACGGGTGGCCGCGAGAACCGCCTCGGCACCGTCGCGGCCGAAATACGCACCGGCGGTGAGCGCGGCGGAAAGGGCGACGGCGTCTTCCCGCTCGTGCTCGTTCAAATAGACGTTACGCGAGGACAACGCGAGCCCGTCCCGCTCACGCACAGTCGGCACCCCGACGATATGGGTGTCGATATTCAGGTCCCGCACCATCTTTTTGATGAGCACCAACTGCTGGTAATCCTTCTCACCGAAGAACGCGAAGTCCGGCCGCACGATGTTGAGCAGCTTCGCGACCACGGTCAGCACGCCCGCGAAGTGCCCGGGCCGCACCGCCCCTTCGAGCTCGTCCCCGAGCGGGCCGGGGTGCACCGTCACCGCGGCGCCCTCGGCGTACAGGTCCCCGGCCTTGGGGGTGAACGCCAATTCGACACCGGCGTCGGCCAGCTTCTTCAGGTCGTCGTCCAGCGGGCGCGGGTAGTCGTCGAAATCCTCGCCTTCCCCGAACTGCAACGGGTTCACGAAAATCGAAGCCGCGACAACAATGTTCGGCAGCCGCTTGGCGCGGCGCAGGAGTTCCAGGTGACCCGCGTGCAACGCGCCCATGGTCGGCACCAACGCGACCTTGCGTCCCACCGCGCGCAGCGCACCGGTGACACGGTGGATATCGTCCGGCGGCTGGAACGTGTTCAGCGTGTGGCGGGTGAATTTCGGGCTGGTCATGAGGAGTCTTGTCCTTCGGCGTGCTCGTCGAGAAGTGCGGAGAGGTCTTTGGCGGCGTCCGGCGGGAGCAACCCGGCGGCGGATGCACGTGCCACCGTGCGCCTGGCCAGTGCGGCATAGGCGGGCGCGACTTCGGGTGCGCGCTGCGCCAGTACCGCCAGGTGCGCGCGGACCGTTCCGGCATCGCCACGGGCGACCGGGCCGGTCAACGCACGATCGCCGTGCCGCAGCACATTATCCAGTGCCGCCGACAGCAGCGGCGCGATGAGTCGCTCAGGCTGGCCGATACCGGAGTCACGCAGTAACTCCGTACAGTCGGCAACCAGTGTCATCAGGTGATTCGCGCCGTGCGCCAAGGCCGCGTGATAGAGCGCACGTGCCGAGTCGGGGATCCGCACCGGTTCCGTGCCCATCTCGACGGCGAGCGCTTCTCCCACGTTCCACGCGGCTTCGTCGCCGTCGGTGGCCGTGACCCCCATGCTGCAGGTTGCTATCCGCTCGAGGTCCTCGGACCGCCCGGAGAACGTCATCACGGGATGCAGGGCGAGCGGCAGCGCGCCGACGTCGGCAGCGGGGCGCAACACTTCCGTCCCGTGTGCGCCGGAAGTGTGGACGACGATCTGGCCCGGCCGCAGCGAACCGGTCGCCACCAGCCCGCGGATCATGCCGGCGAGCGAGTCGTCCGGCAGCGCGAGCAGCACCAGATCGGCCTTACGCACGACCTCGTCGGGCGGCAGCAGTGGAACACCGGGCAGCAGCTGCTCCGCGCGCCGGATCGACGCCGCGGACAGCCCTGACGCGGCGACGACGGTGTGCCCGGCCCGCGCCAGCGCGGCGCCGAGAACGCTGCCAACGCGGCCGGCGGACACCACGCCCACGGCCAGCCGGGCGGGCCTCATCGCGTACTCCTGTGCACGCTCATGCCTCAAGACTCCCTCACTCGTTCCAGTCCCGCTGAGTCAGGCCGGGTACCAGACGACGGCGCGAGAGTAGCCCTCGCACACACCTCTAGCGTGCTCGAGGTGATGAGCTTCACCCGTCTCAGGTCACCCGGACGTTGGCCTACGAAGAGCCTTCCGCGAGCCTCACCGCTTCGGCACGGGAAGTTTTCAGCGCCGTGAGCAGGTCGTTCTGACGCTGCTTCGCATCGTCGGTTTCGACGGGACCGCGCCGCAGGAAAGCCAGCTCGGTGACGCTCGACTGATACCGGCCGACGGCCTTCGCAGCGGTTCGACCGGACTGCTTGCGCGCCTGCCGCCGCCACAACCGGCGCCCGGACAGGCTCGCCAGCAGCTCCACCTCGGACGGCGCGATCCACCGGGCCTTGGCCATCTGCGGCAATGCGGCCGCCACGACCCGCTGCTCACGGCGTCGCTGCATGACGACCACCGAGAACACGCCGATGAACATCGGCACCATGATCAGGAAATAGACGTTGAGGAAGGTTTTCGCGCCGCCGAGCACCGCGGCGCCGTTCCACAACGCGTGCAGGCACACCGCGGCCAGATAGCCACCGAGAGGCGCGAGCCAGCGCAATTGCTTGTTGGTGGTGCCGGCGGCGAACCCGATACCGATCCCGGTCAGCACGGCGAACAGTGGATGCGTGAACGGCGAAAGCACGCCCCGCAGCACGAACGCGGCGAGCACACCGGGGCTGGTGCCGTCGCCGAAACCGGCCTCCGCGAACGCGCGGCCGAAATAGAAGATGTTTTCGATGAAGGCGAACCCGGCCGCGCTGAGCCCGGCGTAGACGATGCCGTCCACGATCCCGTCGAACTCGTGGTTGCGGCGCCAGAACACGATCAGGACGAAAGCACCCTTGGCTGCCTCCTCGATCAACGGCGCGGAGACCAGTGCGGCGATCTTGTTGCCCTGCCCGCTACCGAGGAGCAGATCACCGACGGCTTCGGCGGTGCTGTTGATCAGCAGCGCGGTGACCGTGGCGATGCACGCGCCCCAGACGAACGCCAGCAGCAGCATCTTCGCGGGCTCCGGCTCCCACCTGTCGACCCACAGGAAGGCCGCGACGACGACCCCGACCGGCACCAGCGCGGCGACCACGCCGATGACCACGGCAAGCACGCCGACTTTCTCGGTGGCCAGGCCGAACAAGAGCAGGCCGCAGAGCGCGACCACGATCAAGCCGATCACCGGCAGCAACACGGTGATCAAACGCGACCTCGGGCCGTGCTTGGCCCCTTCGGACACCGAGCCGGGCGCGTTGGCGAATCCCCTCACGAGCGGTCACCCTACGCAAGCCTCCTCAGCGGGCGCCGTGGCGTCCGCTTTGGCAAAAAGTGCACTATCCCGGTGACAGGGCGCCGAACGGCAAACGCGAGCCGCGTCGCGGGTTCACCAGAATGCACTCAGTCTTCCGCGCGGCGCCTACGTCGTGGCGTGGAATCGGCAGCACCGTGCGCGGCGAGCAGCTCGTTCACGGACCGTCCGGCGGCGTGCGAACCAGCCTCCGCGGGTTCGGGATCGGCAAAGCGGCTGCCGCGACGGCCAGTCGGGCCCGACTCGGCCGCGGACTTGGAGTGGCTGCCGTTCGTCGCGGAACTACCGTTCGTCGAATGACGCGAACCGTTCACCGGTTCGGGGTCGGTACCCCCTTTCCAAGCCGGCGGCTCGCCATCGGGACGCCGGCGACGGCCTCCCGAAACGGGCTCCGGCTCGGCCGGCGCAGGCGCGGGAGCGGCCTTCGACGGCAGGGAGAACGGCGCGCTGTCGTCGCGGCGACGACGTCCACCCCCGGTGGTCTGCTCCGGCGATTCCCGGACCGGGGCCGCCTTGTTCTCGGCGGGAATCCGGTGCGAACCGCCGCGACGTGCGACTTCTTCGGGTTCCTGCGGCGCGGGCTTGGGCACCGGCGGGATGCCCGCCCGGCTGCGCGGGAAGGCCGCGGCCAGGTTGGTCGCCGACCGCTCGCTGGCGCTTTCCTTCCAGGCGGGCTTCCGCCAGTCCCCGTCCTTCTTCGCCACCGGCTGACGTTCGCCCGAGGTGCGTTCAGCCTTCGGCGCGGGAGCGGCGACTCGGGTCTCTTCCATCGCCGACCGCGTGTAGTCGGGGAGGTCCTGCTGGCGACGGCGTTCGACCGGCGCCATCGTCGGGCGGCTGGCCTCCGACGGCTGCTGGGCTGGCTTCGGCGGAGCGGCCTTGGCCTGCGCTATCGGCTGAGGCTTGAGCGGCTGCGAACGCTGCGGCTGCGCGGGGCGCTGGGCCGCCTTTTCGACCGGCTGCTGCTGCCTGCGGGTGGCCTCGGCTCGCAGCTCGGCCGCGGCCTTCGCCGCCCTCGCCGCGGCGACACTGGCGCCGTCGCTCTGGTTGACCCGGCGGGTGGGCTCGTCCTGCTTGGGCCGGAGGGGGGCGTTCGGCGCGGGGGTGCGGCGCCGCTCCGGGGCGGGCTTGACCGGCTCGATCACGCGCTCGATGAGCTCGGTGGGGCGCTCGGCGACATCCACCGTCTTCTTGCCGGGAAGCAGTTGAGCCGGAGCGGACTTGCCGTTGCTCTCGGACGCCGACGTGACGAGCCTGTCGTCCTTGATCGAACGCATCCGCGTCGCCTGTGCTGTCAGCGCGACGTGCTCGTAGAGCACTTCGCCGCCGAACAACGACTGCAGGCTTTCACGCAGTGCGACGACTTCTGCACGCAACGCGTCGAGTTCCGTGCGGGAATCGGTGTCGGCGGCCTGTCTGGCCTCGGCCTCGATCTCGAGTTCGAACTCGCGCCGGGCGGCGACCTCCCGCTCCAGCTCCAGCTCGTAGACGGCTTGGGCCTCGGCGACCTCGTCCTCGCTGTGCGCGGCGTGCTTGCGGTATTTCACCGCCAGGAACGCACCTATCAGGGCAGCCCAGAGGGCCGCGATGATGCCTAGACGCAAGAAGCGGAGGTCGGTGCTGAGTACCAACGCCAGAGTTGCGCCGACGGCGAGTGTTATGCCGACGACGAGCCACGGCCGTCCCAATTGGCGGCCGCGCAAGTCGTCACCCACGCCAGTCATGCCCAACACCGTACCTTCTAGTAATCCGAACGAGACCTAGTCGGTACTTCGAGCGGCCCCTTTTTCGCGTTAACCGGTCGAATCGCCGGCGCGGTCTTGATCACGTCTCTCGGGCGCGCGGCAGCAATGCTCCAGCCAAAGCGCGGCCGCGATGAGTGCCGCCGCGGAGAAGCCGCCGATGAGCGCGCTCCGCAAATCGTGTGACGCAGCCGAAAGTTCCGTCCGCCGGGGCAGCAGGTACGCCGTCGCCCCGAGCCACCCGCCGAGCATGATGGCCCCGGCCAGCGAAGACGCCTTCGCGAGCGCGACCGACCGCGCCACCGCTATGGCGTTGACCACTCTTCGCTCACGAATCTTGCTACGGACCGAGAACGCCTGAACCACTTCCACGAGCGCGAGCACGAATAACGTCGCGCCGACGAACAGTGGCAATTGGGGGAATGACCCGTAGGCCATTTGGAATAACGCGTAAAAGAGCACCAGGCCGATCAGCCCGGCGACGACGAGCTCGCGAGCCCGGGTGAAATGCATACCCCCAGGCTAACCGCTCCCCACTTCACTCACGGTGCGTAACCACCTTGCCACCCCAAGTCCCCAAGCACACGGCTCCGGTCAGTGGCTCACCGTGGCCTTCTCGAGTCAAGACTTGCGTGGCCAACCACAAACCCGGTCAACTTGAGGGCAAAACGAGAGCACGCCAAGTCTCGACCTACCGCAGTAATCCCGCTGGGCGGCAGGCGAAAGAACCACAGCGCGCAGAGCCGCCGAAAACACAGCGATGGCGACATTCCTCAGGACCGCAATGAACGGACCTTTCCTACCAAAAACCGCAACGAAAGATCCCCGTATGCCACGGCTAAGCCGGACCGGCTTGACCAGCCACGGCTGGTTGACCACGACAAAGCCAGGACTGACGCTGACTATGATCCCAAGATGCAGAGCCGCGCCCAACCAGGCCGGCGGCCAGGTGCATCTCACAAAGCAAGGTCCGCTCGAAGCCGGACCCCGGCCCGGTCCGCCTCCGGCAGCCCGGCGAGCAGGTCCGCGGCCGACCCAAGATCGAGAACCCGAGCCGCCGGATCAATCTCCAACCAGGGAATCAGAACCGTCGCCCGCTCCCCAGCCCCTGGGTGCGGCAGCAACAACTCCGGATCCGCCGACCGCACCTCATCCACGCTCACCACGTCGACGTCCAGAGTCCGAGGCCCCCACCTCAACTCCCGCACCCGCCCTCCGGCGTCCTCAAGCGACTGTCCCAGCCGAAGCCAATCCCAGTGGTCCAGGGCAGGATCGTCCACAATGCACACGGCGTTGAGAAAATCGGGTTGATCCTCGACCCCCCAAGCCTTCGTCTCGTAGACACTCGATACCGAGACCATAGACTCGCGTACCCCTTCAACGGCCAACCGCAGAAACGCGAGCCGGTCGCCCAAATTGGACCCGAGCGACAACACCGCGCGACTCATCGGACCCGATGCACAGTTACCGCGACATCATCGAAACTCAACTGAATAGGCGCGGACGGCTTGTGCACGGTGACCTCCACCGCGTCCAGCCGCTCATCCCGCAATACCTCATCGGCGATCCGCCCCGCGACCGTCTCGATGAGGTCATACGGTTCCCCTCCGACGATGTCGGCCGCCAACTGCGCCAGCTCCCCATAGTGCAGCGTCTGCTTCAAATCGTCCGAAGCCGCCGCCGCACTCAGATCGAGCCACGCCGTGATATCGACGACGAACTCCTGCCCATCCCGCTTCTCATGGTCGAAAACCCCGTGCCGCCCGAAGACCCTCAGCCCTGTCAACGTGATCCGGTCACTCACGCTTGCCTCCCAGCGCCCAAGCCGACGCCACAATCACCGCGTCGAGCGACGCACCGACCTCATGCACCCGGACACCCCAAGCTCCCGCACTCGCAGCCAGCGCCGAAACGGCCGCGGTAGCGTCCTCACGCCCGGCCGCAGGCCGTGGCGTACCGTCCACATCAGACAGTAACCGCCCCAGGAATCGCTTGCGCGAAGCCCCCACGAGTACCGGAAAACCCAGTCGCAGCAACGAATCCAGCCCGTGCAGCAAGGCCCAGTCGTGCTCGGCGTTCTTCGCGAAACCCAACCCGGGGTCCAACACGATCGCGCTCTCCGACACCCCCGCCGCGAGCGCGGCGTCGACCCGCTCGGTCAGTTCCGAAACGACTTCCGCAACCACGTTCCCATAAATGGCCAGCGCGTTCATGTCCTTGCTGTGTCCACGCCAGTGCATCAGCACCCACGGCGCCCCGGATTCCGCGGCCACCCGAGCCATGTCCGGATCGGCCAGCCCGCCGGAAACGTCGTTGATCACCGCTGCCCCAGCCTCCAGCGCGGCAGCCGCCACGGAGGCACGAGTGGTGTCGACGGACAGCCGCACGCCATCTGCCGAGAGTTCCTTGATGACGGGAAGAATCCGGGCTGTCTCCACCTGTGCGTTCACTCTGGACGCACCCGGCCTGGTCGACTCGCCGCCGACGTCGATGATGTCCGCGCCCCGCGCCCACATTTCGCGTGCGTGCGACAGGGCCGCGTCAGTGTTCAGGTACCGGCCACCGTCCGAAAAGGAATCCGGGGTGACGTTGAGTACGCCCATCACCGCGCACCGTCCGGGCGATCCGAGCCCGTGCTTCACCGGCGCCCCTTGATGAGGTCCAGTGCCTCCGACCGCGACGAGGCCGAGGTCTGCAACAACCCGCGCACCGCGGACGTGATCGTGCGGGCGCCGGGCTTGCGAATGCCCCGCATCGCCATGCACAGATGCTCGGCCTCGATCACGACGATCACCCCGCGCGGGTCCAGCTTGCGCATCAGCGCGTCGGCGATCTGGGAGGTCAGCCGCTCCTGGACCTGCGGCCGCTTGGCGTACAGGTCGACGAGCCGCGCCAGCTTGGAAAGCCCGGTGACCTTGCCGCCGCTGTTGGGGATGTAGCCGACGTGCGCCACCCCGTGGAACGCCACCAGGTGATGCTCACAGGTCGAGTACATCGGGATGTCGGTCACGAGTACGAGCTCTTCGTGAGCTTCGTCGAAGGTCTTGTCCAGCACCGAGTCCGGCTCGATGAAGAGCCCAGCGAACATTTCCCGGTACGCGCGGGCGACCCGGGCAGGGGTCTCCTTGAGACCACTGCGATCCGGGTCCTCACCGCAAGCGATCAATAGTTCGCGGACGGCCTTCTCGGCCCTGTCCTGGTCGAAAACCGGCCGGTCGAAACCGGCCGGCTTACTACCGTTGCTGCTGGTCGTCTTTTCCATCCGACTCACGACGGTGCTGCCCCTCGGTCAATCCCTGATCTTGACCACCGGCTGGGCCCCCGAAGCCACCGTGCTCGTTCGCACGGTCGTTCCCGGGACGCCAAGGCTGGCCGGGAGTCGTCGGCGAGGTCGCCGGCGTCCATCCCGGAGGTGCACCATAGTTCGGCGGGCCGGACTGCCCACCGGCGGACGGACCACCCTGGTACCCACCGGCCGGGCCGGAGGGCTGCTGACCACCGTAAGCCTGTGGCCATTGGCCGCTGCCGTTCGGGCCGCCGTTGGGGCGCCCACCGTTCGGGTAGGAGCCCGGAATGGGCGGCGCGTACGGGTTCGCGCTGGGGTCCGGAGCCTGGTACGGCGGACCACCGGGGAGGTCCCCGCCACCCGGCACAGTCGTCACCGGAGTCGGTGCCGGCTGCAACAGGGGCTGCGGGACGGGCGGAGGCCACGGCTCGCCGCGCTCGATCGCCAGCTCGCCGGGAGTCTTGATCGGCGGCTTGTCGGACGGAGTCCGCTCACCGAACTCGTTGAACACGGTGATGTGCGGGCGCTTTTCGACTGTCGCGAAGATCCGCTCGAGGTCCTTGCGGGTCAGCGTCTCCTTCTGGAGGAGCTCGATGACCAGCTCGTCGAGCACGTCCCGATAGGTGTTCAGGACATGCCACGCCTCGGTATGCGCGGTCTCGATGAGCTTCCGGACTTCCTCGTCGATCTCGTGCGCGACCTCGTGCGAGTAATCGGCCTGACGGCCTGCCGAACGGCCCAGGAACGGGTCGCCCTGCTCTTGGCCGTACTTGACCGCACCGAGCTTGGCGCTCATGCCGTACTCGGTGACCATCGCGCGGGCGATCTTCGTGGCCTGCTCGATGTCGCTGGAGGCGCCGGTGGTGGGCTCGTGGAAGACGAGCTCCTCGGCCGTGCGCCCGCCCATGGCGAACACCAGCCTGCCGATCATCTCCGAACGCGTCATCAGCTCCTTGTCGTCCTCGGGGACGAGCAAGGCGTGCCCGCCGGTGCGCCCACGCGGCAGGATCGTCAGCTTGTACACCGGCTCGATGTCCGGCATCGCCCACGCGGCGAGCGCGTGCCCACCCTCGTGGTACGCCGTGATCTTCTTCTCCTTCTCGGAGATGATCCGGCCCTTGCGCGCGGGTCCACCGACGACCCTGTCGACAGCTTCCTCGAGCGCGGCGTCGGTGATCACGTGCCCGTTGTGCCTGGCGGTGAGCAGCGCACCCTCGTTGATCACGTTCGCGAGGTCGGCGCCGGACATGCCGACCGTCCGCTTCGCGAGCGCGTCCAGGTCGGTGCCCTGCGCGATCGGCTTGCCCTTGGAGTGGACGGCCAGGATCGCTCGACGACCACGCATGTCGGGTGCCGAAACCGGGATCTGCCTGTCGAACCGGCCGGGACGCAGCAGCGCCGGGTCCAGGATGTCCGGGCGGTTCGTGGCCGCGATGAGGATGACCCCGCCGCGGGCGTCGAACCCGTCCATCTCGACCAGCAGCTGGTTCAGCGTCTGCTCGCGCTCGTCGTGCCCACCGCCGAGGCCGGCGCCACGCTGGCGGCCGACCGCGTCGATCTCGTCGACGAAGATGATGCAGGGCGAGTTCTGCTTGGCCTGTTCGAACAGGTCACGCACGCGCGAAGCGCCGACGCCGACGAACATTTCGACGAAGTCCGAGCCGGAGATCGTGTAGAACGGCACCCCCGCTTCACCCGCGACAGCACGCGCGAGCAGCGTCTTACCGGTACCAGGCGGCCCATAGAGCAGCACGCCCTTCGGGATCTTCGCGCCCAGCGCCTGGTAGCGCGCCGGATTCTGCAGGAAGTCCTTGATCTCGTACAGCTCTTCGACGGCCTCGTCCGCACCGGCGACATCGCCGAACGTGGTCTTGGGCATGTCCTTGTTGAGCTGCTTCGCCTTGGACTTGCCGAAGTTCATGACTCGATTGCCGCCGCCCTGGGCGTTGTTCATCATCCACATGAGGAGGACGAGCACCAGTACGAGCGGAATCATGTAGATCAGGATCGTCTGCAGGAACGACTGCTGGCTGACCGTGGTGCTGAACTTGACCGGGGCGTTGTTCGCGGCCGCGTTCTTGGCATCGATCAGCACGTTGTAGATCTGGGGCGTCGCACCCGAGGGGTACGGCGAGATGACCTGGTCGACCTGCTGACCATCCACGTTGATCTTGTTGTTCAGCAGGAGTTTGAGCTGCTGCTCTTTGTCCTCGAGGGTCACCTCTTTGACGTTGCCCGAGGTGAGCTGCTGCGTCGCCTGCGAAATGGGTACTTGCGTGTATCCACGATTACTGTCGAACAGCGAGCTGAACGCCAGATAGAGCAGCAGGGCTACAGCTATCCACAGCAGTGGGTTTTTGAGAAGGCGCTTCCGGTCCATACGACTCGGCCCTGGTGGCCTCGACCCTCCCTGTTTGGGCGGTAGATGTGATATCCGCCGTCACGATCTTGACAACTCGCCGGTGCACTCGACACCTGTCTCACCAGGGTACCGTCCAGACAAAATCGGCACCTGTGTGAGCCTCTCGCAGGTCAACGGTAGCTGGCCCGGCAAGGTTCCCGTGAGGGATAAATGCCCCTCGAACAGCTAACGGCCGCCGTCGGCGACGCTCGACACCATCTCCCCCAGCCTCGTACGCAGGGTTTTCGGGTCCGCGGGTGAGATCGTCACCCATTCACGTCCGTCCGTGCCCGCCCGGGACAGGCTCAGGTACCGCCCTGTCGCGGTGTCGAACCAGGCCAGCACCCGGGAGCGTTGCTTGCCGCCGAGGTTGTTCCGGCTGTTCGCGGCGAGTTGGCCACCGCGAAGCCGCGGCTGGCCGGACAACTTGCCGTAGGCCTCACGGGGGTCGGTCGCCCGGTCGCTCAGCGAGCTGCGTGCCTTCGGCTGGCGCTTGGCCTTGGCGGCGTCGGAATCGATCTCTGACACCCCGGCCGCCGCGACCGGCACCCGGACGGGCGCGGTGTGCAGGGCCTCGTCCAGCGGGAGCGTGATGGACGCCTCATTGCCGCGACGCCCGGCGGGCAGCAGGTCGACCACCGTGGAGACCACCGAGTCGGCCAGTACCGGGCGGAGCCAGATGCCGTTTGCGTCCTGGATCGCGACCACCCCGGCCCGATCGTCCGAGGCGGCGAGGATCGCGATGGGCGGCTGCTGGAAGTCCGGAATGTGCAGCGCGTCGACCGACAACGCCGGCCTGGCGAGCAGGCTCAGCCAATCCTCGACATGCGGCTCGAGCCGGCCTTGGCGATCCCGGATACCTCGCGCCTGCAGCTCGGCGTGCGCGCGCTGGCGCAGCATCCGCCGCTCGTCCTCGGTGGCGCCGTGGGACCGCACTTTCAGCGGGTATGGCAGCTCGCCGATCTGCATCGCTTCCCAGAGGAAGTCGAATGCCATCGGCGAGAAAAACTCCTGCGGACCCACCAGTCACCCTCCAGATTCGAACTCTGGCTCAGCGTAGCGCTTGGTCCCGACAGTCGGCAGCACGTTCGGCATCCCCGTGGCATGAATGGATGGAGCTAGAGGACACCGGCGTTGGTGCTGGATGCGCCCGAGAGCATCTCGCCGAGCCGGTGTCGCAGGGTGGCTGGATCGGCGGGGGCGATGGTGATCCAGTCGCGGCCGTCGTGGCCACGGGTCGCCTGGGTGAAGTAGCGGCCCGTCTCGGTGTCGAACCAGCTCAGTACGGGCGAGCGTGAGCGGCCGCCCATCCTGTTCTTGGCGTTGGCGCCGATCTGGCCGCCTCGAAGCCGAGGCTGCGCGTGCAGCCTGGCGAGGGCCTTGCGGTCGTCGTCCGTGCTGGCACGCCCATCACTGCCGACCGGGCCGCGACGCTGCAGGAAGTCCACACCCGAACCCGACAAGAGCTGTTCGAGCGGGACGGTGACGGACCTTTCCGTGCCGCGGGCCACCGCGGGCAACAGCGAGATGATGGCGCTGGCCAGCCCGTCCGGCGCGATCGGCTGCAGGTGCAGTCCCACGCCGTCCTGCACCGCCAGCAGCGCCTGCCCGCCTAGCGACGCGGCCACCGCGAGCAGTGGTTCGGCGTTCGGCGCGCTGATCTGCACCGTGTCCAGGCTGAGGTCCGGGCCGGCGAGCATCTCGAAGTAGTCGTCGAGATGCGGCTCGGGACGTCCGGAGACGCCCACGAGCCCACGCTGCTTCAACGCGCCCAGCGCCTGCCGCCGCAGCAGCGACCGTTCGTCCATGGTCGCGCCATGCGAACGGACCCGCAGTGGGTACGGCAACTCACCCTGCTGGCTGGAGGACTCCCAGAGGAAGTCCAGTTCCAGCGGAGTGAGCAGCTCGGCGGCTGCCATCTAGTCCCCCAGGCTTCAGAAAGTCTTAACGCTCGTCTTCGGACCAGGCACCGATGACCGGGGGCGGGGTCGCCTCGTTGGCACCGAAGGTCTCATCCGGGTCGGGGTCGATGAGGAACGACGCGTGCGTGTGCTCCTCGTCTTCCTGCTGCTGAGCACCGGCACCGCCGCCCATGCCGCCCATCGGCGGCGGCGGGGTCGGGCTGCCACCGATGGTTCCACCGGCCGAGACGAGTCCCTGCTGCGGAACACCGGCCGAGGCCGCGCTCTGACCGGAGCCTTCGTTGGCCGCGGCGGCCGTCGAGTCGTCCGACTTGCCACCGCTGCGGTTGCCCTGGCCCAGGCTGCGAGCACCGGCGAAGCCGACACCGGCACCGAGAGCGCCGAGGCCGAGCGCCTGACCGGCCTGAGCGCCGCCGCCTCCGTGCGGAACCGGTGGCACGGCACCCGAAGCGGAACCCACGCCGGCGCCAGGAGCCGCACCCGTTCCGGCACCGGGAACAGCGCCTTGGGGCGACGCACCAGGGGCGAAGCCCGCCTGCGAAAAGTGGCCGCTGTCCGCGCCGAGACCCGCACCCGCGTAACCGCCGCTGCTGTGCACACCGTCCGAGCCGTGGCCGAAGGTCGAGACCGGGCCGCCCTGGCCGACGTCGCCGACACCGTTGGTGCCGCCGAAGTTTCCGACGCGGTTGAAGCCCGCGGGACCGCCGCCCGCCATCGGCTTCATGCCGAGCGACTCCGGGCCGAAGCTCGGGGTCGAGCTGTCGACGTCCGACATCGCCTTGGTGTAGGCGTTGAAGAAGGCGACCTGCTGGGCCTTCACGTCGGCCGCGGCGTCGGCCTGCAGCTTCTGGTCGGCGATCATCGCGGCCGGGCCACCGGCCAGTGCCGCCGTCATCGCGCTTGCCGGATCGTAGTTCTTGGGAGCGGGCATCTTCTTGACCTCGGCGGCGGCAGCGGCCTGCTGCGCCAGCCTCTTGGCCATGGCCTGCGCGGCCTCGGAGGCCTGCGAACCCGAGTTGGCGATGCCCACGAGCGCGCCTTGCGCGGCCGCCGCGCCCTGCCCGATCCAGGCGTTGCCCAGCTCGGAGATGGCGCTGTAGAGCTCGTTGGAGACCTGGCTGAGCTCGTCGCCGTGGCCGGACCACGCGTGACCGGTGGCTTCGGCGGTGCCGGGGTCGTTGTTCTGGGTCGCGCCGAAGTAGAGCTGGTCGCTCTCCTGGTTGTTCCAGTTCGGCGTCGAGACGATCGCGCGGTCGCCGCCGACGTCGAAACCGTCGGAGCGGTCACGGGCCTGCTCGACGATGCCCGAAGTGGCGGAGCCCTCACCTAGCGGGACCGACGATCCGCTTTCGCTGCTGTGCCTGGGTGCCATGATGGAATTCCCCCTCTTAGCTCAAGCTCGCCTGAACGGGTCGGCGCTGGCCTGATCGATCTCTTCGTACTTCGCCATGGCCGTGACGATCCCCTGCTCGGCCTGCTCGTACTGGCTGTAGAGGTTCTGCAGGGCGGAGGCGTAGGAATCGCCGCCGCCGTCGGCCCGCTGGACGAACTTCGCCGCGATCGCCTGGCCGACGGGGTTCGCGCCGAGCTTGGGCGGCTGGGCGAGGACGCCCGCGCCGTTCAGGAGGGCTTCGACCGAGTCCTTGCCGGTGCGGATCTTCTTCAGGACGGCCTGGGCCGCGTCCGGGTCGATCCCCACCTGACCGGCGACCGCCGCGTTCTTGAACGCGTTCGCGTCCGCCAAGCTGCTGTTGCCCATCTCGACTCTCTCCTGTCCCCCGGCCGCGTCGGCTACGCGGCTTTAGCCTTCGCATAGGTTAACGCAAGCGATGTCCACCTATGACGCGATTGGGCACCTTCGGTTCCCGATTTTCCCCGAACACTTCGGGAGACCGCAAGAACCCGACTACGACGTGTACACCTTTGGCTCCAAAGTGCCGATGTAAGGCAGGTCACGATAGCGCTCGGCGTAGTCCAGCCCGTAGCCGACGACGAAC
>JAVXWP010000011.1:0-61277 GCA_032230695.1 Actinomycetota bacterium | reverse complement strand
GCCAACGGCGGCACAAGAAGCCGCCGTTGGCCGCCAGGTGCCCGTTTTGTGCTCAGCCCACGGACCAGTCGGTGTCGTCGATTCCGCCGAACATCTTCATGGCGGCTTCGAGGCCAGGAAGGTTGGCGAGCGCGACGGACATCGGCCCGCGGAACTTGACCTTCCTGGTGACCATGGCCTTGGCGGCGGGCAGTTCACCCTTGCCGAGCTTCTGCCAGGTCTCGACCTTGGCGGTGAGCACGAACTCGGGCTTCACGCCTTCGGCCGGAGCGCCGGCACGGACGACCTCACCGTTGACGACCTCGATCTGCCCGACGCGGCTTTCGTCCTCGGCGAGCCGGTATTCCACGACCATGCTCAGCTTGCCGAGTCCCTGGCGCGTCGCATCGGTGGTGTTCCACAGCTCGCCGTAGCTCTTCATCCACTCGGGCGACAGAACTGGTGTTCCCATGGTGCGCTCTCCTTAAGTTCCGTCTTCGTCGACGGACATTCGGGGTTTGACCGATGCCAAGAAAGATACTAGCATCCTAGAAAGCTAGTCAAGCTTCGAACGCGATCCCTTGTCCCCCGCAACGGTTCGCGCCTCTAGGAGGAGACAAAGATGTCTGAATGTGAAGGCGGCCGCACATGCTAAGTGAAGAGCACCGTCGGATCCTGGAAAAGGGCTTGCACGATGTTCAGGCCGACTGGACCGTTCCGGCCGCGATCATCAATGACCCCGGAATGCACGACGCCGAGCGCGAGCGTGTTTTCGGTAAGTCTTGGGTCTTTCTCGCTCATGAAAGCGAAATTCCCGAGCGCGGCGACTACGTGGTCCGTTATATATCCGAAGATCAATTCATCGTCGTCCGTGACGAAGACGGTGAGATCCGCGGGCACCTCAACAGTTGCCGCCACCGCGGTATGCAGGTGTGTCGCGCCGAGATGGGCAACACCTCGCATTTCCGCTGCCCTTACCACGGCTGGACCTACAACAACAAGGGCAGCCTGGTCGGTGTCCCGGCCGGCCGCGAGGCGTACGGCAACAAGCTCGACAAGTCGCTGTGGCAGCTGAAGTCGATCCCGAAATTGGGCACCTACAAGGGTTTGATCTTCGGTACGCTCGACGCCGACGCGCAGTCCCTCGAGGACTACCTCGGCGACATGAAGTTCTACCTCGACATCGTGCTCGACCGCAGTGACGCCGGGCTCGAGGTCGTCGGCGCTCCGCAGCGGTGGATCGTCGACGCGAACTGGAAGCTCGGCGCGGACAACTTCGTCGGCGACGCGTACCACACGATGATGACGCACCGGTCAATGGTTGAACTGGGCCTCGCCCCGCCCGACCCGCAGTTCGCGCTCTACGGCGAGCACGTGCACACCGAAAACGGCCACGGGCTCGGCATCATCGGCCCGCCGCCGGGCATCCCGTTGCCGGAATTCCTTGGCATGCCGGAAAACATCGTCGAGCAACTGCAGCGACGGCTTACGCCCGAGCAGGTCGAAGTCTTCCGGCCGGTCGCGTTCATCCATGGCACCGTATTCCCGAACCTGTCCATCGGCAACTTCCTGATGTCGAAGGACCACGTCTCGCCGCCGACCTCGTTCCTGACGCTGCGGCTGTGGCATCCGCTCGGCCCGGACAAGATGGAAGTCATGTCATTCTTCCTGGTCGAAAAGGAAGCTCCGGATTGGTACAAGGAAGAAAGCTACAAGGCCTACGTCCGCACCTTCGGCATCTCCGGCGCGTTCGAGCAGGACGACGCCGAGAACTGGCGCAGCATCACCAGGGTGCTCGGCGCCCAGTTCGCCAAGGGCATGGAGCTCAACTACCAGATGGGCCGCGGCGTCTATGAGCCCGACCCCGACTGGCCGGGCCCAGGTCACGCGTTTCCGATGGACTACGCCGAGGCCAACCAGCGCAACTTCCTCGAGTACTGGATGCAGCTGATGGTCAAGGATCCGGTGGAACACCCGCCGGTCAACGGCAACGGCGCGGTCAACCCCGCCACGCTGGCCGAGGTGGAGGCGAAATGACCACACCGACCCAGATCGCGGACACCACCGTCCGAGAGATCACCGAATGGCTTTTCCACGAAGCCGAGCTGCTCGACACGGGCAAGTACCGCAAGTGGCTGGAACTGGTCGCGGAAGACCTGCACTACGTCGTCCCGCTGCGCGTCACCCGCGAGCGCGAGGCCGAGACGGACATCGTCGAGGGCATGACCCTCATGGACGATGACTGGGACTCCATGGAAATGCGCGTCCTGCGGCTGGAGACCGAGTACGCCTGGGCCGAGGACCCGCCTTCGCGTTCGCGGCACTTCGTCACCAACGTCCGGGTCGAGGCTGGTGACAACGACGACGAGTTCAAGGTCGCGACGAACCTGCTGCTCTACCGGACCCGCGGTGACGTCGCGATCTTCGACCTGCTCTCCGGTGAGCGCCGTGACGTGCTCCGCCGGACCGGCGACGGCTTCCAGCTCGCCAAGCGGGTGGTCACGCTCGACCAGACCACCGTCATGACGCACAACCTCGCCCTAATCATGTGACGGAGGATTTCCGTTGACCATCATCCACAACGAAGGCAAAGACCCGATCATCCAGATCGCCAACGAGTTCACGGTGATCCAGGTCAGCTACAGCAACACTGGCCCAGGCGAGCGCCTCGTCATCACCTCGCCCCGTATGGGTTTCCAGACGATGCTCGACCCGCTGCAGCTGGAAAGCCTGACCTGGCAAACGCCGGAGATGTACTCGAAGCTGCTCGACACCCCGTACGGACCCGGCGCGAAGCTCAACGCGCGCCCGTTGTCGGCATTGTTCGGAAAGGACTGATTCACTTGGGTTTCCTCGACGGGAAGGTGGCTCTGGTCACCGGCGGTGGATCGGGTATCGGCCGGGCGGTCGTCGATCTGTACGTGGCGGAGGGCGCCAAGGTCGGTGTCCTCGAGATCTCCCCGGAAAAGGCGGCGGATCTCCTTGCGCGGTACGGGCGTGACCAGGTAGTGGTGACCGAAGGCGACGCCACTTCCATGTGGGACAACGAAAGGGCCGTCGCCGACATCACGGAGGCGTTCGGCTCGCTCAGCGTGGTCGTCTGCGCGGTCGGGGTGTTCGACTACTTCACCGAGCTTCCGCAGCTGCCCAAGGACAAGATCGGCGAAGCGTTCGACCAGCTCTTCGGGGTAAACGTGAAGAGCAACATCCTCACCGTGAAGGCGGCGCTGAGCCAGCTGATCGAAAACCGCGGGCAGGTCATCCTCACCATCTCCAACGCCGGGTTCTACCCCGGTGGCGGTGGCCCGCTCTACGTTTCGTCGAAGTTCGCCGTGCGTGGTCTCGTGACCGAGCTCGCGTACGAACTTTCGCCGCACGTAAGGGTGAACGGCGTCGCGCCAGGCGGGACCATCACCGAGCTGCGTGGGATTCCCGCGCTGGCCAACGAAGGCACGCGGCTCAAGGACGTGCCGGATATCGAAGGCCTCATCAAGGGGATCAACCCGCTGGGCGTCGTTGCCCAGCCGGAGGATCACTCGTGGGCCTACGCGTTGCTCGCTTCGAAGGAACGCGCGCCGGCGGTCACCGGCACGATCATCCACAGCGACGGCGGGCTTGGCGTCCGCGGCATGACACGTATGGCGGGTCTCGAGCCCTGATAAGCGGGAGGCGGCCCCGGAAACCCCGATTTGCGGGGCCGCCTCCGTTCCACGTCAAGGAGAATCCCATGAAAACTCTGGTCGCGACCGAAGAGACCCAGTCAGACCCGGCGACCGAGCTGTGGATCTGCGATGTCTGCCAGGACGTCTACGACCCCCGCCTCGGCGACCCGGACGGCGACATCGCGCCCGGCACGCCGTTCGCCGACATCCCCGACGACTGGGTCTGCCCTGTCTGTGGCGCGCGCAAGAAGGAGTTCCGCAAGCTCTCGCCCGGTGAGGAGTACGACCTCGAAGACGAGGAATACGAACTGCTCCTGGAGCACATTTGAGCACCACCGGCCGCATTCTCGTCTGTGTGAAGCAAGTACCCGCCCCGGGTGCGGTGGCGTTCGACGAGCGGACCAAGCGGATCCGCCGCGACGAGGAGTCGGCGATCACGAACCCGCCGGACCTGCAGGCGCTCGGGCACGCGCTTTCCTTGCGCGACACCACCGGCTGGGAGGTGGTCGCCGTGACGATGGGGCCGCCCGCCGCCAGGGCGACCCTCGTAGACGCGCTGCGCCGCGGCGCCGATCGTGCCGTGCATCTGGTCGACAGGCGGTTCGCCGGCGCCGACACGCTGGCGACCGCCCGCGCGCTCACCAAGCTGATCGAGCGCGAGACACCCGATCTCGTCCTCACCGGCTGGTGGTCGCTCGACGGCGCCACCGCGCAGGTCGGCCCCCAGGTCGCCGAGCTGGCGGGCCTGCCGCAGCTGACCCAGGTCGTCAACCTGCGGGCCGGTGCGGACCAGGAGCTGCTCGCGGACGTCGAAACCGACGTCGGCCAGGAATCTTGGGCGGTCCAGCCACCCACGCTGGTGTCGATCGGCCGAGGCGCCGAGCCGCCGTGCATCGGGGACGCCGATCCCGCTGCCATCGAAACGCTCACCGCCGAGGACCTCGGCGGCGGTCCCAAGGACTTCGGGACGCGCGGCTCGCCGACCTTCGTGGCCGAAATCCGGCCGGGACATGGCACGCGGGTGACGGAGCAGGCAAGCGATTGCTTCGACGTGACCGGCCTGCTGGCCGCCGCGGCGGCGACCGCGAGCGCACCGGCGTTCGCCGCGCCGGTCTCCCCGTCGCGGGAGATCTGGACGATCGCCGAGCAGCTGCCCGGCGGTGGCCTGCACCCGGCCAGTCTCGAAGCCCTGGCGTGTGCCAGGTCGGTCGCACTCGAACTGGGGTCGGCGACGGTCGCAGTGCTCCCGTGCGCGAAGCCAGGTGATGCACCGGGCATTCTGCACGCGCACGGCGCGGACCGGGTGCTGGTGCTCCGCGACGACGGGCTGGCCGAGTACTCGACCGGGCTGTTCACCGACGCACTCAGCGCGGCCATCACACGTGGCTCGCCGTTCGCGGTGATCGCCCCGTTCAGCGCGCGCGGCCGCGACTACGCGCCCCGGGTGGCGGCCAGGCTGGGCCTGGGCCTCACCGGCGACTTCGTCTCGCTGGAAGTCCGCGGCGCCGAAACGGATGATCCGGACCTGCTCTGGCTCAAGCCGGCGCTGGCCGGTGATGTGCTCGCGCCGGTCATCGCGCACACCACCCCGTCGATGGGCACCTTGCGGCCGGGCTCTTTTCTGGTCTCGCCGGTCCGCGACCAGGGTGAGCCGCGGGTCGAAGTGGTCGAGCACGCACTCCCCGTCGACAGCCGGTGCGTGCCGCTCGCACGGCGGGTCGACCTCCCGGATGCCACGCGGCTCACCGGGGCCCGGCTGGTCATCGGGCTGGGCCCGGGGCTTCATTCCAGTGCTCGGCGCGCGGCGGAAAGAGTGGCGAGCGCGGTATGCGGCGCCGTTGCCGCGACCTCGGCAGCGGTCGCGGCAGGCGAGGCGCCACGGCAGATCGAGATTGGTCCGCTCGCCCGCACGATCGCGCCCGCGGTGTACCTCGGGCTCGGACGGCACGATCGCGGGACGCTGCGCGCGGTGAAGGCGGCGGGCCTGATCGTGGTCGTCGACCCGAACGCGCGGCTCGACGATCTGTCCGGGTTCGCGGACACGGTGGTGAGCACGGATGTCGAGCGGGTGCTGCTGGACCTGGTGCTCGCCACGACCACCGTGACACGTTGCGCTTCCCCCAACTGACTCAAGGAGGATTCATGGATATCGTCGTGCCGGCGGCGCCCGTCGAACCAAGGCGGTTCCGCAACGCCATGGGCCGGTTCGCCACCGGCATCACCGTCATCAGCACGAAGACGTCCGACGGCGTGCATTGCATGACCGCCAACGGTTTCATGTCGGTCTCGCTCGAACCGGCGCTCGTCGTCGTCTCGATCGCGAAGCGCGCGAAGATGCACGACCACCTGGCCGAGGGCGGCCGGTACGGGGTGAGCATCCTCGCCGCCGACCAGGAACCGGTCAGCAGGCACTTCAGCGGCAGGCCCGATCCCGACCTCGAGCTGGTCTTCGTCGCCGGGGCGGCCGTTCCGCTGGTGTCGGGTGCGCTCGCGCAGGTGGGCGCGCGGATCGTCGACGCGCACTCCGCGGGCGACCATACCTTGTTCGTGGGTGAGGTCGAGTATCTCGACGATCAGGCAGGTGACCCGCTGGTCTTCCACTCCGGCGCCTACCGGCATCTGCTCAGCCCGGCGAACGGCTCGGACTATTCCGATGCCTGGTCCGGATTCTGTCTGGACCCCATCGGTTCGCACTAGGAATTGACCGCGTCTTGGCGGCTGCCCAGGAACTCATCGGGGCTGAGGTAATACGGGTTTTCGGCAGCATTCCGCAGAGCGGATGTACGGGTAGCCGTGGCTCAACCTCGGTGACACATTTGGTGGCTCGTGGGGCAACTGGTCGCCGCGGGCTCGGCGTCGCGGACTGTGCCGTCACGCGTGGCACTGAGTTACAAGGCCATCGTCCACAATAGACTCGGCACCGGTCGAAGGATCTGGTCGGCGTGCCCTGGCGAGTTGCCTTCGCCCTGCAAGACCAAGGATGGTCCCCTCACCTGGGTCGAGGTCGACCACCAGCCGATCCGGCGGCCGCCGCGCAGGGCCGGGCCGACGGTCCGCTGTAGCACGTGGAGTTCCAGAGCCGTGAGGGTGGCTGCTCACACCATCGCGGGCAGCTCCTCAAACAACGCGTACTCGATCGTCTCCCCGGGCCCGCGCGATCCCCCGCCGAGCAACGGGACGGTGCGCAGCCAGTCCGGGGCTCCGCGCGGGACGTTCTTCTCGAAGAACGGCCGCCCGCCCACCCTGGTCCGGGAAACGGATCGTGGTGACGGCCGGCCTTTCAGGTGCCGGAGCAGGACCGGTGCGATGTGGCTGTAGTGCCGGATGACCTCGCCCTTGGTGAATCCATCGAGGTACAGCGGCTTGTCCTTGCCGGGGAATCCGCCCCGGTTGTGCTTGCAGATCCGGCCCGTGGTGTCACCGCTGTGGACGTCGGCGAGCGTGATGAACCAGCCGTGCTCGGCGATGGGGAGCGGTGGAGCTCGCAGTGCAGTTGCCTTCGCATGAGCCGCACTGCGCTCGCCGGATGGACGCCAGGTTGCGCAGGGCAACGCGGTCTTGAGCGTCCGGTCTCACAACACGGTGAGGTCACCGATCGTCCAGGTGTCGCCGTTCTTCGTCGCCGTCACCGTCAGCTGCGCGGCCGCGTTGCTGGTCTGGTTGGTGTCCCCGCGCGTCGAGCGCTGATCGGCCAGCACCAGCAGCTGCGCCTGGTCGCCGTCGAGCCGGATCACCGACGTCGCCCGGATCGTGGTGGTGAGCACCAGTTTCTGCGCCGGCGCGAGCTGCCGCACCTGCTCGAAGAGCTGGTTGTACTGCTCGACAGCGCGGTCGCGGAGCAGGTTCTGGGCGGCGGCCTGGGTTTTCGCGGTGTCGGTGAAGTCGAACGAGAACACCGTCTCGACGGCTTTGTTCACCTGTCCGAGGAGGTCGCTGGTGGCCGCGGCGTCGGTCAGCGCGGTGTTGCGGAGGTCGGCGTCCGGCGAAGGAGCCGCGGCGATTCCGGCGCCAGCGGCGATTCCGGTGAACACGACCAGCGCGACGGACAGGGCGAGCACGAGACGACGGCGTCGAGGCTCGGCAACACCGGCTTTGACGACCTCGGTTTCGACGACGTCACGTTCGGCCGTCTCCGGTTCAGGGCGGGGTTTCGGGCTCGGGGTCACTTCCGCGCCGCGACGTCCGGCCACCGCGAGGCGGCGTCGTTGGGGCGTCGGGGTTCGTGCCTGGGACATGCTTTCCTTTCGTGAGGGGGAAACCCTCATCCGCCGATCGCGAGTGCCTGGATGGAGCTGAGCTTCCAGCCCTGGTCGGTCCGCCGGAGGTCGGCCTGGAACCGGTTGCGCTTGGTCACCGGCTCACCCTGCTCCGGGGTCACCACGATTTCCGCGACGGCGATCATCTTCGCCGTCCCGCCTTCGGAATCGAGCTCGGTGAGCCCGCCGCTGAGGACCTTCGCGCTCGTCGAGGTCTTGCCGTTCTTGATCACCTGGCTCTGTGCCTGCCGGGACTTCTTGACCTCGTCGTTGAGCTGCCCGGTGGACATCCGTTCCCACTCGTCGAGCCCGGCGTCGACGGTGCGGTAGTCGAGCGTGCCGAACACGGCCACGCCGTGTTCGCCCGCCCGCTGGGCCTCTCCTCGCGCCTGCGCGGTGGCCGCGGCCGCGCTGCCGCCCGACAGCCACGCCGTGCCGAACCACACGGCGGCGACCAGCGCGACCACGGTCACCGCGGAAAGCCCGACGAGGAAGGGTTTGCCCGCCCACAGCGGGGTACCGGTTCGGTCTGTCATGGAGTCTCCGTCTTCGTGGTTCATCGGTTCAGTCCGAGCAGCCCGGCGAGGTCGCTCGGGCCACTGATCCCGGTCAGTCCCGCCAGGCCGGGAAGCGGGGCCCTGCCGGGCTGCCGCTGGACATCAGGTGCGGTGGGCACGGTCTTCGAAGTGCCGCCGTACGGGGCGTTCTGGGCACCGCGGACCGACGTCGGGCTGCCCGCGGGTTCGGCGCAGTACAGCCCGGTGTCCGCCCGCTGGGTGCCGACCTGCTCGGCCGAGCGCAGCGCCGCGCCTTCGTAACCCTTGGTGCAGGACAACGGATCGAAGAAGTTCAGCACCAGGCCGAGATGCGCGGTGCCGTCGCCGGGTACGACGGTGTTGGCCGCCGCGGTCAGCAGTGGATAGGTGACGAGGATGTTCTCCAGTCCCTTGGTCCGCGGCCCGAGGACGTCGGCGGTGGTGAGCAGGTTGGCGATCACCTTGCCCAGGCCCGGCCCCGATTCGGCGAGCAGGCCGGTGATCTCGGCGGACACCGGGGGCACGGCCTGGATGAAGTGCTTCAGGTCCGGGTCGGACTTCTTCAGTTCATCCGCCAGCAGCCGGAGGTCCCCGCTGAACGACCGGAGATTGCCTGCTTCGGCGTTCTGGGTGGTCAACACCGTGCGGGCGGACGACAGCAGGTCCTTGGTCGCGGGCAGGTATTCCGTGGCCGTGGCGGCGAACGCGCTCGTCGAGTCGAGCACGGTCCGCAGATCCGGCCCGGCGCCGTTGAACGCGTCGTACAACTCGTCGACGACGGTCTTCAGCGACTCGGCCGGCACACTGGCGGCCAGCGCGTCGACGTTGCCCAGCAAGCGGTCCAGCGGTATCGGCGTGACGGTGTCGGCGGCGTCGATCGTGGACCCTTCGGCCAGGAACGGCCCGTCTCCGGTGCGGGGCCTCAGGTCCACGTACTGCTCGCCGACGGCGGAGCGGTTCGTGACCACGGCTTCGACGTCGGCGGGCACCGCGGGCGAACCGTCGTCGAGGACGAGGTCCACTTCGGTGCCTTCGGGAATGACGTGGAGCTCCCCGACCCGGCCGATGGTCACCCCGCGGTAGGTGACGTCGGCGTTGGTGAAGATCCCGCCGGAGTCGGCCAATTGCAGTTTCACCGTCGTGCCGCCGCGGCCGAACAGGCTTTGCAGCCCGGCGTACCGGAAACCGGTGTACCCGATCCCGGCGATGGCGATGACCAGGAAGAGCGCGACCTGGATCCGGATCCTGCGTGTGATCATCGGGCACCGCCCAGCAACGAGTTCAGCAGCCCGGGCAGTCCCTGCACCACCGGCGGCAACACCGGGACGGGCAAGGGTGACGCCAGCGGCAGCGGGGCCGCCGCCGACGGGGGATTTCCCAAGCCCGGCAACGCGATCGGCGGCTGCTTGGGGTTGAGGAAGAGGTTCGTCAGCAAGCTGTCCAGCTTCAGGTCGAGGTGGACGTCGAGGTTCGTGTAGTCACCGCGGATCGCTTCCCGTGAGCGGCTGGTGAACGGGAAGGTCAGCAGGACGTCGAGCGCCTTGGGCAGTTTGTCCCCAGCCTCGGTGAGCTTCTGCAGCGTCGGCTGCAACGCCCGCAGATCCGCGATGAGGTCCTTGCGGGAGCGCGTGATGGTGTCGACGGCGACTCCGGACAGCTCGTCGAGCGACTGCAGCATCCGCACCAGGTCTCCGCGTTGGTCGGCGAGGACCCGCAGGCCAGGCTCGAGTTTGTCGAGTGCGGTCGCGATGTTGTCGTTCTGCCCGACGAGGGTGCCGGAGAGCCGGTTGAGCCCGTCGATGGCCCTGGTGATGTCGTCACGCTGACCGGCGAGATCACCGACCAGAGTGTCCACATTGGTCAGCAGCGCGCGGATGTCGCCTTCCTTGCCCGCCAGCGCGTCGTTGACCTCGCGGCTGATCGTGCGGACCTGCTCGACTCCGCCGCCGTTGAGGAGCATCGACAGGGCGCCGAACACCTCCTCGACTTCGGGATTGCGATTGGTCCGTTCCACCGGGATGACCGACCCCGCGACGAGGGTTTCCGGCGCTGGACTGGCCGGACTGCTGAGCGACACGTACTTCTCGCCGAGGAGACTCGACTGCACGAGCAGCGCCCCGGCGTTCGCGGGCAGCTTGACGTCGCCGTTGAGCGAGACCGTCACCTCGGCTGTCCAGCCGTCCGCGGCGAACCCGATGTCCGACACCCGGCCCACCGGCACGTCGTTGACCTTCACCGCGGCTTGCGGCACGAGATCGAGGACGTCGGCGAACTGGACCTTGAGCTGGTACGGATGGTCGCCGAGGTCGGCACCGCCGGGCAGCGGCGCGCCGTACAGGCCGCTGAAGCCCCCGCTTCCGCAGGCACTGAGCGAGAAACCCAGCACCGCGACCACACAGCCAGTGGCGAGTCGTTTCGTCATCGGGGGCCGCCTCCGGGCTGGGTAAGGGAAAGCAGCGGCAGCGGCGGGAGGTTCCCGCTCTGCAGGCCGCCGATGAGGTCGCCGGCCGAAGGCAACGGCACGAGCCCGTCGACCACCGGCGCGAGCTTGTCGCAGGTTTCGGCCAGCACCTGGGGGAGCTGTTTTGGCGTACCTCGCCGCACCAGGCCGCAGAGTGTCACGATCGGCGGAGACGACAGCTCGTTCAGATTCGCCCGGATGTCGAGCGTGCCCGAGCTGGCGTTGTAGGCGTTGACCAGGTTTCCCAGCGTCAGGGGAGCCACGTCCAGCGACTCCGCCAGCGCCGCCCGCTGATCGGCCAGGATCTGGGTGACCGCAGCAAGTTTGTCCACATTGGACTTGATCCGGCCGCGGTTGTCCGCGACGAAGGTGCGCACCAGATCCAGTGCCGCCGCGAGTTCGCCAAGTGCCTGTGTCAGGTTCTGCCGTTCCCCGGCGAGGAACGCGCTGACGTCGGTGAGCTGTCCGCTCAGGTCCCGCAGCTGACCGTCGCTGGTCGCCAGCGTCCGGGTGAACTGCCGGAGGTTGTCGACGGTGGCGAACAGGTCACCACTGTTGCCGGACAGGGTTTTGGTGAGCTCCGCGAGTTTGCCGATGGTTTCCCTGATCGCGGTGCCGTTGCCCGCGAGGTTGGCCGCGCCGACGTCGAGCAGCCGGGACAGCGAACCGTCCGCGTTGGCGCCGTCCGGCCCGAGCGCCGAGGTGACCTGGTCGAGGCTCTTGTAGAGCTCGTCGACTTCCACCGGGGTGACCGTCCGGGCCCGCGGGATCACCGCGCCTTCGGTGATCTTCGCGCCCCCGGTGTAGACCGGGGTCAGCTGCACATATCGGTCGGCGACAAGGCTGGGCGGGACGACGACGGCACCGGCGTCCGCGGGGACGTCGATCCCGGGCTCCACGGTCAGTTCGACCCGGACCTGCTGGCCTTCCGGGGTGACGGAGTCGATGGTCCCGGCCGGCACCCCGAGGATCCGGACGTCGCCGCCGGCGAAGACACCGACGCCCTGGGAGAAGAACGCCGTCACCTTCGTGCCCGCCGCACGGGAGCTGATCCACCAGATGCCGGCCGCCGCGATCAGGGTCAGGACCAGCACGACCGACAGGCGGCGCGTGAGGTTCGTGGTCATCGGCCGCCTCCGGGGGCACCGGGGTCGCAGCCCTCGGGATTGATGTTGAGCAGGTTGAGGTTGACCGTCGGCGGCAGCAACCCGCAGACGTAGACGTCGAACCAGTGGCCGTTGCCGAGGGTGTTGGCGAACAACCGGTAGAACGGCGCGAGCTGGTTGAGGCTCGAGTTCAGGTTCTGCTGGTTGCGTTGCAGCAAGGCGGTGACCTGGTCGAGTTCCTTCAACGCGGGATCGAGCTGGTCCTGGTTGTCGGTGACGAGCCCGGCGAGCTGCGCCGACAGGGCTTTCGCGCCTTGCAGGAGTGCGCTGATCGCCGACTTCCTGGCCTGGACTTCCTTGAGCAGCAGTGTTCCGTCACCGATCAGGCGCTCGAACTGGCCACTGCGATCGGCGAGGGTCTTGGTCAGCTGACCGGTGTTGCCGAGGAGCTTGCGCAGCTGCTCGTCACGGCTGGAGATCGTCGTCGACAACGCCGACAGGCTGTCCAGCGCGGGCCGGATCTGTTCCGGTGTACCGGAAAACTCGCTCGCGATGGTCTGGAAACTCTGGGCGAGCTGCCGGGTGTCGATCTGGTCGACCGTGCGGGACAGCCCGGTGAACGCGTCGTTGACGTCGAAGGGCGCCTTCGTCCTGGCCACCGGGATCGGCTGACGGGGATCGAGCGGGCTCTTGCCCGCCGACTCCAGCTCGACGTACTTCTGGCCCAGCAACGTCTTGATCTGGATGGACGCCTTGGTCTGGTCGCCGACGTAGGTGTTCTTCGCGCGAAAACTGACCAGGGCATGGCCGTCCCTGAGTTCGATTCCTTTGACCTGACCGATCTTGACCCCGGCCATGCGGACTTCGTCGTCGGCCTTGAGTCCGGCCGCCTCGGTGAACTCGGCCTGGTACACCGCGCCGCCGCCGACGACCGGGAGGTCGTCGTAGAAGTAGGCGGCGACCGTCAGCATCGCGATGATCACCACACCGGCGATGCCGATGGGGACGGGATCGCGTTCTTCGAAGGCTTTCACGACGTACACCTCGACGGGGTCTGGCTGAGCGGCAGCGGAAGGATCGGGACGTCCAGCCCGAGCGAGGACACCCCGACATTCCCCGACGCCGCGCACAGGTAGAAGTTGAACCAGGAACCGTAGGACGCGGTGGGCGTGATCGTCTCCACGTTCTTCGGCAGGTTGGCGAGGAACTGTTCGACCAGGCCGGAATCCTTGTTCAGGTTCCCCGCCAGCGCGCCGAGCCCCGCGATGTCCTGTTTGAGCGGTTCCCTTGCGTCGGCGAGGAAGCCGGAGGTGGTCGTACTCAGGTCGGCGAGCGCGCCGATCGACTCACCGATCGGTTTCCGGTCCGCCGCGAGCCCGCTGACCAGGTCCTGCAGCGTGGTGACCAATCCGGACAGTTCGCCGCCGCGGCTGTTCACCGTGTCCAGCACGACGTTGAGGTTGTCGATCACCTGGCCGATCGCCTGGTCCTTGTCCGCGATCGCGGAAGCCAGTTGCGTGGTGTGCCGCAGCAGCGAGCTGATCGTTCCGCCTTCACCTTGGAGCACCTGGATCAGTTCGTACGACAACTTGTTGACGTCGTCCGGGGACAGTGCCTGGAACAGCGGCTTGAACCCGTTGAACAACTGGGTCAGGTCGAGTGCGGGTTTGGTCTGCGACAACGGGATCGTGTCGCCCGGCTGGAGCACTTCGGCGGACTGGCCGGGTTGCTGTTCCAGCGCGATGTAGCGCTGGCCGACCAGGTTGCGGTACTTGAGCACGGCCTGGACCGACCGGGGAATCTTGCGGCTGGAGTCGGCGGAGAACTCTACCCGCGCCACGTTTTCGTTGTCGCCGCCGACCGAGATCGTGGCGACCTGGCCGACCCGGACACCGGACACGCGGACGTCGTCGCCGACGTTGAGCGAGGTCACGTTGGAGAACACCGCGTGGTACTTGTGCGACGGCTGGAAGGTGATGTTGGCGATCGTCGCCGCGAGCAGCAATGTGGACATCACCGTGAACACGACGAAAACGGCCAGCTTCGACACCGGCCCGACGAGCGACTTCACCGGACGGTCACCTCCTGCCCGCGGTAGAGCGGTCCGACCAGCACACTGCTCCACTGGGGCACGTCACTCGGCGAAGTCCCCATCGAGGGTGCGACCAGCGCCGCGACCAGCGCCCGTTCCTGCGACGAGTTCGGCATCGACGCGGCCGGTTGCCCGCTCGACGCCGGTGTGGCCAACGTGCCGCCGAGCAGCGAGTTCATCCCGGACGGCGCTTTGGTGCCGCCCGCGGCCGGCGGCGTCGAACCGTCGGCGAGCGGCCCGGAAGCCGGGTACTGCGGGAAGTTCGAGCCCTGCGCGATCGGGTAGCAGGCGGGACCGCGCTTGTCCTGATAGGCCGGGGTGTCCTTGCCCGGCACGTACTTGCCGCGGCTGGCGGTGATTTCGATGGTCAGGTTCAGTGCGTGGTTGTTGTTGCGCCCGCCACCCCAGATCTCGTCGAGTTTCGGCACGAGGTCGGTGAGCTGGCCGAGCAGGCACGGGTATTCCGGCGCGTACTTGGCCAGTAGCTCCAAAGTGGACCTGCTGCTCCCGGCGAGCCCGATGAGGTTGTTCTTGTTCACCTCCAGGAAGCTCCGCAGGTTCACCGAAGTGTCGGTCAGGCCGCCGAAGAGCGCGCTGAGATTTTGTTGCTGTTCCACCAGGGTTTTACTCGTCACCGTGAGATCGGAAAGAGTGCGCAGGAGATCCGGTGTCGCGTCGCTGTAGGCGTCCGCGACCCCGGCGAGCTGCCGGATGTCCTCGGTGAGGTCAGGCAGCGACGGGTTCAGTTCCCGCACGTAGTTGTTGAGCGTCACCAGGGTCGTGCCGAGATCCTTGCCGCGGCCGTCGGAAAGCGCGTCGGAGACCGCTGTCAACGTGCTGGACAGCTTCTCCGGCTGGACGGCCTGCAGCACCGGCATGAGCTTGTCGAGCACCGTGTTGAGCTCCACCGCGGCCGAGGAACGGTCGAGCCCGATGGTGTCCCCAGCCTCGATACGTTCGCCCGCCGCGGTTTTCGGCAGTACGAGGTTCACATACCGCTCGCCGAAGAGGGTCTTGGGGAGCAGCCGGGCGGTCACGTTCTTCGGGATCAGGTCGACCTTGTCGGGATTCAGCGCCAGATGCAGCGTCGAGCCCTTGAACGCGGTGTCGATGGCGCGTACCTCGCCGACGATGACGCCGTGCACTTTGACGTCGGCCTGCGGCATCAGCTGGTCGCCCAGCTTTTCGACGCGCAAGTCGACCATGACCACCGGGGTGAACCGCTTCTGGTAGAACGCGATGGTGAGGGCGAAGAACAGCACGATCGCCGTCAGGTAGACGAATCCGAGCACGCGTCGCGGGACCACGGGGAGTGTTCCGTGTTCCGCGCTCATCCGGCCACTCTCACCGTCGTCGTAGTGCCCCAAATGGCGAGGCTGAGGAAGAAGTCGACGATGACCACTGTGACGATTGCGGTCTTGACCCCGCGCCCCACCGCGACACCGACACCGGCGGGACCCCCGCCGGCGTTGTAGCCGTAGTAACAGTGGATGAGGATGATCACCACGGCGAACACGAGCACCTTCGCGAAGGACCACAGGACGTCTTCGGGTGGCAGGAACAGGTTGAAATAGTGGTCGTAGGTACCGGCCGACTGCCCGTTGAACGTGACGGTGATGAACCGCGACGAGATGTAGGAAGCCAGCAGCCCCAGCGTGTACAGCGGCAGGATGGCCGCGAACCCGGCGATCATCCGGGTGGTCACCAGATACGGCAGACTGGGGATGCCCATCGTCTCCAGCGCGTCGATCTCCTCGGCGATCCGCATCGCACCAAGCTGCGCGGTGAACCCGGAACCGACGGTCGCCGACAGCGCGATCCCAGCCACCAGCGGGGAAATCTCACGGGTGTTGAAGTACGCGGAGACGAACCCGGTGAACGCGGCCGTGCCGATCTGGTTCAGTGCCGCGTAACCTTGCAGGCCGACGACGGTGCCGACGAACAGGTTGAGCGCGACCATCACGCCGATCGTCCCGCCGATCACCGCCAGCGCGCCGCTGCCGAAGGACACTTCGGACAGCAGCCGGATGATTTCCTTGGAATAACGGCGAAGCGTGCGGGGGATCCACAGGAACGCGCGGATGTAGAACCAGAGCTGGTTCCCGTAGTCGTCCAAAGCGGACACCGGTTTACCGGCGATCTTGCGCGCGCGTTCGGCGATCGCGGCCCGTCGGGGCAGCAGGTCGACCATGGCTCAGCTTCCCTTCGCGGGGACGATGTGGAGGTAGAGGGTCGTCAGCACAAAATTGACGAAGTACAGCAGCAGGAAGGTGATCACCACGGCCTGGTTGACCGAGTCACCCACGCCTTTGGGGCCACCACGGGGATTCAGGCCGCGATAGGACGCGACGATCCCGGCGACCAGACCGAAGAGCAGGGCCTTGAACTCGCTGATGTAGATGTCCGGCAGCTGGGCTAGCGCGTTGAAGCTGGACAGGTACGCGCCAGGCGTACCGCCCTGCAGGAACACGTTGAACACGTACCCGCCGGCGACGCCGACGATGCTGACGAGACCGTTGAGCAGCACCGCGACGAACGTCATCGCGAGCACCCTGGGCACGATCAGCCGCTGGATCGGGGAGACTCCGAGCACCTTCATCGCGTCGATCTCTTCCCGGATCGTCCGTGAACCGATGTCGGCGCATACCGCGGAACCACCGGCTCCGGCGATGATCAGCGCGGTGACGATCGGCGCGGCCTGCTGCACGGTGGCGAGCACGCCGGCAGCCCCGGTGAACGACTGCGCGCCGAGTTGCCGGGTCAGCGAACCCAGCTGTAACGCGATCACCGCGCCGAACGGGATGGACACCAGCGCACTGGGCAGCAGCGAGACGCTGGCCACGAACCAGGACTGCTGCAGGAACTCCCGCCACTGGAACGGCCGTTTGGGGATCAACCTGAGCACGTCGAGGCCCAGCGCGAACAATCGGCCGGTCTCGCGGATGGCGCCGACACCGGGGAAAGAAAGCTGTTTGCTCACAACAGGTTCCCGCTGTGATTGAGCGTGGGAAGCTCGGCCGTGACGTCGTTGCGATGTCTGCCCGGGACCGGTGCTTTCGGGCGCTGCCGCGGGCGGACGCCGTAGCGCTGCTGTTCTTCGGGCGTCAGGGACTCGATGATCCCTTCCTGTGCCGCGTGGGGGAGCGTGTGCAAGATCTGCATCACCCGATCCTGGCGCCGGCGCATGCCCGTGCGCTCCGGAAGGCCCGGGCTGGGCTGGATCTGCGGGGGCACGCCGCGAACGTCCTCAGTGGACCCGTCGGAGTGGCCCGCTTCCGCGTCGGCTTGTTCGCGCGCCATCTGCGCGGAGTCCTTCTCTTCCGACATCCCGATCGGCCCGAGGCGGCGGCCGTTGAGGAACTGCTCGACCACCGGCTCCTCGCTGGTGAGGAGTACCTCACGGGGCCCGAACATGATGAGCTCCTTGCGAAACAACATGCCAAGGTTGTCCGGCACCGTGCGCGCGAGGTTGATGTTGTGGGTGACGATCAGGATCGTCGCGTCGATCTGCGCGTTCAAGTCGATCAAAAGCTGGGAGAGATACGCCGTGCGGACCGGGTCGAGACCGGAGTCCGGCTCGTCGCACAGGATGATCTCGGGATCGAGCACCAGCGCCCGCGCCAGCCCGGCGCGCTTGCGCATACCGCCGGAAATCTCATCGGGGAGCTTCTTCTCCGCACCGGCCAGACCGGTCAGCTCGAGCTTGTCCAGCACGATCTGCCGGATCTCGGACTCGGACTTCTTCGTGTGCTCCCGCAACGGAAACGCGACGTTGTCGTAGAGGTTCATCGACCCGAACAACGCGCCGTCCTGAAACAGGACGCCGAACAGTTTGC
This sequence comes from Actinomycetota bacterium, assembly GCA_032230695.1. GTDB lineage: Bacteria > Actinomycetota > Actinomycetes > Mycobacteriales > Pseudonocardiaceae > Amycolatopsis. Next base: position 43,349 of record JAVXWP010000011.1, on the reverse strand, counting down.
GCGTCTCGTACAACTTGTGCTCGGAACAGGTGACGATGTCGACGCCGTTGATCACACAACGGCCACGGTCAGGCTTGAGCAACCCGATCATCGACTTCAGGAACACCGACTTGCCGGTACCCGACGGCCCCAGCATGACGGACACTTCCCCCGGTGGGAGTGTCAGCGACACATCCCGCCAGATGGTCTGCTTACCGAAGGACTTCGTCAGACCTTCGATGACCACCTCGGCACCCATCAGCAGCACTCCTCGTCGAGTTCGGATCTGCTGGGACTCTGTCTGGTGAAGGAGACGTCCACCACGGTCACACGGGCCAACCGTGGCCCTTACGGGCCAAGCGGGTCCACAACGGACGTGACCGATCGCCATCTGTCGACAGATGGCGGCACGCTCGTTGGGGGCGGTACCTCGGCGCTTGGCTGGCCCGATGGGCAGAGCCTGTGCGACGTCATCCATCGTTACCTTGAACCGCCAGGAGGCCAGCGATGACGCAGACTGATACCGCCACACGTAGCACGCGTACCCGCGTCGCCCGCTTCGCCACCGAGGCGCTCGCCCCCTGGGTATGGGTGCTCGGGCTCCCGCTCGTGGTGGCCTGGCAGGTCACCGGCCACGATCTCGGACGCACCGTGCTCTGGGGATTGGTCGTCGGCATCACCGGCTCCCTGATTCCGATGGCTGTCATCGTTCGCGGGGCACGCCAAGGCAAATGGGACAGCCACCACGTCACCAACCGCGCGGGACGGCTTATCCCCTTCGCCGCCTGCATCGTTTCCCTCGCGGTCGGATTCACCGCGCTCCTGATCGGCGACGCGCCACATCAGATGGTCGCGCTCGCCGCGGCCGAACTGACATGCCTGTTCGCCGCGCTGGCCATCACCTTCGGCCTGAAGTTCAAGATCTCCATGCACGCCGTCGTCGCCGCCGGAGCGACCGTCATGCTCATCGCCGTCTACGGCCCGGCCATGGCCCTGCTGATCCCGTTCGTCATCTGGGTTTGCTGGTCCCGCGTCGAACTACGCGATCACACCACATCCCAGATCCTCACCGGAACACTGCTCGGCACAGTGCTTGGCGGCGGTTTGTATCTCCTGTTGGCGAGCGTGCTGAGCTGACGTGAACGTGGTCCTATTCGGATTTCGCAAGAGCGCCATCTGTCGACAGATGGCGGCACGCTCGTGGGGTCAGGACTCGTTGGCGGGATTGTCGAGCAGGCCGTAGGTCCCGGCCAGGCCCGCGGCCTCGACCCGGTTGGCCGCGCCGATGCGATTGAGCAGCGAAGCGACCATGCGCTTCGCGGTGCGTTCGGAGACCAGCATCCGGTTGGCGATGTCGTTCGTCTCCAGGCCGCGGGCGAGGAAAGTCCACAGCCGCAGATCCTGCGCGCCGAGGCCTTCCAGCAGCGCCGGCGGGGGTTTCCTGGCCGTGGTCAGCAGCAGGTCGAGCAGTTCCCCTTCGAGCACACGGAATCCGGCGGCCACGCTCAGCAGCGGCGCGACGAGCACTTCGGGGTCCGCGGATTTCGTCAGGTAGCCGTCGGCGCCCGCCTGCAGGGCCTGCTCGGCGAGTTCGAGATCGTCCGAACCGGACAGTGCGAGCACCCTCGTGCGGGGGAAGCGTTTCTTGATCTGGCGGATGGCCGCCGTCCCACCGAGCGGCGGCATGGCAAGGTCGACAATGGCCAAGTCGGCGTCGCAGGACTCGACGAGCGCCGCCGCCTCCTCCACATGGGTGGTGAGCCCACCGACCTCGAACCGGTCTCCCGCGCTGGTGGACAGCAACAATGCCAGGCCACGGGCGAACAGTTCGTGGTCGTCCACGATCACGATCACCAGCCGCCGGTTCTTCACCGGACCTAGTATTACACGCACCTCGGAGGGAGGCTTGCCGTGACCGACGGGAAAGCCATACAGGCCAACGGAAACGCCGACGGCGCGACATCCATCGCCAAGGTGATGGTCGGGATGCGGGTCGTGGTGGTGCTGTCGATCTCCCTGCTGCTCGCCGTCGGCGGGGACAATCTCCGCCAGCATCTCGAACTGGTCTTCGTGGTGCTGGTGGTGTCGATCTGTTACGCGATCGCGGTCGCCACCCGTCCGCGCTGGGAACTGCGGGGCCGCCGTACCGCCTGGGCGGTGACGGCGTTCGACAGCACGTTGGCCCTGCTCGCGGTCGCGCTGTCCGGTGCGGCCGACAGCCCGGCGGTGGCCATCCTGCTGCTGGTCGTCACCGCGGCCGCGATCCGGCTGCCGCTGGCGCCGACGGTGGTGCTCGCGTTCGCCCTCGGCCTCGCTTACTTCGCGATCGCGCTGTTCGTCGACCCCCAGTTGACTCCGTTCGACGAGCGGGTCCGCCAGGGCGTCTGGTGGGCCGGGTATCTGGTGCTCACCGGGGTACTCGGTGCGTCCCTCTCGCGGGTCGTCGAGCGCGAGCGTGAGGCAGGGATCGCGGCGCGGGTGGAGGCGATGGCCGAGCACACCGCCGCCGAGGAGGAGCGGGACCTGCGGCAGCGGCTGCTGGAGTCCTACCGGTCGCAGCAAGACGGGCTCGCGGTGATGCTGCACGAGCTCCGCACGCCGGTGACCTCACTGCGCGCGCTGAGCCGGGGCCTGGCGGACCCGGAGAGCACGATCACCCCGGCCGATCGCGAGGCCAGCACGGGCCTGGTCGCCGAGCACGCGAACCACCTCTCGGACATGCTCGACGCGCTCGCCGACGTCGCCGCGAGCCGCCGTCCGACGTTCAGCACGGGCCGAGTCCGCGCGGTGGAGCTGCGCGGGTTGATCCTGGCCTCGGCGGACGCCGCCGATCTCAGGCCACCCCGCCTGCGCCTGCTGTTGGAGCCGGGGGAGCAGACGGTGACGGCTGATTCCCAGCGGCTGCGGCGGGTGCTCACGAACCTCCTGGAGAACGCCGCCCGGCACGGCGACGGTCATCCCGTCGAGGTCCAGGCCGAGATCAGCGACGGTCTTCTCCGGGTACAGGTGCTCGATCGCGGGCCGGGCATCTCGCCGGAGAACCTCGAAAAACTCACCGGCAAGTACACCGCGACCGGCACCAACGCGGGCACCGCCGGGCTCGGGTTGTGGATCGTCGAGCAGATCGTGCAGGCGCTCGGCGGCAGGCTGGAATTCCGGCAGCGTGACGGCGGCGGCCTGATCGCCCGGTTCGAAGTCCCGGTGGGGTGAACCGCGCCGAAACTGGCACTCGGAGGCCAGAAGTGGCGCGCGCGGACCGCCCATGATCGGTCTCGCCGGGTGATTCTGTGGACTCGCGTTCGACGCGGACAACGTAGTTCCCGAACCGCAGGAGACCCACCATGGCGCTGGCCCGCAGCATCGAGCACGGAAACCGCACCGGTTTCGGCAGCCTGTCCGCAGGCGGCCTCCGGCTCGACTCGTTCCCGATGAAGTTGTTCCGCAAGGGCAACAAGAAGTTCTGGAACCCCGACGACATCGACCTCAGCCAGGACGCCGAGGATTTCGCGGCGCTGAGCGAGGACGAGAAGCGCCTCACGTGCGTGCTCGCCGCGAACTTCATGGCCGGCGAGGAATCGGTGACCCAGGACATCCAGCCGTTCACCAACGCGATGGCGGCGGAGGGACGGCTCGGCGACGAGACCTACCTGACGCAGTTCGCCTTCGAAGAGGGCAAGCACATGCAGGCGTTCCGCATGTGGTTCGACGCCGTCGGGGTCACCGACGACCTGCACGCGTTCACCGAGAACGGCGACTCCTACCGAAGGATCTTCCTGGAGGAGCTGCCCCGGTCGCTCTACGCGCTCAACGACGACACTTCGCCCGCCGCGCAGATCCGCGCGTCCGTGACCTACAACCACGTGGTCGAAGGCTGTCTCGCGCTGACCGGCTACTTCGCCTGGGCGAAGATCTGCCACAGCCGCGGGATCCTGCCCGGCATGCAGAAGATCATCAGGTTCATTGGTGACGACGAGCGCCGCCACATGGCCTGGGGCACCTTCACCTGCCGCCGCCACGTGGCCGCCGACGACGCCAACTGGGCCGTCGTGTCGCAGCGCATGGAGGAACTGCTCCCACCCGCGGTGAGTCTCATTACCGAGATGCTCTCGCCGTTCGGGGAGGAAGCGCCGTTCGGCATCAGCGTGCAGGCGCTCGCCGACTACGCCGTCGACAAGGTCGGCCGCCGCCTGGAGTCGATCGAAAGCGCCCGAGGCCGCGCCGTCGAGGAGATCGACGACGACTATTCGCCGATGAACCTCGAGGACAAGTTCGCCGACGAGGACCGGGTACACACGGAGACCGCGATCGGAGCGGCCGGTTGAGCGCGCCCGTCCGGGTCGACGTCCTGCTGGTCGGCGCCGGTCCGGTGGGCCTGTTCGGCGCCTATTACGCGGGGTTCCGCGGGCTGAGGATGGCCGTGATGGACTCGCTGCCGCAGGTCGGCGGGCAGGTCAGCGCGCTGTACCCGCAGAAGGACATCTACGACATCGCCGGATTTCCCAGCGTCACCGGGCAGGAACTGGTGGACCGCCTGTTCCGCCAGGCCGCGCCCTTCGATCCGGTCTACCTGCTCGGGCAGGAAGCGGAGCGGCTCGAGCGTGTCGGCGACCGGATCGTGGTCACCAGCGCGCAAGGCGTCACCGTCGAGGCGAGTGCGGTGGTGATCACCGCGGGCGCCGGTTCGGCCAGTCCTCGGCCGCTGCCCTGTGGCGAGCAGTTCCTCGGCCGGGGCCTGCACTACTTCGTACCGGACATGGACGTCTTCACCGGCCGGGACGTGGTCGTGGTCGGCGGCGGCGACTCGGCGGTGGACTGGGCGCTGGCCGCGACCGAGAAGGCGAGCAGCGTCCGGCTGGTCCACCGCGGCCAGTCGTTCCGCGCGCACGGCCACTCGGTGTCACGGCTGCAGGCCTCACGCTGCGAACTCACACTGGGCGCGCAGGTCTCCGCACTGCGCGGTGACGACCGGCTCCGGTCGGTCGAGATCAGCACCGGCGAGGTCGTGCCAGCGGACGTCGTGGTCGCCGCGCTCGGGTTCAAGCTGCAGCTCGGTCCGATCGCGTCATGGGGCCTGGAGTTGCGAGGCCGTTCGGTGCTGGTCGACGCGGCGATGGCGACCAGCGTGCCGGGCGTGTACGCGGCGGGCGACATCGCGACACACGACCGGAAGGTGAAGCTCATCGCCGTCGGCTTCGGCGAAGTGGCCACCGCGGTCAACAACGCCGCCGCGGTGCTGCAGCCCGAAGTCGGCCTCGCTCCCGGGCATTCGTCCGACTCCACCCCTGCCGTGCTCGCCGCGTCCGAGGCCTACCAGAGGAGCAAGTCATGGCGTTCGTGATCGGCGAACCGTGTGTCGACGTGATGGACAGGTCCTGTGTCGAGGAGTGCCCAGTCGACTGCATCTACGAAGGGGACCGGATGCTGTACATCCACCCCACCGAGTGCATCGACTGCGGCGCCTGCGAGCCGGTGTGCCCGGTCGAGGCGATCCGGCCGGCCCAGCGGCTCGACCCGTTGTGGCTGCCGTTCCAGGAGACCAGCCGTGCGGTGTTCGCCGATGTCGGTTCGCCGGGTGGCTCCCCGAACCTGGACGGCACCCTCAGCGACCCGCCGTACGTGGCAGGCATCGAGAAGGACCTGTGATGGGTATCGAATCCCCGAGCCCGGTGCTCAGCGAGACGGAAGCGCGCGCTGTCCGCAGGGGAGTGCCGGACCCGGGCATCCCGCTGGCGCGCGCGTCCGCCCCGACGGTGGTGCTGTTCTTCGGTTCGCTGGCGGTGTGGGTGTTCGCCACCTGGCTGGTGCTGGGTACCGAAACCTCGGCGTGGCTGACGATTCCGTTGCACGCCTTGGTCACCTTCACCATGTTCACCGTGCTGCACGAGGCCACGCACCACGCGGCGGGCCGGTGGACCTGGCTCAACGAACTGCTCGGCAGGCTGTCCCTGCCGTTCGTGGCCGGGTATGTGGGTTTCGGAGCGATGCGGTACATCCACATCGAGCACCACCGCAACACCAACGAGGACATCGGCACCGACCCGGACGCGTGGACCAGCCACGGCCCGACGTGGCAGCTGCCGTTGCGCTGGCTGACGATCGACGCCTGGTACGTGCGGTTCTACGTGCCGCGCATGCTGCGCCGGCCGCGGGCCGAGGCCGCGGAGACCCTGCTGATGGTCGGGATCTTCGGCGCCGCCGCGTCGGCCGCGATCGCCACCGGTCACCTGTGGGAACTCGCGGTGATCTACCTGATTCCGCAACGGATCGGCCTGGGTGTGCTCGCCTGGTGGTTCGACTGGCTGCCGCACCACGGCCTGCCGGAAACCGCCGCGCAGAACCGGTTTGGCGCCACCCGGATGCGGGTCGGCATGGAATGGCTGCTCACCCCGGTCATGCTGTACCAGAATTACCACCTCGTGCATCATCTCCACCCAGCCATCCCGTTCTACCGGTACGTGCTGGCATGGCGGCGGAACCAGGAGGCCTACCTCGACCACGAGGTGCCCATCCTGACCGCCTGGGGCCGTGAGCTCACCGCGTCGGAATACCGCGCCTGGCGGCGGCTGACCGACTCGTTCCCCAGCGAACCCCGTGCCCGCACGGTGTTCCACCCGCTCACCGTCTCGGAAGTGCGCCCGTTGACCGCGGACAGCGTGTCGATCAGCTTCGACGTACCGGACGAGCTGCGTGAGGACTTCCGGTTCCTGCCCGGCCAGCACCTGACGCTGCGCCGGATCGTTCATGGCGCCGAGGTGCGCCGGACGTATTCGATCTGCGCGTCGGCGAGTTCGGACCTGGTGCGGATCGCGGTCAAGCGCATCGGTGCGGTTTCGGGCTTCCTGAGCGAAACCGTGGCCGGCGACGTGCTCGACGTGCTTCCCCCGGCCGGGCGGTTCACCCTGGAACCGGTGCGGGGCAACGCTCAGCACTATGTCGGGGTCGCCGCGGGCAGCGGGATCACACCGATCATCTCGATGCTCAGCACCGCGCTCACGGTCGAAGAGGGCAGCCGGTTCACGCTGCTCTACGGCAACCGGACGAGCGAGTCCACGATGTTCCGCGGTGAGCTGGAAATGCTCGCCCGGCAGTTCGAGGGACGGCTGCGGATCATCCACTTCCACACCGGGGATCGGAACGAGTTCCGGCCGAGTTCCGGTTTCGAAGAGCGGGTCGAGGGCAGGATCACCGCCGACAGGCTGCGTGCGCTGGCACTGTCCAATGTCGACAAGTGGTTTCTTTGCGGACCGCAGGCACTGATCGAGGGCACTCGTGCCCTGCTCGACGAGCAAGGTGTCGACCGGTCGGATGTCGCCTTCGAGCTGTTCCACGCCACGATCCGGTCCGCCGGGGAAGCGGGAGTGGCGGCCTCGATCACCGCGACCGTGGGCGGCGCGCTGGCCACGGCGACGGGTACCGGGCAGGAGTCCGTGCTGGAATCCCTGCTGCGGCAAGGTGTCGACGTGCCGTACGCCTGCATGGGCGGCGCGTGCGGCACCTGTCGCGCCAAGGTTCTTCGCGGAACCGGGGCGATGGAAGTCAACTACGCGCTCGCCGACGCCGAGGTCGACGCCGGGTACGTGCTCACCTGTCAGACCAGACCGACCAGTGATCGTTTCGACGTCGACTACGACGCCTGAGCCTCTTGAAGAAGGACACAGTTTGATGAGCTATGACTACGACGTGGTGGTGATCGGCTCCGGGTTCGGCGGCTCGGTCACGGCGTTGCGCCTGGCCGAAAAGGGCTACCGGGTCGGCGTCCTCGAAGCCGGGCGGCGCTTCGACGAAGCCAGCTACCCCAAGACCTCCTGGGACCTGAAGAACTTCCTCTGGGCGCCGCGGCTCGGCTGCTACGGCATGCAGCGCATCTCGCTGCTGCGTGACGTCGTGGTGCTCGCCGCGGCCGGGGTCGGCGGGGGTTCGCTGCTGTACGCCAACACGTTGTACGAGCCCGCTTCCGACGCCTTCTATCAGGATCCACAGTGGAGGGACATCACCGACTGGCGCGCCGAGCTCGCCCCCTACTACGACCAGGCCAAACGGATGCTCGGCGTGGTGGAGAATCCGCTGCACACCCCGGCCGACACCGTGATGCGCGAGGTCGCCGAGGACATGGGCGTGGGGGACACCTTCCGGCTGACCCCGGTCGGCGTGCTCTTCGGGCCGGCGGGAACCGAACCCGGCACGGAGGTCCCGGATCCGTTCTTCGGCGGCGCCGGGCCGACGCGCCACACCTGCGTCGGCTGCGGCGCGTGCATGACCGGCTGCCGCCACAACGCGAAGAACACGCTGCCGAAGAACTACCTGCATCTGGCCGAATCCCTGGGCGCGCGGGTCCATCCGCTGACCACGGTCACCGACGTGCGGCCGATCGACGGCGGCGGGTACGCCGTGCACACCACCCGGACGGGCAAGCCCAGGCGCGGCAGCGTCTTCAGCGCCGAACAGGTGGTGTTCGCCGCGGGCACGTACAACACGCAGAAGCTCCTGCACCGGCTCCGCGACGAGGGGAGTCTGCCGGACATCTCCCGCAGGCTCGGCGAGCTCACCCGGACCAACTCCGAATCCATCCTCAGCGCCAAATCCCGGCTGCCCGGCGCCGACTACAGCACCGGGATCGCCATCACGTCCTCGTTCCACCCCGACGAGCACACCCACGTCGAACCCGTCCGGTACGGCAAGGGCAGCAACGCGATGGCGCTGATGCAGACCGCGCTCAGCGACGGCGGCGGTCGTGCCCCCCGCTGGATGCGCTGGCTGGCCGAGATCGCGCGCAACCCCCGGCATCTCAGCTGGCATGTCTGGCCGCGCCGGTGGTCGGAGAAGTCGATCATCCTGCTGGTGATGCAGTCGCTGGACAACTCCATCACGGTGTTCGGCCGCAAGGGACTCTTCGGCCGCTACAAGCTCAGCTCCCGGCAGGGCCACGGCGAGCCCAACCCGAGCTGGATCCCGGCGGCGAACGACGTCACCCGCCGCACGGCGAAGAAGATCGACGGCCTCGCGGGCGGCACCGTGGGCGAGATCGCCAACATCCCGCTGACCGCGCACTTCATCGGCGGCTGCCCGATCGGTGACTCGGCGGACAGCGGCGTGATCGACCCGTGGCAGCGGCTCTACGGCTACCCCGGGCTGCACGTGATCGACGGCTCCACGGTGTCGGCGAACCTCGGCGTCAACCCGTCGCTCACCATCACCGCGCAGGCCGAGCGCGCGATGTCGTTCTGGCCCAACAGGGAGCAGTCCGATGCCCGGCCGCCGATCGGGTCGCCGTACCGCCGGTTGCCCGCCGTCGAGCCGGACCACCCAGCCGTCCCGAGCAGCGCGCCGGGCGTGCTGCGACTGCCGATCGTCGAGGTGCGGTGATGGTCAAGGTCGCCGCGGTACAACTCGTAGCCGTCCTCGCCGATGTCGTCCTGCGGCCGGGGCAGAACCGCCAAGGCGGTCTCGGCGATCGCGCGTAACGAGGCGGACCTGCCGCCGCCCGCCGACACGGGCGGGGTCCTGCTCCGGGCTGATGTCGCCGGCCCGCTGCGCTCCTGCTTGAGGCGCGTTCCATGGCCTGCGGTGGATTTCGATTAGTCGGGCTGCGCCGCGTCGACGTCAACGTGCCTGATGGGCCCTAGCCGGGGCAAGGCGGGTAGATGACCGTGGTGTGGGGGTTCACCCCTGCACCAGGGTGGTTCGGCCGCGTGACATGTTCGCGGAGACGCCACATATCCGTGCAACTATTCAGAGTCGTGCGACTGTCGCGGCCCGTGAGCGAATTGTTGGTCGTGTGGAAGCGAGACGGTGATCGAGTTGCCTTCAGTGGATTTCGTCGCCGTCACGGGTGACTGTGGAGTGTATAGAGCGTTCAGAAATGTAGGTTCCCGTCGACGTCGAAAAGGCTTAGGCGGTGATGCCGGCTTCGATGCGAACGAACGGCAGGGGCTTTTGGCTGCTCCTGGGTAGCTATGCGGCCTCGCGCGAGCCTTCCGGTTGGGACCAGTGTTCATGGCCGTTCATGAGCTCCGTGCATGACGCCATCTGCAGTTCGGAGTCGTACCTCGCCCGCTGTCACAGTCGTTGATAGTGCGAACTAAGTGACAGATGTTGCGGCTCCAGTATGCCTTCCGGTGGGCTGCTTGGTTGGTGAGTGTGCAATAGGCAACCACCGACGCAGCAGACAACCCGACCACCGTCGGCCCCGCCACCCAGTCTCTCTACGTGCCCGGGTGGCTGCCGATCGAGCAGATCGGTTTGACGGCGAGTTCCTGGTTCGTCCATGACCAGATCGGCTCCACGCTCGCGTTGCTGGACGGCACTGGGGCGGCCGCCGGTCGCTACACCTACACGCCGTAGGGCGTGGCCAGCTCGTCTGGCAGCGCCAGTACGTCGCTGGGTACACGGGTCAGTACACCGATGGCGAGTCCGGGCTGGTCTACCTGCGGGCGCGCTACTACGACCCGGCGACGGCGCTGTTCATCAGCGTCGACCCGCTGCTCGATACGACCCGCACGCCGTACGCGTACGCCGGGGGCAACCCGCTCATGTACGCCGACCGCACCGGCCTCAGCTTCTGGGACAGCATCGGGCTGGGGCTCGCGATCGGCGGCGCGATCATCGGCGGCGTCGGCTGTGCGATCCTGGAGCCGTGTGGCGCGATCGCGACGACTCGATCCCGAGCAACTGGGATCCGGGGGACAACTACGATGACGACGGCAACACCATCTCGAAGAGCCGGGAAACGCAGCAGGAGCAAGCAGACAGCGCTTGGAACGAGGTCCAGCGCACGGTGCGGCAACTCACGGGGAAACGCTCGGCAAGGCGGATCGGCGGGCGTGGCACGACTCCATCGGGCAGCTGCACGGCGGATACCAGGAGATTTTGCGAGAGCGACTTCGCATGTTCGGATGTGGTGAATGACCTCGACGGCCAAAGCGGTCCAGGCGCTGGTAGGCACGCGCCTGACCAAGATCAGACGAGTCGCGAACATCGTGATCGTCATGTTCCGTCCCGACGAGGGGGTCGATTACACGATCCACGCGCAATGCCCGTTCCGCGTCATGCACGGCGACGTGATCCTGCTCGGTTCGTACGACATGCACCACCCGAAAGAGCGCGGCGTGGACAGTGATGAGGCGTTCGAGAACTTCACCACGATGTATGACGTGCGGGCGGAATCTCTGACATCACGTTTCGCGGAGGACGACTTCCGGGTGACCAGTGCCGAGCTCGGTCCCGGGGGACTGCTGGCTGTCGAGGCGGTCGACGGCTCGGACTCGATCCGGCTCGAAGTCATTCCGATGAGTTCAGGTCCGAAGGTCGAGAGCTGGCGGCTATTCGCTACCGACAAGAGTTCTGAGCACTACGTGTACCCGGAGGCCGCCGGTCGCGACTGAGCAGTGCACGCGCCGGAAGGGACTCAATGAAGCCACGGCGGCCGGCCACGGTAGCGTGCTCAATCTCGCCCACAGCGCAGTGCTCCCACTGATTCCTCACCGGAACGCAGCCCGGATGACTTTCGGCTCCTGGCACGGCGTCCTCCGCGAAATCTCCACAAACGCAGCTGCGCAAGATATTCCGAATGACTCACCACTGGCCCAGTTCCGTTGCTTCACCGACGCCGACGTTGCGGGCGCGATGCGTGTCCTTCAAGAACTCCGCAATCAGAGGTCCCATCGCTGGCGCCCGGCGGCCCACAAGATCAATGACGCCGTCAGGCAGGCCCGAGAGCACCTGGAAACCGTGCGCCGTCGTGCTTGTCAGCGCTCACGTTTAACGTGAGCGTTCACAAGCTGTAAGGCGATGTGTTTTCTGGGCTGCTGGCGGGGTTTTTCGGATGTGACCCCCTTGCGAGCGGTGATTGGGGCAGGTCGTTGCGAAGGTGTCGGTGGCCCGTTCGGGCGTCGTGTTTTCGGGTAGCTGTTGCGGTTGGTTTTGGTCCAGCGCCGTTGCAGGAGTTGCTGGACCTTGACGCCGGCACGTTGCTCGACGCCAACCAAGCCGCACACCAGGCCCGCACGGCAGGGAAGAACCCGGCTCGATCCCGCCACGCAACGGATCCGGAACCACTACCTCGGCGCGATCGCGAAAGGAACCTGCGACAACCGCAGTCGGCCCGGTGACCTCGCGGCCGACGCCCGCACCCTGATCGGAAGATTCATCCGCTACGAGGACATGATCCTCCGCTTCGCGGTCGATCTCACCCTGCCCATCATCAACAACGTCGCGGAGAGATCGGTACGCCCTGTTCCAGCCGGTGGGCGTTCGACGTCTCCCGTCGACAGTTGGTCAGGTCAGCGGCCGTTGCGGCGACGCCTGTCTGACCAGACAGACAACTAGCCGAGCTCCTTTCGATCGCGCAGCACACTCATGAGAACGAGGCGCCCGCGCACGCCGCCCTTCTCCAGCCGAGCGTGCGCCTGTGCCGCGTCCGAGAGTGGGTAGGTTTGCGCGACGCGAAGAGTCAGTTTTCCCTGCTCGGCCAGGGCGACCAGCTCGGCGAGTTGGCCGCCGTCGGGCTTGACCCACATTGGGAATACTTGGATGTCGCGCTGGGCTGGTGGTGCGGCTGGGGGGACGGTGGCGACGAAGACACCGCCGTCGCGGACTGCCCCGAGTGCGGCCTCGCCGATCCCGGCCGCGTCGAGAACGGCGTCGACCGGTCCGCCGGCCACCGCCCGGATCGCGCCGGCCGGGTCAGCCGAGCGTGGCACGAACGTCGCGGACAAGCCACGGATGAACGTTTCATCCTGGGCGCTGGCGACCGCGTAGACAGATTGTCCACGGTGCACGGCCAGTTCGGCGGCGAAGGCACCCACGGCGCCGGCCGCGCCGGTAATGGCGACGCTGCGGGTGCTCCCTGGCATCAGGTTCAGGGCCTGGACGGCAGCCAGCGCGTTCAATGGGAGCGTCGCGGCATCAGCCCAAGGGGCCCCCTTGGGGGCGGCGGCGACCCCGGAGGCATCCAGGACGACGAACTCGGCCTGGGTTCCCGCGAGGCTGTCGAACCACACCGACAGTCCCACGACCGCATCGCCGGGGCGGAACGCGACGACCTCCGCACCCACCGCATCGACGGTTCCCGCCAGATCCCATCCGAGGACATAGCGCCGCTGATCGGGCAACAACTCGGCGAACAAGCCAGACCTGATCCCCAGGTCGACAGGGTGGACCGCGGCGGCGTGCACCTTGACCCGAACCTGGCCGGGGCCGGGCTGGGGGACTGTGACATCGGCGACGCGCAGCACGTCCGGACTTCCAAAAGCGCTGACGGTGACAGCCTGCATGGGTACTCCTCGTGGGTCTCGCGACTCTTGCCGGTATGACCGTAAGGACGTTAGGCTCCATTAGAAAGTAGGTACCTAGAAGTTCCTATGGTGCAAGGGAGAACCCTATGACGACCGTCAGCGCGAAACAGCGGCGCCAGCAGGCAAAGCGGGACTACGACGCCTTCATGGCCGAATGTCCCACTCGCCAGTTGCTGGACACCTTGAGCGACAAGTGGATGGGCCTCGTGCTCGGCGCGCTGGGCGACGGTTCCAAGCGCCACAGCGAACTGGCTCGCCGGATCGCCGGAGTGAGCCAGAAGATGCTCACCCAGACGCTGCGCACGCTCGAACGCCACGGATTGGTCACACGCACGATCACCCCCTCCGTGCCAGTGCGCGTTGACTACGAGCTCACACCGCTCGGCCGTAGCCTGTTGCCCGTCATGGTGGGAATCAAGAATTGGGCCGAGGCGCACATGGACGAGGTTGACGGCGCCTGCCGCGTCTACGACAGGGGCCCATGAAAGGCCGATCGAGGTGGTCTTCACAACAAGAGGGACAGGTATCGCTGGCACCTGTCCAAAGAGTCCAGAGTTCGGATTGTGACACTGGTAGTTCGCGTGGGACTCGAACCCGCAACCTACGGATTAAAAGTCACAACGGAGCCCGGGCAGGTCCTATGTGGACGGTTGTCAGAATTGCTTCTGGGTGTGACCGTGGTAGTCCAAATGTTCTATGTTTGGTTATTGATTACTCTATTGGCTCCGCGCTGGTACTTCGTCCTATTGCGCGTGTGCCGGATTTCGAATCATTCGGTGCGGGGAACGCTCTGGAGACCGGGAGTTGGTGGAGGTCGATGATGTGGAGGTCGGTTGTGCCTGGGGGTGCGACGGCGCTGGTCTTTCCGCAACGGCAACAACTACGTGCGGATCGGTAAGCCGAACACGTTGTCCAAATGGCGCGGGTCGCTCGGTCGGGCGCCCAAGCACCACAAGAAGCTCGGCAGACTCGGAAGGGCCCTGAAGCCGATCCACATCCATATGGAAAAGCGCAAGGTCGGCATAGACTTCAACTGGTTCCGCAAGGGTTATTACAAGAAAAGGTGAGTACATGACATCCGGAGTGGGCCGCCGGCTCCTCGAGTTCCTCGGCGAGCTTCAGGTGTCCACCACGTGGACGGTAGTGGTCACCGATGAGATCGGCGCCTTGTCTAGGTGGCAGCTAAGCGGTTCGACGTGGCAGGCCACCGTGGTCGTCGAGCCGCGGCGCTGGCTCGGGTTGGTGTTCGAGGCGCTGGATCCGGTGACCGGCAGGCGCGCCACCTACGACATCGACACTGACCTGTATGACATATCGCAGGACAAGCACCGCGAATTCGCGGAGGAGATCGAACGCGACATTATCGAATTCCTCGACAACCTGAGAAAGGGAGTCGTTCTGCGCGGGAATGACGGGTCGAAGTTCGTACTCGTCTTTCCCCTGAACGGTTCCTACGTCCGCGTCGTCCAGGGTCGCTTGATGGCCAGCGCGTCCACGCATGCCAGTCTCACCGCCGCTCGGACCGGCGGCGACTACGTTCCGGTGGAATGACGAGCGGACCGACTGGTCTCACCGGCGGTGACGGTGGCGGTGGGGTGTGGAGATGTCGGAGGCACTGGCCGAGATCTGGAACGCCGAGGACAAGCGACACGCCCTCGACGCGGTGGCAGCCTTCAAGGCCTTATACGGCAGCAAATTCCCGAAAGCTGCCGCGAAGATCACCGACGACGTCGAGGAGTTGCCGGCGTTCTACGACTACCAGTTCATCGAAGCCGCGCAGGATCGCTGGCGAACGACCCGAAGAACACGCACCGTCCACAGCCGCTTAAAAGACCTAGATCCACAGGTCTTGACTATTGCTCCAGGTAGGAGTGGTCGGGTTCTGTCGGCGACCTGGGCGATTGCGATTAATCTTCTTGCCGGACCATCGGGACATATGTCGGTAATTTCGCCGAAACCTGGATTCCTGGGCCGACGTGTCACTTTTGCTTGAGGTGGCAGAAGTCTGTGAGTTAAAACATCGACTGTGACTCGAGTCACGTCACTCTTCCGTGTTGTCGGATGTCTAATTTCGCTACGATCGGCATCGAAAATAACCAACGTATGACCCAGGCAGTGGCGCCTTTTCTCCCGCGCCGCCCCTGTGGGTTATCCACATTCAGCGGGCTGAATAGACGTTGCATCGCATGGGTCGTTCGGTACGTCCGGCGCAGTAGCACTGCGCTTTCCCTTCACTCCCCATCCCCATGTTCCGGAGGGTATTGTGATGCGCGTTCTCGTGACCGGTGGAGCCGGTTTTCTCGGTTCCCATATCTGTGATGTCCTCATAAATCGGGGTGACTCGGTCATTTGTGTCGACGACCTGTCGACCGGTCGTCCGGCGAACATCGGGCATCTGCTCGACTTGCCGGCATTCGAATTCGTCAACGCCGATGTCAGTGTGAGCCTGGAATTCGACAGGCCGGTCGACGTGGTGGCCCATTTTGCCAGCCCAGCCTCACCGCCGGACTACCATAAGCGTCCACTTGAGACACTCGCGGTCGGCAGTCGCGGTACCGAGAACGCACTGCGGCTGGCGGAGCGGTACCGGGCCCGCTTCGTTCTCGCGTCGACCAGTGAGGTCTACGGCGATCCCGCTGTGCATCCTCAGCGCGAGGACTACTGGGGCAACGTCAATCCGATCGGTCCCCGCAGCGTCTACGACGAGGCCAAGCGGTTCGCCGAGGCACTGACGATGGCCTACCGGCGGACCCTCGGCGTCAATACCGGGATACTGCGGATCTTCAACACTTACGGCCCGCGTATGCGCCCGCACGACGGCCGCGTGGTCACCAGTTTCATTACCCAGGCACTCAACGGCGACCCGTTGACCATCTATGGCGACGGGAGTCAGACCCGGAGCTTCTGCTACGTCGACGACCTCGTCCGTGGGATCGTCGCCATGATCGACTCGACCGAAGCGGGGCCGGTGAACCTGGGCAATCCGCGTGAACGGACGGTGTCCGAGCTGGCGGAGCTGGTATTGGCGATCACCGGATCCCCGTCGTCTGTCGAGTACCACCGCTTGCCGGTGGACGATCCGACACGGCGTCGCCCCGAGATCGGCAAGGCACAGCGCGGGCTGGGCTGGCTGCCGCAAGTCGACGCCGAAGAAGGACTGCGCCGCACCGTGGACTGGTTCCGCGGCAGGCCGGACGAGGTCGCCGCAGCGGCACAGGCGGTCGCGGGTGAGCAGGCCGGCGGCAGCGGCGTGGTTGCCTACGACCAGCTCCAGGCAAGTTAGGCCGGCCGGTGAACCCCTCGACTACGGGAACCCGGATCCCCTCACCTCCCGTTACCGCGTTGAAAGCCGACGGCGTCGACCAGCTGGAACTCGCCGCGGAGATCAGCTTGCTGTCCGATGGCAACGTTGTCGGCATCCCGCCCAGCGGGCCGGTCCTCAAGCCGGGCACCGCCCGGCGTTCACTCCGTCCTGCCACGTTCGTCCCCGCGCTGGGCTTGCGTGACCGGGTGGGCATCGCGCTGCTGACCGTAGGCTGGTTGGTCTGCGTCATCTGGTTCTGGGTTTGGTGGCTGCGCCCTGAGCACCGCGTGAGCTGGGCCGGCCTGATCGTCAACAGCGCGCTGCTGCTCTATCTTTCGTGCCAGCCGATCTACTTCGCGGTCGCGGTGAACCGACTCCGCCACGTGGGGCGCACCTCGGCGATCCCCGTCCTTCGGGTCGCCTTCGTCGTCACGCGGGCGCCCTCGGAGCCGTGGGCGGTGGCGCGCGCGACGTTGAGCGCGATGCTGACGCAGGTTTTCCCCTACTCGTACGACGTGTGGCTGTGTGACGAGCAGCCGACATCGGAGATCACCCGGTGGTGCGATGACAACGATGTCCGGATCTCCACCCGGTTCGGCGTCGCGGCCTACCACCGGGACGAGTGGCCGCGCCGGACCCGGTGCAAGGAGGGAAATCTCGCCTACTTCTACGACCACGGCGGATACGAGGCCTATGACGTCGTCTCCCAGCTCGACTGCGATCACGTACCCGCTCCGACCTACCTCGCCGAAATGGTGCGGCCCTTCGCCGACGACGCCGTCGGCTATGTCGCCGCACCCAGCGTCTGCGACGCGAACGCGAAGGTCTCCTGGTCGGCCCGCGGCCGGTTGCACCGGGAGGCGAACTTCCACGGCCCTGTCCAATTGGGACACAGTCGCGGACTGGCACCGATCTGCATCGGCTCGCATTACGCGGTCCGCACGCGGGCGGTCCGGGATATCGGCGGAATCGGGCCCGAGCTCGCCGAGGACTTCTCGACGAGCTTCCTGCTCAACTCCGCCGGCTGGGAGGGCGCGTTCGCCATCAGCGCGGAAGCGCACGGGGACGGCCCGCTGACGTTCTCGGCGATGCTCGTCCAGGAGTTCCAGTGGTCCCGCAGCCTGACGACG
Source organism: Actinomycetota bacterium (assembly GCA_032230695.1). Lineage (GTDB taxonomy): Bacteria > Actinomycetota > Actinomycetes > Mycobacteriales > Pseudonocardiaceae > Amycolatopsis. The sequence goes on along the minus strand of JAVXWP010000011.1, from coordinate 25,644 downwards.
GTGCTGTTCGGGCTTGTCCCGCGGCACGTTGGCCGCCTGCCATGGCGGCTGCGGTTCCGCTTCCTGTATGCGTTGTCGTTCTACATCCTGATCGCGCTGACCACCGCCTGCGGACTGGCGCTGCCCCCGATCGCGGCGATCACCGGCGCGCCGTGGATCACCGTGAACTACCTGACGTTCCTCTTGCACTGGTGGGCCATCTCGGTCTGGCTGATCCTCCTGACGTTGCTACTTCGCCGGCGCGGTCTGCTCAGGCCGGTCGACGCCCCGATCCTGAGCTGGGAGAACTGGCTCTACTGTCTGACCCGGTGGCCGTTCGTCGCCTGGGGTGTCTGCGCCGCGGGACTGCAGCGGCTCCGACCCCGCCAGGTCACGTTCAAGGTCACGCCGAAGTCCGTCGACGGGCTGGAACCCTTGCCGATCAGACTGATCGCGCCCTATGCGGTGATCAGTGTGGTCATGGCTGCCGCCGCGCTCGCCGGTGAGCACACCGGCCGCGCGGTCGGGTACGTCTTCCTGTGCCTGCTCGGCGCATTGGTCTATACCACCGTGGCGTTCGCGGTGTGCCTCTTGCACGCCTCCGAGTCGGCCAAGACGGGCGGGGTCCGACGTCTCCGCGCTGTCGCGGAGACAGCCGGCGCCCCGCTGGCCGTTGCCGCGCTCACGATCCCGCTCCTCGCCGCCGGGATCGCGCTCTTCCCCGCCTATGTAACGCAAGTGTTCCAGTGGTGATCCCGTCGAGGAGAACAGGAAACGAGCCAAGAATGACGAAACCTGCCACTGTGCTGGTCACCGGCGGAGCCGGGTTCATCGGCAGCCACACCTGTGTGGAGCTGCTTGCGCACGACTACGAGGTCGTCGTCGTGGACGACTACTCCAACAGTTCCCCCGGCTCTATCGACCAGGTTCAGAAACTGGCCGGACGACCGCTGACCGCCTACCGGACCGACCTGCGTGACCGGGCGGCGCTCGACGCGGTGTTCGAGGCGCACCCGATCGATGCGGTGATCCACTTCGCGGCGAAGAAGGCCGTGGGGGAGTCGATGCGAATTCCTCTGGACTACTTCGACATCAACATCGGCGGGACCACGAGCCTGCTGCGCTCGATGCACGCACACGGAGTGCACCAGCTGGTGTTCTCCTCGTCCTGTTCCATTTACGGTTCCTCTGTCAAGGTGCCACTGGCCGAGGAGGACCCAGCCGCGCCGACGAATCCCTACGCCCGGTCGAAGTGGATCTGCGAGCAGCTGCTGTCCGACGCGTGTGAGCGGTACCCGGAACTCGCGGTGATCGCACTCCGCTACTTCAACCCGGTCGGCGCGCACCCGAGCGGAAAGCTGGGCGAAGACCCGCTGGGGCTGCCCAACAACGTCATGCCGTACATGATGCAGGTCGCCGTCGGCAGGCTGGCCGAGCTGCCGGTTTTCGGGAACGACTACCCGACACCTGACGGAACTTGTGTCAGGGACTACATCCACGTCACCGATCTCGCCGACGGTCACCGCCTGGCCGCGGAGCACCTCGCCGACGAGCCGGGGTTGCGGGTGTTCAACCTCGGCACCGGCACTGGTGTCTCGGTTCTCGAGCTGGTCAAGGCGTTCGGCGAAGCCTGCGGCAGGCAGATTCCGTATCGCATCGAGGACCGCCGCCCGGGCGACGTGGCCTGCCTCATCGCCGACTCGAGCCGCGTGGAGCGGGAGTGGGGCTGGCGCACCACTCAGGACCTGGCCGCCATGTGCGGTGACGCGTGGCGGTTCCAAAAGCTCAACCCCCATGGCTACAGCGGGGTAGCCGAGTCTCCCACCGGTCATCTTCCGTCCACTGAGGAGCTATGACATGCGCATCACGGTCATCGGAACCGGCTATCTGGGCGCGGTGCACGCTGCCTGCATGGCTGAGCTGGGCCACGAGGTACTCGGTGTCGACGTCGACACCGCGAAGATCGAAGCTTTGGCCGCCGGGCGGCCACCGTTCTTCGAACCAGGGCTTTCCGAAGTGCTCTCCCGCACAGTCGGTTCGGGCAAGCTGAAATTCACTACGTCGCTCGCCGACGCGGCCGCCTTCGGAGATGTCCACTTCGTCTGCGTCGGGACCCCGCAGAAGCCCGGGTCGCATGCGGCCGACCTGAAGCACGTCGACGCCGTGATCGACGGGCTGGCGCCGCACCTGGACAGGGAAACCCTCGTCGTCGGCAAGTCCACCGTGCCGGTGGGCACGGCGGCCGCGCTGGCCACCAGGCTGGCCGCGATCGCCCCGGCGGGTGCGGGGGCGGAGCTGGCGTGGAATCCGGAGTTCCTCCGCGAGGGCTTCGCGGTCGACGACACGCTGCGCCCGGACAGGTTGGTGGTCGGCGCGGTGTCCGCGAAGGCGGACGCGATCCTGCGCGAGGTGTACGCGCCGATACTGGCGGCCGGCACGCCGTACATCCTCACCGACCTGGCCACCGCGGAGCTGGTGAAAGTCTCGGCGAACGCGTTTCTCGCGACCAAGATCTCGTTCATCAACGCCATCGCCGACGTCTGCGACGCCGCAGGCGGCGACGTGGTCACCCTCGCCGAGGCCATCGGGCACGACGGCCGGATCGGGCACCGGTTCCTGTCCGCGGGACTCGGCTTCGGCGGCGGCTGCCTGCCCAAGGACATCCGTGCCTTCATGGCTCGCGCGGAGGAACTCGGTGTCCACGACGCGCTCGCGTTCCTCGGCGAGGTGGACGAGATCAACATGCGGCGGCGGCAGCGAGTGGTGGGCCTGGCCCGCAAGCTGGTCGGAGGCTCCTTCCTCGGCCGCAACGTCGCTGTGCTCGGCGCTGCGTTCAAGCCCAACAGTGACGACGTCCGGGATTCCCCCGCGCTCAACGTGGCGGCGACCATTCAGCTGCAGGGAGCCAATGTCCGGGTGCACGATCCGGAGGCGATCGAGAATGCGCGTGCCGCGTTCCCCGGCCTTGACTACGCGCAGGAGGCCGCGAAGGCGTGCGAGAAGGCCGATGTCGTCCTGCATCTGACCGAGTGGCAAGAGTACCGCGACATCGATCCAGAGGAGCTCGCGCAGGTCGTCAGTCATCGCCGGATCGTCGACGGCCGCAACGCACTGTCCCTCGACCGATGGCGAGCGGCGAGCTGGACGGTCCGGGGACTCGGCCGCGCCAGCGCCTGACCTTCTTGGCGTCACAGGAAAACCGGCCTCGGGTCTCGTATCCGAGGCCGGTTTTCCCGTTCGTGCTCAGCTTGGCGGATTGACTCCGAGTGACCCCGATGGGCCGTAGTAATCGTTGTTCTGCAAGACGAAGGCAGAGCTGTCCACACCGTCCGCCGCGATGAACGGCCCGTTGTCCCCGGCGACGAGGACGTTGTCCCGCACCACGATATCCGACATTGGTCCGGCCAGCCGGACGGCGGGTGCGCGCTGTTCACCGGTTTCCGGTGCCACCGCCTTGTTGCCGTACACCTGCGCTCCGCTGACCTGCCCGGCGACCGTGATCGCGCCGTACCAGCCGCCCGCGCTGGGGGAACCGACGCTGACGTTGTACCGCACCACGTTGTTCTTGTTGTGAAGCCCGGCGTGCGCGGCGTAGAGCAGGAACCCGGCACCGGCGTTGTCGTAGGCAAGGTTGTACTGGAGAACCGAATCCGAGGTGTTCTGGTCCAGATCGAACCCGTCGCCGTCGACCTGGCTTCCGGTCAGGTTGTGATAGGCGACGTTGTGCTCGATCACCACGCCGGTCGAGTCGTATGCCCAGATTCCCGCCGGACCTTCGCCGGCCTTGCACAGCCAGCCGTTGTCGTGAGCGCTGGACTGCGCGACCGTACCGCCGCGCACGCTGCCGAGGATGATGCCGCTGCCGGTGTTGCGGACGGCGTTCGTCGCGTCGCCCGCGTTTCGGAAAGCCTCTACCGAGGACACCGAGACATTCTCATTCGCGTACCGCGGGGCGTCGGAATCGAGCGGGGGGCCATAGGTGACCAGACCGGCTTCCCGGTTGTCGTGCACGACCGCTCGGGTGATCGCCACGTCGTGGAAACCGGCGAGCGGGCCACCGATTTCGATCCCGTTGTTGAACCCGCTCACGTCGACGTCGCTGATGGTGACGCCTTGGAATGCCCGCCCCGTCTTCGCGCTGTTGTAGAATACGATTCCGCCGACGGCGCTGTAAGCCGCTGTGTCCCCGATGACCACCAGGTCGCGAACCCGTACACCAGCGGCATTGTGTACATAAACGCCTGGATTTGCATGGCTGTTTATGGTAGCTCGACCCACGCCGTACGACCCGATCGTCACCGCTGTTAGAGCTCTCCCGGTGTCGCCGCCGTCAAGGTGAAGCGTGCCGGCGAACTCTGTTCCGCCGCGGAGGAGAAGGCTGTCGCGAGGTGCGAACGACGTGCTATTCGCACGATCGAGGGTTTGCCAAGCCGAATTCGGTGACAGGCCGTCCGCCTTGTCCGACCCTGAAGGATCCACGTAGTACGTTCGGGCGTACGAAAGTGGTGAGGCCATTGCAGGAAGTGTACTGGCGGTGGCCAGCGCAGTCAGGAGCACTGTGGCAAAACGAACCCACTTGATCGTGTTCATCTGGCAATTCTGCGTGGCAAGATAAAGTCGGTGATGCGATGTTGTAAAAATGTGAATAAATATGGTCAAGCAAATTCTGCAACCAATGAGGGGATGACGTTGATCCTCGGAACGGCGCTCAGGCGAACACTGTCAAGTCCCAGATAACTGGTTGTGACGGGCTCAGGCGCTTCGTTGACGCTCGCCGAGTACTTCGACACGTTCCTGCTCGGCGACCTCGGCATGTTCGTCAACATCGACTTCGAGTCCCTCAAGGGCCAGGATGACGCGGCCGCCCGGCTGCTGAAGCTGTACTGCACGATCCACAAGGGCGCGTGCGGTGCCGAACTCGACAACATGCTGAAGGACGTCACGAAGGCCAAGGCGTTCATGGGCGAGATGGGTGGTCCCGGCGGCATCGGCCGGATCGGCGGTGCGGCGGCCAAGATCCCGAAGATCGCGGACATCGCGCGCGGCGCCAACCTGGTGAAGGTCGCCGATTTCCTCGACGATTTGAAGGCCTTCGCGCACTATGCCAAGCACGTCAGGGGCGTCATGCTGAAGAACGGCAAGTCCACGGTGAAGGCGGGTGGACCGGACATGCCGGAGTTCGGCTCGTTCGACGCCTCCCGCAAGGCGCCGCGGGTGATGATGGGTGCCGGCAAGTCCGACGGTGTCATCGAAGGGATCCGCAAGAGCGACAGGGTGCTGGTGCGGCTGGACCAGAACGCTGGGATCATAGGCTTCCGCAGCCCGGACGGCGTGATCAAGTCGTTCTTCCGGCCGACGGACCCCGCCGGGCAAATGGCGCAGAAGGACTACGCGTTCAAGTACTTCCACGACCAGTTCTAGCAACTGGTTCCGGAGGTGGGTGACACGGCGGTTCCGGTTCGCCGGAACCGCCGTGCGCTCTGTTGACCACGAGCTACCAGAGGAACGTTGTGAGCGGTACGGACAAAGGTGCGGAGCACCGCGTGGCCCGAGAACGGTTACGCATCGAAACACGTTCGGGAGAACATCTGATGAGCGAACTCGCGCTGGTGAGCAATCTCCTCGACGAGTGGGACCAGCTGGTGGGGTTCATCGAGGAGGGCTACCACGACAACATCGATGAGTACCGCTTCGACCTGAGGGTCCGCGGGGCGCTGGAAGAACTCGTGCGCGCGCCGGACCTGCCCGAGTGGACTCGCGAGAAGCTCGTCGAGATCGACTCGCGGTTGCGGGCCGTGCTGAGGCCCGAACGCGCGGAGGAAGATCCGGCCGTGCCGTGGTGGCTCGCGAGAATCCCGCGGTACGCGGGGCAGGAGCTCGCCGACAACCTCGCCACGTGGTACGGCGTCCAGGTCGAGGTCCGTTGACCGGGGCGGGCGAGGGTCGGCGCCTGCGAGGGGGGCGACGTATTTGACCTCGTAGACGCGTTCCGCGAACTTCCAGCCGTCCAGATCGCGCAACTGAATAATCTTCCCCCGACTCGATATCCGCTCTACTATATGGAAAGCGGCCTCGGTTCGGGCGCGGTTAAGTCCATCGGACGTTTGCTGGGTTTCGCTTCCTTCGTTCCGCGGATTGGCAGTGTCGCGGCAGGCGCGTTCCGAACCAAGCTGAACGAACTTGCGAAACATATGACTGCGCGTGACTTGGACGCAGTGTCACGAGAGCTGAAGGGCGAGGTTGTTGCCTGGAAGGGCTCCCGGGGTTCCTGATGATCACATCGAGGAGCTCCGCAATGCGCAGGACGGTCTATTCAAAGTCATCGACCGATGCAAACGAGATACTGTCTGATCCGAGACTGAGTGCGGCGGAGCGTGCCGGCGCCACCGGTGATCTGTCGAGAGCCAGCAAGACGCTTGATCTGGCCGAAAAGTACATCCCACGGACATGATGGCGGTGAACATGATGGGTCGGGGCAAATCGCTCGACGTAGAGGAACTCGTCCTTCGGTCGAAGGAGGGAAAGGTATCGGACAAGGAGATCGAGCAAGTCGCCGTACTGCTGAGGGGTGAACATGACGATGAGCAGACCTACGGCCTGCTGTACGTGATCGGCAGGTCTCTCTCACGATCGCACGAAGAGCTCGTGGCGGGTTTCCTGGAGCATCGTGACCACCCCACGGTGGCCAGACTTGCACTTCAGATCCTGTGTAATTTTTGGGACCTAACCGAGAAATATCTTGATCAAATGCAACGCTTCATAGACTGTGTGGACTGGGACAGCTTCGGCGAGGTTCGGCAGATGGCGATCAGCTCAGCCGGGTATTACTTGCGCGATCATAGGCGTAGTGATCTGCTGAGCGGATTGTTGAAACGAGCCGCGCTAGACAATGACGAGGCGCTCGAACGGCGGTTCGCGACTGAGGCCATTGCTACGGCGTTGGGCTATCCCATAGTCGAGACTCTCAAAGGAAAAGAATCAAGGGAGCAGTGGGCGGCCGAAGTTTTGGCCCAGGGTCACGCTCGACTTGCGACTGAGGGTTCATAGTCGAAGCCGAATGCTATTTGAGTGGAGTTTTCCCAGTTCTGTGGACACGGGTTTAGGTCGCGATCTAGTGTTGTGAGTCGTTAGTTCGGCGTTAGTTGGTTGGGGTGGGGTATGCCGAATCCGAAGGTTGAGCCGGTGCTGCTGTCTGATGAAGAGCGGCAGGTTTTGGCGGCGTGAAGCCGTCGTTGGAAGACAGCGCAAGCGCTGGCTGCGCGGTCGCGGATTGTGTTGCGTGACCAAGGGCGCGCGCTCCCGGCGCCGTCTGCTCGACGTGGCCGCGGCGCACGTTGCCCGCCGCGGTCTGGACGCGATCAGCCTCGGCGACATCGCCACCGAGGCCGAGCTCAAAGACCGGCAGTATCTACGTCCACTTCGCGTCGAAGGAACAGCCGATCGAAACTGGAGAGCTTTCACTCGGAATCATGCACGGCGTCTGGGGAGCGCTGGACAAGGCGCTCCTCGCGATACGTCGAAATCATCCAGGCGTGAAGATCAGGCTGCGGCAAGTGGCCGCTTCTGGCGTGTTCAAAGAGTTGACGGAATCAAATCTGGATATTGCGATCATCGCACTTCCGGACGAACCAGTTGCCGAAATCATCACCCACGAAATCAGCTCTGAGCCCTTGGTTCTTGTCGCAGGCAGCGAGATCGCCTTGCCGTCGGGTGAGCTCACCGTGCGAGATTTCGCCTCGATACCGTATATCGATGTCAGCCCGGCGTGGGCTTTGCGAAACATCGTTGATCGGACTTTCGCAGCGGCCGGCATCACTCGTAACAGCAGTTTCGAACTCACCGACATCAATGCCGCCGTGGAACTGGTCCGTAGCGGCCTCGGAGTCACCATCGTCCCCAGGAGTTTGGCCGAGCGCTTCTTCTCCGCTGACATCTACGAAATCCGGCCGGCCTCGCCGCCGTGGCGCATCGGAATAGCCCATCTGGAGGATGCCGCGTCGCCGATAGCAGAGATGCTGATCGAGGAAATACGGACCGCCGTCCGGCGCGCATGAAAGTGCCACCACGTGCGCGATCCATCTGCAGTGCGTCCGGGACCGGAAGGAATAGCGGCTCACAGTTCGGTGTGATGGCGGACGAACGGTGAGAGGAGATCGACGCTCTCGGGATTCCGGCCATGCTCGACACCGACGCCGTCATTACCACCACTGCCCCGGACGGCGGGCAGCCCATAACCGTCACTGTCGCCGACGGACGCGCCGTATGGGAACCCGCTTTATTGGCTGATAGGTGAGTGTCAGCAAGCTCGCGCGTCCCGAGCGGCATGGCAGCATGCCTTTGAGGTCTCTCAGAGGGCAGGGCTTCGCGTAGTCGGGTGGCGTCCGATTTGTGCTCAAGCGAGGCTGTGTTCGACAAGATCAAACGGTTCGTGCGAACGCCATGCCATGGGAGGGGGCGGCGGCGTCCCACCATGGTGCGAAGCCGCCGCCCACTCTCCGTCCTAGCCCTTGCCTCATCTATCGAGATTCGATAGATTCCCATCGTAATTCGATGGGAGGATGGGGTCATGGGAAAGCTGACAGTGCATGCGCTGCGGGCAGTGCTCGTGCTGGTGCTCGCCGGCACCGTGTTCGTGCAGGCAATGATGGTGTTGGCGCTGGCCATCAAACCGGATGACGGGTCGCTCCCGCTGACCTCGCTGCGCGTGATCGCGATCCTGGGCATGGTGTCGGTCCAGGTCGCCCTGGTCTGCGTATGGCGGCTGGTGACGATGGTGCGACGCGGAACCGTGTTCTCCCACGCCGCGTTCCGGTATGTGGACGTCGTGATCGGCGCGATCGTGGCGGCTGCCCTCGTGTGGTTCGCGGTCACGGTCATCAATGCGCCGGGCCAGCGGGACGACCCGGGGGTCACCCTCATCATGGGTGGGGTTGGCGTGGCCATCCTGGGGGTCGCGCTCATCGTGCTCGTGCTGCGGATGCTGCTCGCCCAGGCCGTCGCGCGCGACGGCGAAGCGGCGCAGCTGCAGGCCGAGCTGGATGGGGTGATCTGATGCCGATCACCGTCGACATCGACGTGATGCTGGCCAAGCGGAAGATGTCCGTGGGCGAGCTCGCGGACCGCGTGGGGATCACGCCCGCCAACCTGGCGGTACTCAAGAACGGTCGCGCCAAGGCGGTGCGCTTCGCGACGCTCGCCGCGCTCTGCGAGGTGCTCAAATGCCAGCCGGGCGACCTGCTGCGCTGGGAGGCCGAGGACGGCGCGGGCGGATGACGCGCCCCAGGGCGGGCGTGAAACGCCTGGCACCACCGGCTCGTGACACGGCACGTGGACCGGAAGGGTGGAGGACACTCGATCCGGTGGGTGCACAATCGACATCAACTCGGACGACACGAGTGTCAAGAAGATCCACGTCCAAGAACCTTGATCAGGATGGCGCCCATGGAGCAAATGGGGAACGAGTGGGCCGTTGACGCCTCCGAACTGGGGTGGCTGCAGAAGCGCTTGGCCAACAGCCTCGGCGACGGTGTGCATATGGTTTCCGAGATCGTACCCCCGGGCTTCGACAGCTATGTCCGTGTTTTCCACTCGTGGTTCGCGGAGGATGACGAGGGACGGCGTACCACCTGGCGAGAGCAGGCCGAGAGATGTGGTGTCTCCTATACCAGTGACATGACCGTGCGGGCACTTGTTCCTTCACTGGGGCCGCCATTGAGTGCGGTGAGATGGCTGATTGATGAGGGGGAACCGGATTCCCGTAGCCGTGGGGCCCTGGTCGAGATCCTGGCAGGGGTAACTGGTGAGCAGCCGGTGTTCTTTTCCTATGAGCTGGCGGTATTGGCTTCTGGGGGCGACGGTCCGATTGTCGTGAGGGCGACGTTGTCGGAGTTGGAGTCGATTCGGGCCAGGCTGTTGTCAGCTCATCCTGGGATTGCCGGTCCGGAGCATTGGTGGCCGGAAGATCGAAGCTGGGTGGTTGGCAGCGACTATGACCTGTGCTCGACGTATGTCGCCTGCTCCGAGGAGGTTGGTCGCCGCTTCTTGATCGACGACGGTCTTGAAGCGCTGCCGCTGGCTCCGAACGCGAGAGTCGACGAACGTCGGCAGTGAACGCCGGACGCGTCCGGTGTAGTCCGTCCAGTGGCGACCGGGTTAAATGATGATTCGCGTTCACGCTGGTGTGTCTGGGGCAAATCTGGAGCACGGGTACGCGCTGAACGGCATTGAATTGCTGCTGTTTCTCCATAATCGCAGGTAGAAGGAATTTGGTCCCCATTCTAACAATGAGGGGGTCAGTGGTTTTTCATGATCGCCCGACCTGCATGTTTGCACAGGTCGGGCGTTGTTTTAGTGCGCCGAACTTTGGTCCTTTATGGACTGTTGCTCCTGCGTCAGCCCGTTGTTGCACAGCTGGCGTCGGTACTTCTTCGACCGGAACTGGCTACCCCGGTCCGGGTGCACGACGACGCCGACTGGGTTGCGCAGTGCGATCGCGTTGCGTAACGCGGCGACAGCGAGTGAGGACTTCTACGGGAGTCGATCGAGTACTCGACGATCTGCCGGGAGATCCCCAGCACCCTGCAAGTCACCGCGACCGGGACCCGCACAGGAGGCCCGGCCGCAGCCAGTTCACGGACGAGCGGGAGGGCTATTTTCCCGACGTCGTCACGAAACTCACGAGGATAGGGCTTAGGCAAGATGACATCCTTGCAAGCGAGGCCGAAGCCTCACAGATCAGGTGTCAACCAAACCCTGGGCAGCCCCATCCGGCCGTGATCCGGTACTCGCGATCGTCACGGTGATCATCGGCGTCATCGTGGGGCTCACGTTCCCGTTCCGGTTCGCCAACGTACTCACGCTCGCGATCCGGTTGGGTGCCAAAGGTGGGTCGCCCCGCGCCTGGCGCCAGCTGTGGATTTGTCGGTGATCGGCGAGCCGCAGCATTCAGGGCTCGCTACGCCGGTCGCCGTTCCAGTGGATGATGTCCGGGAACTCGTGGTATTTCCGCAGGTGCTGTTCCTCCGTGCGGCCGTGCAGCGGGAACGTGAAAGTCGATCCGTCCGGCCAGGTGATGGTACGTGTGCGGAAGCTGATCGCCGGCGCCTGCGGTTTGCGTGTCTGCCAGATGATCTGCGGCGGGGGCGCATCAGCCGGGTCGGACTGGGTCGATCCGGTCTCCACCACCGCGATGCACGACGGCGAGCACACCAGCCAGGGCCCCTGCAGCGGCCGAAGCTTGTCGAGCAGGTCGAGTGCCATTGCGTTCGCCGGGCCGGTGACGCGGATTTCCCGGTTGAACAGGGAACCTATCGCGCGAACGTCGACGCCATTCGCTATCGAGAGAACGAAGGCCACCACGCCGCCGATGGCGCGCAGAATGTTCCAGAAGAATCGCCGGAAGAGCCTCTTTCCTTTGACTGTGCCGTCCAGGCGCCTGCCCGGTATGTCGAATCCCAAGCCGTCATCACCAAGGCGCAGTACGATGACCGGCTCATGCCACTGGTCCCGCATCAGCTCCTCGACGCTTTCCCGGAATCCGGGACGAACCAGGAGCTTGTCCCTCTTGACGTCCAAGCGCTCTTCGTGCGCGAATATCTTTCGCGCAGCCCGCCGCCTGGTTTCAGTGGGCGCCAGGTCCGCGAATTCGCTCAGCTCGGCGTCTAGATGTCGAGGTTCTTCCTGGTCTCCTCCGGGCTCTGCTCCCCGCCGATTGCGCTCTTGTCGAACCACGGTTCCCCTCCTTCGGGAGTGACGGCGTCCTTTCCCTCGCGGCCGATGCCTTTCACGACCCCGATACCGGCCAAACTGTCCGAAGGTCAGTCCTCGGCACCGCGTCCTGAAGCGCTGGCGCCGGGCGAGTACCACGGCATCGATCCGTCCATGCCCGGTTCTCAGACGCCCAGGTCACCCCGGCGCGCTCAACCTACGCGATCGCGTTGGCGCAGCCCATCGCCGCGTTCGGTGCGGCCCCACCGTGGGTGCGCTGAAGGTGGGCCTCACCCCATACGCGGACCCCTTCGACGACGGGCAGGACAGTGGTCCCGTAGGGAGTAAGCCGGTAGATGACGCGCGCCGGGACCGGTCCGGTCACCACGCGTTCGACGAGCCCGTCGGCCTCGAGTTCGCGCAGCTGTTCGGCCAACACCTTGGGCGTGATCGGTGCACCCCGGCGGCGGAGGCCGGCGAAATGGGACTCTCCGTGGGCAAGCCAGTACACCAGGGTCAGCTTCCACTTCCCGCCGATCGCGGCGAACGCCGCGGCCATCGGGCAGCCGGGCAGCGGGTTGGGGCGCGAGGGGTTACCTGCAGGTGCCTTCTTGCTCATGGCCGTGCTCCGCTCGGATAGTCGAACCATGACCTTGCCATACAGACGAATCCTGGCAGTGGGCGTTTCGGCCCTCATGATGATCGCGATGGCGGCGTCGGGCGAAGCCTCAACGGATCCCGCGTCGTCGACAGTTGCCGATAGCCAACGAGACTTCGAGTGGGAAACCGGCACCTGGCGCACCACGGTGCGAGTCCTCGCCGAGCCGCTCTCGGAATCCGCGGACGAGTGGCTCCAGTTCACGGGTACCAGCGTCGTACGTCCACTTCTGGGCCAGCGGGCGAACGTCCTCGAGTTCGAGGTCTCGGGGCCGAGCGGACAGATCGACGCCCTCAACCTGCGGCTGTACGAGCCGCAAATGGAGCGGTGGAGCCTGACCTTCGTCAATATCCGCGACGGTCTGCTCACTCCGGCGGTGTACGGCGGATTCCACGACGGCGTGGGTGCGTTCTACGGCGACGACCAGCTCGGCGGCCGTCCGATCAAGGTGCGCTTCCTCATCGTCCGACAGGGCCCGGATATGGCCAGATTCGAGCAGGCGTTCTCGGCCGACGGCGGAACGACGTGGGAAACGAACTGGAGCGCCGTGGATCGCCGAATCCGCCAATGAGGGCCTGGCAGCGTGAGGGTCAGGGGTTCGAGTTCCTCAGCGGTCGCTAGCCTGGGCCGGATGCTCGACACCCCGCCCGAGCGTCCCGCTCTGGCCCGCACCAAACCGTTGGCTCATCACGACTTCCTGGAGATGCTGCTCGCTGATGAAGTCACCCGCCGCGGCTCTACCCGCTCAACGGTGGCGTGGTGTCGGGCAATCCATTGTAAATGACCCCATCGCCGTTTCGCAATTTTCTGCGAATCGTGGCCTGTATTATTTGTCGACCATTAATTGCGCTATGGATTGGGCGATGGTGCTTTGAGGATGCGCCATGTTGGTGGCTGCCGCCGCGCTGGGGGCGGTTGGGTTCAGGCGCCGGCTGCGGTGACGACGGCGTCGGTGGCGAAGCCGAGGATGAGCCCTAGGAGTAGACCCCAGGTGGTGACGACTTTGAGGGCGGTTTTGCGGGCGACGGCGAGGAGCTCGATCACGACGTAGAGGATCGATCCACCGGCCAGGCCGAGGAACGCGACGGAGAGAGTGTCGTTGACGAAGCTCTGCCCTACTATCGTGCCCACGAAGGTGGGGCCGCCACCGATCAGGCCGAGCAACGCGAGGTAGCCCCAGGACGGGCGGTGTCCGGTGAGGGGCGCGACGATCCCGAAGCCCTCGGTGGCATTGTGCAGGCCGAATCCGACAATCAGCAGGACTGCGAGGCTGAGTTCACCCCCGGCGGCCGAGTTGCCGATTGCCAGGCCTTCGGCGAAGTTGTGCAGTCCGATTCCGATGGCGATCATCAACGCCAACCGGCCCGCGGCTCCGTGCACCGTCGCGCTCTGGAGTTCGCCGATCGCGGTGGCGCCTGGGCCGTGGGACGGCACGTCTGCCCGGCGGCGTGCTGTGGCCTGGTCGAAGTAGACCAGGCCCAGTAGGCCCACTCCGAGCGAGACGGCGAGGACGACCCCATTGACCAGTGCGTCGCTGATCTGTTGCCGGCCAAGGGCGATGTCGATCGGTTCCCAGGCGTGGGTGAGCACGTCCCAGAGCAGGAACAGCAGGATGCCGGTGGCGGTCGAGCTCAGCAGAGCTTTGAGCCGTGGCATCGGAGCCCTCAGTCGCCCGAGGGGAAGGCCGATGTAGATGGTCAGTCCGGCAACGGCACCGAGGAGAGCGATCTGGGCGGGGGACATGGCGCTGGCTTCCTGACTGTCGAGATCCTGTTGTGCTGCGCCAGAACTGTAACTCAGGCCAGCCTGCCCTAATAGAGGTCGGCCTAACTTTTAACTGTGCGATTGCCTTCAGGCGTGTTCGCGTAACACTGCGCCACCCGTTAAGCGTCCTGCGTGATCAAGGCGCCGGCGGGGGAGCCTGTCCAGGTCGCCACGCCCGGCCGGCGGCACCGCCTCGTGTGACGTCCGCCCCTGAGGTTCGAAACACTCGCGCCTCGCGCTTTACAGAGCTCGTTAGTTGTCTTAACGGCGCCGTAATAACCAGCCTCTGTAGTGAGTGTCATGCGATGTATACAGGACACAATGCAGGTCACGGGGGTGTTCACCGCACTCGAACGGGACGGGCTCGCACCCGACTCCGCCCTCGCCGGCCTTCCGCCTGTGCTCGGTCACCGCCTGCACATCGCGGTGGGCGAGGAGCACCACCGGTGCTGCGGCGCGTCCGGCATCGAACTCGTCGCGATACAGCCCGACGACCCCGCGCTGCCCGAGCGGGCAAGGCGTTCCTTGCGCGATCTGGCCCCAGGCCACGCGATCGCCTCGACCGACCTCGCAGAGCTGGCTGGCGGGTGGATCGCCATGCCTGGCGTGAATCTCCGCATCGCGACGACCGCGGACTTCGGCGACGACCACACCGTGGCCATCTCGTTCGCGGATGCCGTCGCGCTACTGCGGGCTCCGGGCGGCGACTGCCTGCTCGTGCGGACCACCGTCCTCTGCGAAGGGGTGCCGGATACCGTTCCGCCGGGCTGGCATGTAGTGGCTGGGAGTGCGGTATGACCGGGCAACGACTCGTGCTCACCCATGGCTGCTCGCTGTCGAATCTCCCGCTCTTCGTGGCCGTGGGCGAGGGATTGTTCGCGGCCGAAGGCTTGGAAGTCGAGGCACCGTACTTCAACGACATCACCTCGACCGCGGAGCTGCTCGCCAGCGGCGTCGCAGACCTGGGCACTGCTGCCTTCACCCAGCCGCTGATCGACGCGTTTCGCGCCGACCCGCCGGTGCTGGTCGCTGGAAGTGGCCTGATGGGCATCGCCGTGCTGACCCGCCCTGGGATCACCGACGCCGCTTCTCTTGCCGGACAACCTGTTGGCACGTTCCGGGCCGACCCGATGGAAGTACTGCTGCATGATGTACTGGCCGCCGCCGGGCTCGGCGTCGACGATGTGCGGCTGCGCTACTTCGACGTTCTCGAAGAGTCCATCGACGCCTGGCGCCGTGGTGAGCTGGCCGCACTGACCCTCGCCGAGCCGTTCGCCGACAGACTGCGGCGAGAAGGCGCGCACACTCTGTCCGACGGCACCGAGCTCTGGGGGAATCCTTTCCCTGACACGGTTCTGGTGGCGTCCGCGAAGTTCCTGCGGGAGCGACCCGAACAGGTGCGCGCGTCGATCAGAGCCATGTTGCGCGCCGAAGCGCTCATCCACGCCGACCCCCGCGCCGCGCTGCGCCACGCGCTGGAGTTCTACCCCGGATTCGACCTCGACGAACTCGCCGGCGCCGTGACCCGGCAACCGTCCCGAGTGGATATCCGCGGGCTACAGAAGATCGTGTTCGGGCGGTGGGACAGCTTGCGGTCCCTGGCGCTGGTGCCTGCCGATGCCGTACCGCCGCGGACCGCCGTCGCTCTCGAGCTTCTCGAGGCCGAACTCTCCCTAAACCCCACCAAGGAGAACCAACGATGACGAACAATCCACTTGCCAGTCCGATGGGTCGCCGAACGTTCCTCCGACGAACCGCGGCCACGGGTGTCGCCGTCGCGGTGCCGTCCTGGTTGCTGAGCGCGTGCGCCGACACCGGGGGCAGTTCGGGGGCCGCGACCGGTGCGCTCAAGGCGACGCACGGTACCGGGCTGTGCAACATGGGCATCTTTCTTGTCAAGGAACGGAACCTGGCACAAGCCGACGGCGCGACCTTGGATTTTGTGGTCACCCCGACCAATGCCGACATCGTGACCCTGTTCGGTGCCGGCCAGGTCGACGTCTCGCTCATTCCCTACACCCAGTTCATGACCCTGCACGACGCCGGCGCGCCGGTGACCATCGTGGCCGGCGGCGGCATTCAGGGTTGCGTGATCGTGGCGCAGCAGGGCATCACGAGCGCTGCCGACCTGCGTGGTAAGACGCTCGGCACGTTCCAGGCCGACACGTTGGAGATGCTGCCCTACGACTACCTCAAGAAAGCCGGACTGTCCTTTAAGGATGTCTCGGTGCGCTACTTCGGCACCTCGCCCGAACTGGCACAAGCGTTCATCAGTGGCTCGATCGACAGCATGTGCCATATCGAGCCCTATGCCACACAGGCTCTCATGGCGCGGCCCGGGGCGGTGAAGCTCTCCGACGGCACCGACGTCTACGGACCCGGTTACACCGACTGTGTCCTGGCTGTGCGCGACGACCTGCTCACTCAGAATCCCAAGGCGGTCAAGGCACTCATCAAGGGTCTGCTCGTCGCCCAGCAGCAGTCCGAACAAGACCGGCCCGCCGCGGTGCAGGCCACCGTCGGAACCTACTTCAAGGCCAGTGTCGCCGATACGTTGGACGCCTCCACCAAGCAACCCAACGTCGTTGATCAACGTGGTAAGGCACAGTTCATGCTGGACCGCGGGGCGGGTTTGAAAGACCTTGGCTATCTCAAGAACCTGCCGGACAAGAACATCTTCGACTGGACGCTGCTGGACCAGGTGATCCAGGAGAACCAGGAGCTGTACCACTCCTTGCAGCGGGCGGCAGCATGAGCAAGACCGCAGAGATCGCTGTCGGCCGCGCACGGCCACAGACCGCTGCGGCGCGGCGCAAGCGCTCATGGGCGCGCAAGACCGGGGTGGCCGCCGGGTGGTGGGTTGCCTCGGTCGCGCTGTTCGCCGGGCTATGGGAGCTGGCCTGGGCAGCCGGATGGGCACCGCAACTGCTGCTGCCGCCACCACATATCTTCCTGCAAAACTTCAGCAGGCAGGCCAAATTCTTCGACACCTCCACCATCGGACAGGCCCAGGCAGCGCCCGTGGTCGCGGTGCTCACGACCATCGTCGCCACGCTGCTGAGGGTCCTGGCCGGGCTGGCCCTCGGGTTCGTCGCCAGCCTGGTGACCGGTACCCTGATCACCCAGTTCCGGGTGGTGCGGGGACTGGTACTGCCCACGCTGACGCTGCTCGCCCCGATCTCGCCGATCGCCTGGCTGCCGGTGTCGATCTTCCTGTTCGGGATCGGCAACGGGCCCGCGGTGTTCATGGTATTCGTCGGGGTGTACTTCGTGATGACGCTGGCGACGATCAGCCAGATCAATGGCGTGAGCGCCACTTACCTCAACCTCGCGCGCACGATGGGAGCCAGCAAGCGCCAGATGCTGTTCCAGGTCATTGTGCCATCCATCCTGCCCGGGTTGCTGCAAACCTTACGGCTCAACCTGTTCGCGGCGTGGATGGTCGTGCTGCTCGCCGAGGCGGTCGGCGTCGGCAGCGGCCTGGGGCAGGTGGTCATGCTGGCCCGCAACACCTTCAACGCCAGTCTGGTGTTCTTCACCATGACATTGATCGGCGTCACCGGGTACCTGCTGGACACGGCGTTCCGGCAATTGCAGCGGCGGCTGCTGTGGTGGCAGCCCGCATCGAATGGAGGAAGCCGATGACCGACGCGACCGGAGCGCTGCGGTGCCGCGGCGTCACCAAGATCTGGGGTGAGGGCACCACCAAGGAACTGCTCGCGGTCGACAATGTCGACCTGGACGTACGACCGGGCGAGTTTGTGGTGATGCTGGGACCGAGCGGCTGCGGCAAGAGCACGCTGCTGTCCATGGTCGCCGGACTCGAACAGCCCACCGCGGGCCTCATCGAGGCCGATGGTGAACCGGTCACCGGCCCGGGCCCAGACCGATGCATGATCTTCCAGCAGTCCTCGCTGTACCCGTGGCTCTCGGTCGCCGACAACGTCGGCTTCGGGTTACGGCTGCGCGGTGTGCCCAAGGCCGAACGTCGCGAAGTGGCGCAGAAACTGTTGCGCACCATGGGGTTGGGCGACGTGCTGGACAAGCACCCCGACGAACTGTCGGGCGGCATGCGGCAGCGAGCCGCGATCGCGCGGGCACTGGCCATGCGGCCACGGGTGTTGTTGATGGACGAGCCGTTCGCCGCGCTGGACGTGCAGACGCGGGCGAAGCTGCAGGACTACATCGCCCAGGTGCGCGAGGAAAGCGGCGCGTCGGTGCTGTTCGTGACCCACAGCATTGACGAGGCCGTGGCGCTGGCCGACCGGATCGTGGTGTTCACCGCCAGGCCGGGCCGGTTCAAGGCCATTGTGGACGTCGAGCTGGATCGCCCCCGGGACCCGCGTTCGGCGGCATACCACGAGCTGCACGACCAGCTGGTCGACCTGCTTGCCGACGAGGTCGACAGGGCGTTCGCCGAGCAGGAAAGGGCCGCCCGGTGAGCGTGACAACGGTCGCGGCGGTGCAACTGCCGGCCTGCGGGAACGATCGTGCCGCCAACTTGGCCGCCGTCGAATCCGCGCTGACCGAGGCCGCGGAGGCCGGCGCGGACCTGGCCGTGCTGCCCGAACTCGCGACCACGCCGTACTTCTGTGCCGAACCGGCCGGCGCATACCGGGATTGGGCCGAGCCGGTACCCGGGCCGCTCACCGAACACATCGGTGCGGTGGCGGCCGGGCTGGGCCTCAACGTGGTGCTGCCGATGTTCGAACGCGACACCGCCGGCACATTCCATAACTCGGCCGTGGTTATCCACAATGGACGGATCCTCCCCGCCGTGGACCGCAAAGGCCGGGCGCAGCACGCGACCCGCAAGCTGCACCTGCCGGTGGGCGACGAACCTCCACCCGGGTTCGACGAACCCGCGCACTTCACCGCGGGCGACCGGCTCGGCGTGCACGCGATGGACCGGCTCCGGCTGGGCACGCTGATCTGCTACGACCGCCGATTTCCCGAGTGCTGGCGGGAACTGCGTTCGCTGCGCGCCGACCTGGTCGCTGTCCCGGTGGCCGGCAGTGGCGGTGACAGCGCCGAATTCTTCCTCGGCGAGCTGCGCACCCACGCCCGCGAGAACGGCCTGTTCGCGGTGGCCGCCAACAAGGTAGGCACCGAGTGGGTCGGTGGCTACGAGGTCGACAATTTCGGTGAGTCCTGCGTGGTTGGTCCGGACGGCGAGCTACTCGCGCACCGGCCACGGCAGGACGGACCCGGCTTGGCGCTCGCCAAGGTCGATCTCGACGTGCTCGCGCAGACCCGCCGCACGCTGCGTTATTTCGAACACCGCCGTACGGATCTTTTCCCCAGCGCTCCCAAGGAGGTTTCGTGACCACGTTGTTCCGCAACGCACTTGTCCTGGCCATGGACGATGAGCATCGCGCCGAGCCGTTCCGCGCCGACGTCCTGGTCATCGCCGACCGGATCGACGCGGTCGGCCCCGACCTGGACGTCCCCGACGGCGCGACGGTGGTGAACGCAACCGACCGCGTCATCATGCCCGGGCTGGTCAACGCCCACGTGCATTCGTGGGAGGCGTTGTTCAAGGGGCGCTATGACAATTTGCCGCTGGAACTGTGGATGCTGCTGGCGTACCCGATTCTCGGTCTGGAACCGATGTCGGAGCGGCTGGTGTACCTCCGCACCCTGCTAGTGGGTATGGAATCGCTGCGTAACGGCGCCACCTGCCTGCTCGACGACGTCATCGAGGGCCCAACACAGAGCCTGGCCGCACTTGACGCGGTGTTCCGCGGCTACGAGGACATCGGCATCCGGGCGAACTGCTCGGGCAACATCGTCAACCGGCCCTACATCGACACCATCCCGTTCGCGGCAGAGGTGCTGCCCGCCGACCTGCTCGCCAAGGCACATGAGGCGCGTCCGCGCAGCACCGAGGAGTACCTGGAGTTCAGCAAGGAAGCGCTGGCGCGCTACGACGGGCGCGCCGGGCGGCTGCGGTACGTAATCGCGCCCAGCGGCCCGCAGCGATGCACCGACGACCTGTTCGTTGCCGCGAACGAACTGTCCGCGCAGCACGACACCACCTTCCACGTGCACGTCCTCGAAACGAAGATGCAGGCGGTCACCGGCCGCGAGTTCTACGGCTCCACACTTGTGGAACACCTGGACCGACTCGGGGTCCTCAGCGACCGGGCCACGCTGGCACACGGGATCTGGCTCACCGACAGCGACATCGCACGTCTGGGTGAGGTAGGTGCGTCGGTGGCGCACAACCCGATCTCCAATCTGAAACTGGGCTCAGGCATCGCATCGTGGCGCGCACTGGCCGACGCCGGGGTCAACCTGGGGCTCGGCTCGGATGGACTGTCCACCAACGACTCCGCCCGCATGTTCGACGTCGTCAAGTCGGCCGCGCTGCTGCACAAGGTGACCAGCCCCGACTACCAGACCTGGCCCACGGCCGGGGAGGTCCTGTGGGCGGCCACCCGAGGCGGTGCCCGGTCGGCGCGGCTGGGGAATGATGTGGGCGCGATCGCACCCGGATTCAAAGCCGATTTCGTGCTGCTGGACCTGCGGTCGCTCAATTTCACGCCGCTCAACGACCTGCCTTCGCACCTGGTGTACGTGGAGAACGGCGACTCCATCACCGAGGTGTGGGTCAACGGGCAGCCGGTGGTGCGGGACGGCCGATGCCTGCTGATCGACGAGCAGGCCGTGCTCGACGAGCTGCGCGCACTGGCTGATGAGTATCTGGGGCGCTACGCCAAGATCGAGGAAATGAACCGCGCCTTCGAGCCGTACTTCGCCGAGATCTACCGGCGTTGCTGCGCCGAACCCATGGGGATCAACAAGTTCAGCGGCGACGAGACGGCGTGGGTGAGTGGCTCGTGAGCCTGCTGATCAAGGGCGCACGAGTGATCACCGCGGCCGACGACTACCTTGGCGACGTCTACGTCGAGGACGACAAGGTCACCATGATCGGCGCGTCGCTGGATCTGCCCGCCGACAAGGTCATCGACGCGACCGGCTGCTACCTGTTGCCAGGTGGGGTGGATCCGCACACCCATCTTGCGTTCAACCTGGGCGATACGACCACCGCCGACGACTACGAGTCCGGCACGATCGCCGCGGCCTTCGGGGGAACCACGACGGTGGTCAATTTTGCCCAGCAGCGGCGCGGGCAGCACCTGCGGGCCGCGATCGAGGACGGGCTCGCCGCCGCCGAGGGCAAGGCGGTGATCGACTACGGGCAGCACGTCGTGATCACCGAGATGGATTCCGATTCGCTCGGACAGATCGACGAGCTGGTCGGCGACGGCGTCACCAGCTTCAAGCTGTTCATGGCCTATCCCGGCGAGCTCATGGTGGACGACGCCACGATTTTCACCGTGTTGGAGCGGGCCGGCAAACTCGGTGCGTTGTGCTGTGTACACGCCGAGAACGGACCGGTCATCGATGTGCTGGTACGCCGCGCACTAGCCGCCGGGCACACGAACCCGGGCTGGCATGGCCGCACCCGTCCAGAGCTGGCCGAGGCCGAGGCGACCCACCGGGCCATCGCGCTGGCCGAGATGGCAGACGCGCCGGTGTATTTCGTGCACCTGTCCTGTGGCGAGGCGCTCAGCGAGGTCACAGCGGCACGTGACCGCGGCCGGCCGGTGTTCGCCGAGACGTGCCCGCATTATCTGTTCCTGGATTCCAGCGTCTATGACGACGACAGTTTCGAGACGGCTAAGTATGTGCTGACGCCGCCGCTGCGGGACGCCCGGCATCACGCGGAACTGTGGCGTGGCCTGCGTACCGACGACGTGCAGGTGGTGTCCACCGATCACTGCCCGTTCTGTTTGAACGGTCAGAAAACCTTGGGGGAGCACGACTTTTCGAAGATTCCTAACGGTGGACCCGGAATCGAGCACCGACTGCAACTGCTGTATTCCGGTGGGGTACTCGGCCAGAAACTGACGCTGCGCAGGATGGTGGAGGTATTCGCCACCACGCCGGCGCGGCTGTTCGGCCTGTTTCCGCGCAAGGGCACCATCGCCGTCGGCTCGGACGCCGACCTGGTGGTGTTCGACCCACTCGGCCACACAACGATCAGCGCCGACACCCACCACATGAAGGTCGATTACAGCTTGTACGAGGGCTGGCAGCTCACCGGTGCGGTGCGCACCGTGATTTCTGCCGGACGCGCAGTCGTGGAAAATGGGCTGTTCATCGGCAAGCCCGGCTCCGGCCGGTTCTTGCGTCGAGAGGCGAGTGGGCAGCATTGACGAATGACGACACGGTGGTCACGAAGACAGGTCTCAGCGGAGTGAATTCGCTACCTGCCGCGGTGCGCCAGAAAACCTATGAGTACGTCTACCGGACGCTGCGCAAGGCCTTGTCCACCGGACAAGTCCCGGAGAATACGCACCTGGTGGAGACCGAACTGGCCACCCAGATCGGGGTGAGCCGAACACCGGTGCGCGATGCCCTGCGCCGGTTGGAAAGCGAAGGCTTCGCCGAGCGCAGGCCCGTCGGCGGGCTGTGGTCCCGGGCGATTGGCGCCGACGAAATCGAGGACCTGTTCCTGGTGCGGCAAGAGCTCGACAAGCTGGCCGCCAGGTTGGCCTGCGAGCGGGCCAAGCCTGAACAGTGGGAGCAACCGCGTGCGCTGATCGCCGCGATGGGGGAGGCCATCGCGGCCCACGGTCCCGCGTCCGACGCGTTCGGCGAGGCACACCTCGCGTTCCATGCCGCGATCTACCGCATCGCGTTCGGTGCGCGGTTCGCCGGCCTGCTCGACAACATCCTGTTGCAGTACCTCGAGATCGCCGCCGACTTGAGTTACCGCGATCCCGCGCGCACCCAGCCCGCGGTGGAGCAACACGAGCGGCTGCTGGCAGAGTTGGCCAGCGGCGACGTCGCGCGCGCGGTCACCGCGGCGGAGGCACACGTACGGCGCAGCGCCACCGACGCGCAGGGTGCCCGCGCCGATTCCATCAGGTCGACCGACAGCATGATTCCAGTTATCCAGAAGGGTGTTTTCGTGCAACGCATGTTTTTGAACGGCACTGCCATGTCCGGGCAGAAGGACCACGCAGCAGTATCCGGTGCCGTCCTGGTCGGCCAGGCCACCACCGCACCGAACTACCGGTTCTTCGCCGTCCGCGACGAGTTCCCGGGTTTGCTCCCGGTCGAATCCGGTGGGGCTTCAATCGTTGGCGAGCTTTACGAGATGACCGACGAGCAACTGTTCGACACCCTGCTTCCGCAGGAACCAAGGGAGCTCGAACTCGGCTCGATCGAGTTGGCGGACGGCTCCACCGTCCGGGCGATGATCTTGCAACCGGAGCGGATCACCGAGGGCGACAAAATCGTCGACATCGCCGACTTCGGCGGGTTTCGTGCCTACCAGGCGCATCTCGCCGCGAACTCCCGAGTTCGTGACCTCCTCGGTCTCTGACGGTGCGTCTGGAAACTGCCGGGGGACTCGTATGAAGGGAACCGCGCGTCCTCAGGCCGATACTGAGTCCGACCTCCGGGTCGACGGGAAGCGGCTGCTCGCCCGGCTCGACGAGCTCGCTTTGATCGGCGCGGACCCAGCCGGTGGCGTGAGCAGGCTCGCGTACTCGGCCGAGGACGTGCGCGCCCGTGATCTTGTCGCCGAGTGGATGCGCGAGGCGGGACTGCAGGTGCACATCGACCCGGCGGGGAACCTGCTGGGACGTGCACCGGGAATCGGGGGAATGCGTGCGGCTCTGGTGCTCGGCAGCCATTTGGACAGCGTCGCGGGGGGTGGTCGGCTGGACGGTCCGGCAGGGGTCGTCGCGGCGGTGGAGGCCGCGGCCGCGGTGCGGGATGCGGGTGCCTTGCTGAGGCACGATCTGGCCGTCACAGCGTTCAGCAACGAAGAGGGCGCCCGCGGAACTCCCGGCATGGTGGGATCGAAGGCCGTCGCGGGTCTGCTCGGTCACGCCGACCTGGCCCGGCCGGACTACGAGGGCGTGCCACTGGCCGAACGCATTTCCGCCGCGGGCGGCGACCCGGACCGTATCGGGGAGGCGGCGTGGGTAGCGGCCGATATCGCCGGCTTCTTCGAACTTCACATCGAACAGGGCCCGGTGCTCGAGGCCGCAGGCACGCGCATCGGCGTGGTCACCGCCGTCACCGGTCAGGCCAAGGTGGAGGCGGTGATCACCGGCGCAGCGAACCACGCGGGTACCACGCCGATGGCGCGTCGGCGTGATGCCGTGGTGGCCGCCGCGCACCTGGTGCTAGAGGTTCAGCGGCTGGCCATCGGCGGTCATCTGCGCGCGGCTACCACGGGTGTGTTGCGAGCTGGGCCTGGCATCAGCAACGTCATCCCGGGCGAGGCCGTGCTCGGCATCGACCTGCGGGATACCGACCACGGCCGGATCACCGCAGCGATCGAGCGGCTCGGTGAGGCCGCACTGGACATCGCCGGGCGCACCGGAACCACGATCGAGCTGCGGCCCGGTGCGGTCACCAGACAAGTCGGCACCGATCCGTGGCTGGCGAGTTGTGTGGTGACGGCCGCGAACACGCTCGGGGCGCCGTGGCAGTACCTGCCCAGCGGCGCAGGCCACGACGCGCAGATCATGGCGCACCTTGGACCCATGGCGATGATCTTCGTCCCCAGCATCGGTGGGGTGAGTCATGCTCCGGCCGAGGCCAGCAAGCCGGAGGACCTGGTTCTCGGCGCCGATGTCCTGCTCCGCGCGTTACTCGCCGCCGACCGCTCCGGATAAAAAAAAGGTCGATTCTGGGGACGCCTCTGGATGAGCTGAGGCGCGAAAAATCGGGCAGCCGAGGCGTATTGGTCGCTTTCGCTCGCCACTGTGGTGTGGCATCAAAACCGCCACAAGGGAAACCTGCCCGAACAGGAAATGTCGTGGCAATACAACACTCTCGGCAATGCCATCGTGTGACGTCGGGGACGCGCGCTGCGTGGCTCAATGCTCCGCGCGTTGTCCGTCGTGCTGACCGCCGGTCACGTTGGGACTGGCCGGCGATGCCAGGCTGCGCACACCCAACGAGGGGGGAAGATGACCACGGCGACGAGTAACCACGACGCGGTGGCCGCCTTCGCCGCCGCACACGACCTCACCGATCTGCACCCGATCGGCAACGGCCTGGAGTTCGCCGTCTTCCGTGCAATGGATCCGGCGGAAGGCACTGTGGTGCTCCGGGTACCGGTGGGCGCGCGGTTCCAGTCGAACGCCAACGATCCCCACGTCGACACCCGGACGCTACTCCGGTGCGAGCACGAGATCACCAGATATGTGGCCGGGCACGGGATACCGGTCGCGGCAGCGCTGGACCTCGTGCTGGGCGAGCCGGACGTGCTGATGAGCCGCTACGTTCCCGATGACGGTGCGGGGTTCGACGCCGCCGAGCTCGGCTCGGTGCTGGCGCGGTTGCACCGGGTGCCACCCCCTGGAATTCCTCTTGCGGCGTCCGAGGGGTGCGCGACCGACGAGCTCGTGCCGCGCCGGATCGTGCGGCGATGGCGCGAGGTCGCCGACGTTGTGCCCGGTGTGCCTTCCTGTCTGCCGCAGGAGAAGCTGCGGGCCCAGCTC
>JAVXWP010000167.1:0-55749 GCA_032230695.1 Actinomycetota bacterium | reverse complement strand
GAAGGCGCCTGTGCCCAGCCCGACGACTGGGATGAGTGGTTCGACGACGTGGCCGCGGCGGAAGACGCGCGCGACCGAGCGGGCCGGTCGGATCTCCACGTGCTGGCCGTGGGCATCGCCGCGGCCGACGTGGTGCCGTTGCTCGAGGATGTCGGCGATTTTGGCGCACCACGGCTGCTGAGTGTGCTGGAGCCGTTTCCCGAAGGCAGCACGGTGCTCGGTCACGAGCTGGTCGGGTTCGACACCGGCGGCTGGCACACGTGGACCTGCCTCGGCGGGCTCGTCGACGACGTCCGACGGGCGACGGGGGTACGGCCGGGGCCGTGGGGGTTGATCCAGGATGTGCGGGAGGCTCGCCGGGCGGCGGAATGGCTCACGGCTTCCGCGCTCGGCGATCCGAAGGTCCGTTTCTGGGTTTCGGCGAAACTGGCCGAAGCTTCCTAGACGCTTTCCTAAAGGCTGGGCAGTGTGCCCACGCGATGGGAATTGGCGGAAAGGAAACCGGGAATCGGGACCTGTTCGCTGGTGAGCCTTTTGGTGAGGGTGTGCTGGGTGCGCACCATGAGCGCGGCGTGGCACATGCCGTGGTAGGACCAGTCGTAGCGGGAGGTCCAGATGGTCACGGTGCTGCAGGCGTCGTTGCCGGACACGGTGATCGAGATGGTCGGCGCGTGTTCGCGCAGTCTCGGCTGATAGTTGAACGTTCCCGGTCCGCTGACATTCTTCCAGTGCTCGTCGAAGTGGTTTTCGACGATGTTTCCGGCCTGGGTCTTACCGGTGGGGGTGGCGATGTGGAGTTGCCTGCGTGCCTTGGTCTGGATGAGCAGCAGCGCGCCGACGGTGGCCAAGGCGCTGAGGATGACTATCGATGACAAGGGTCCTTCTTTGCTTTGATGATCATTTCCGAAGGGTGGCCGGAAAAGGTAAGAGATCGTAACTCTCCCCCGTTTGGCCCTTGCATCGGGTAGGTGATCCGGGTCACGACGCCACCGTCAGCCGCGACTACCTGGTCCTGGTGAGCGCCATGATCCAGTTGAGCTCCCAGGTCTCACCGCCATCGACGGAGAACGCCTGGTCCCACCGCGCGTGCTCGGCGGTGATCTCCGACCACGTGTAGCGGACCCGGATCGGCCTGCCTTCGTGTTCGTCGTCGCCGAAGAACTCGCCCGCCCCGTTCGTGAAGGCGCCCTCCACCGGTGGCTGCAGGGCGCCGTCGCGACTGTTCGCCCAGTAGAGCGACCTTTTCCCGGTCCCTGGCGAGAACAGTCGCAGTGTCATGCCCGAGAAACCCTTGGTGGGAAAGAGGATTTCGTCGAAGTTCCCGGCTCCGCCGAACACATTGTGGGACGTCGCCGTCGCCGGGAACTCGTCCCAGTCATCGCTGTCGATGAGGAGTTTGCGAAGCCGCCGGTTGGCGACGTTCGAGAACCGAGCAGGAAGTCGAAGTCTGTGCTCATGGGGACTCAGCTTCGACCGTCTTCGCTGACATCTTCTGTCAGTGAAGACGCGTGAGTTGTTCCCACAGGAACTCGAACACGAGCGACCATTTGAACGCGAGCTGCTCGTTGTCCGCGGCAGCGCCGTGCCCGCCCTCGATGTTCTCGTGGTACCGGACGCCATAGCCCTGCTCCCGCATCTTGGCCACCATCTTGCGGGCGTGCGCGGGATGCACGCGGTCGTCTCGAGTGGACGTCACGAACAGTGTGGGCGGGTAGTTCCGTCCACTGTGGACGTTCTGGTACGGCGAGTACTCACTGATGAACTTCCACTCGTCCGGGTCGTCCGGGTCGCCGTACTCGGCCATCCACGACGCTCCGGCGAGCAGCTTGTGGTACCGCTTCATGTCCAGCAGTGGGACCTGAACCACGATCGCGCCGAACAGCTCCGGGTACCGCGTGAGCATGACGCCCATCAGCAGCCCGCCGTTGCTGCCACCCTGGATGCCGAGCCTGCCGGGTGTGGTGATGCCTCGCCCGGTCAGATCGGCGGCCACGGCGCTGAAGTCCTCGTACACCTTGTGCCGCTCGGACTTGATGGCCTGGGTGTGCCACTCGGGCCCGTACTCGCCGCCGCCGCGGATGTTGGCGACGACGTAGGTGCCGCCGCGCGCCAGCCAGCCGCGGCCGATGACGCCGCTGTATCCCGGCGTCAGCGAGATCTCGAAGCCCCCGTAGCCCGTGAGCAGCGTCGGCCCGTCTTCGACGCCGGAGGGGCGCACGACGAAGTACGGGATCCGGGTGCCGTCAAGTGATGTCGCGAAGAACTGTTCGACGGTGATGCCCTCGGCATCGAAGAAGGCAGGCGCCTGCTTGAGCACCTCGACCTCGCCGCCGACCTGCCCGTAGCTCAGCGTCGACGGTGAGGTGTAACCGCTGGTGTTGAGGATGTACTCGTCGCTGACGTCCGGATCGGTGTCCAGGATCTCGGCGGCGCCGAGTGCGGGGGCACCGGCCACTGGCTTCGAGCTCCAGCCGTCGGCAGGCGTGAGCACCCGCAGTTCCGTCTTGACGTCGGAAAGCGTCGCGAGCAGCAGGTGGTTGCGGGTCCAGGCGTAGTACTCGAGCGAGGTGTGCGCGTCCGGCTCGAAGACCAGGGTGAAATCACGCTCGCCGCCGAGGAAGGACTCGAAATCGATCGCGAGCAGCGCGCCGGTCGGATAGTCGACACCGCCGACGGTCCAGGGCGAGCGGGTGCGCACCAGCATCCATTCGCGGTGGACGGTCGACTTCGCGTCCTCCGGCACCTCGATCCGCAGCAGGCCGCCCGACGGGGTGCGCAGGTGGCGTTCCGAGCGGTAGAAGTCGATGCTCCGGTAGACGAAGTCGCGCTCGTAGCCCTCGGTGGGGTCGTGCCCCGCGACCACCGAGACGTCGTCGGGCTTGCCCTCGAAGACCGTCGTCGCTTCGGCGAGCGGGGTGCCGCGCCGCCACTCCTTGGTGATGCGCGGATAACCGGAGCTCGTCAGCGAACCCGGGCCGAAGTCGGTGCCGACGTAGACGCGGTCGGCGTCGATCCAGCCGATGTTGCTCTTCGCTTCGGGCAAGGTGAAGCCGTCCTCGACGAACCGCCGCTCGTCCAGATCGAACTCGCGGACCACGGTCGCGTCCGCGCCGCCGCGCGACAGTTCCAACAGGCCGAAGCGGTACCCGGGACGCAACACCGTCGCGCCCTGCCACACCCAGTTCTCGTCTTCGGCTTCGGCGAGCGCGTCGAGGTCGAGCAGGAGCTCCCAGCTGGGCGTTTCCTTGCGGTACTCCTCCAGCGTGGTGCGGCGCCAGAGCCCGCGCGGGTGGGTCGCGTCCTGCCAGAAGTTGTACAGGTGCTCGCCGCGGCGCCGGACGTAAGGGATGCGGTCGTCGGCGTCCAGCACCTCGCGGAGCTCGGCGCGCAACTCGGCGAACCGCTCGGAGCCGGTGAGCTCGTCGACGGTCTCGGCGTTGCGGGCGCGTACCCAGCCCAGGGCCTGCTCGCCGGTCACGTCTTCCAGCCACAGGTACGGGTCCTCTTCGGTCATGGCTCCAGTCTGGTCTTCCGGCCAGGGTCATCGCCAGACGACCGGCGTTCCCCTTTTGTGATCCCCGCGGTTTCGGGTGCCCGTATGCTGGGCCCAGCGCCCGGGTCGGGGGATCCGAAATCGCGCCCGCCCCGGGGGAGTCCATGACGGTGACCGACCACCAACCGCCGCCCGGTGATCCTTACCGCCCTCCGTGGATGACCGGCAGCCCGCCGTCGCGGCAGCTCGGCGCCGCGTCGAAGGTGATCATCGGCCTGTTCTCGGCGGCCTTGTTCGTCGTCGCGGTCCTGGTAGTGAACTCCGGCAGGACGATCTCCGGGCACGCCTTGGAAGCGCCGGGCGCGGCCGCTGAGGCCAAGACGAAGCAGTCCGAAGGCTCGGGTTCGACGAGGGCCGAGAAGGTTTACGAGCTGGCGCAGAATCCGCTGCTCGGAGCCGGTGTCCGGCTGACAGATGTCACCTGCGCACTGCCCGCGCTCGGTCGTTCCGACGCGGAACTCACAGCGTTCTACGAAGCCCAGATCACCTGTCTCGACGAGGCGTGGCAACCCGCGCTCCGCCAGGTGAACGAGCCGACGGCCAAGGCGCTCCTGCAGGTCAAGATCCCGCAGGTCAGCCGCTGTGGCGACGCGCCGGACAGCAAGAAGGCGCTGGCTTACTACTGCCCCGGCGACAGCACGATCTACGCCCCGCGCGAGTGGATGCTGGAGGCCGTCGGCGTCAACAAGGGTTCGCACCTGGCGACGATCGCGCACGAGTACGGCCACCACGTGCAGAACGAGAGCGGCATCCTGGTCGCCGCGAGCAACCAGATGACCACCGACGACGAGAGCAGTCCGGACGACCAGGAGCGGGTCCGCCGCATCGAGCTCCAGGCGAACTGCTTCGGCGCCCTGTTCATCTCGGCGGCGGCCGGGCGCGGCGACATCAGCGCGTCGACGGCGAACGCGGCCATCGCCGACTACGGCAACACCAGCGACAGCGAGACCCACGGCAGCCGCAAGCACCAGCTCAGCTGGGCACAGGCCGGGTTCAAGGGAAAGCTGACCGCGGCCTGCGACACCTGGTCCGTGCCCGCGTCCGAGGTCACCTGATCGACGGCGCCCAGCCGGGGTCGCGGCCGGTGAGCCCGAGGAAGCGGTCCAACGGGGAAGCGCCGGCCGGAACCTCGATCACGACGTCGAAAGATCCGCGCGTTGTGCGGTCTCCGGGATCGGCCGGGATCTTCTCGGCGAAAGCCAACGCGACCGCGACGGCGTCTTCGCCGGGTTCGTAGGGAAGGTTCAGGGTCTTGGCCAGGTCCCAGCCGTGCGCGACGGAGTCGACGAGGTGCATCAGGGCGGCGAACGAGCCGGGGAAGGTACCGAATTCGCGGATGGTCACGAGACGTTCGAGCACACCCTCTTCGGCGAACGCGGCCACGGCGGCGTCCACGGAATCCGCATAGGCGCGGTACGGGTCCCGGCCGAGATCGCCGTCGTTCCAGTCCGGCGCGGAGCCTTCGCGCAGGGCGATGGCGAACGCATTGTTCTCGGCGACCTGGTGGCGGAGCAGATCGCCGAGATCCCAGCCCTCGCACGGGGTTTCACGGCCGAGGTCGGCTTCGGTCACGCTGCTGACGATCTTGTCGAGCACGGCCAGCGTGTGGCGGTCGAGTTCGCGGGTATCCATAGCGCAACGCTAATCCGGCTATCGGCCCACGAAGAGTGCCAAAGTCACCCATTCCCGGGTGGGCCAATCTATGCTCGGCGTGGTGGACATCCACATCGACTTCGAGGGCGGCCGCGGCCGCCGGGACGAGATCTATCGCCAGCTCCGGGCCGCCATCCTGGACGGCCGGATCCTCGTCGGGGAAGCCCTGCCGCCGACCAGGGAATTCGCCAGGAGGCTCCTCGTCTCCCGCAACACCGTCAGCGCCGCGTACGACAGGTTGACCGCGGAGGGTTTCCTCATCGGCAGGGTCGGGGCCGGCACCTTCGTGCAAGCCGGGTTCGCGCGGGGGAGCACCGAGGACCGACCTGCCCGGCAGGAGGTCGCCTCGCTGTGTCCCGCGCAGGTGTGGGACGCGGTGCCGAACCCGCCGCGGGGCTTCGCGCCGTCGCCGGAATTCGACTTCCGCAGCGGGGTTCCCGACGTGCGGCGATTTCCGTTCGACACCTGGCGCCGGCTCACCTCGAGCCACCTTCGCGAGACGAAGGCCGACGGCCTGACTTACGGTGATCCCCGCGGGCACGCCCGGCTGCGGGCTGCGATCGCCCGGCATATCGGTCTCTCCCGCGATGTGCGCGCCGAAGCCGGGGACGTCCTGGTGACGAACGGCGCACAGCAAGCCGTCGACCTCGTCGCGCGCGTCCTCCTGCGACCCGGTGACTGTGTCGCCGTCGAAGACCCTGGCTATCCGCCGCCGCGTTTTCTCTTCGACACGCTCGGCGCCGAGACGGCCGGTGTTCCCGTCGACGACCAGGGGATCGTCGTCGCGAGGATCCCGGCAGGCTGCCGGCTGGTCTACGTGACACCGTCCCACCAGTTCCCGCTGGGCATGGCGATGTCACTGAGCCGGCGGCTGGAACTGCTTGCCTGGGCGGAAAAGAACGACGCCGCGATCATCGAGGATGACTACGACACCGAGTTCCGCTTCGCCGGACGTCCGCTGGAACCGTTGTTCAGCCTCGACACCAGCCACCGCGTGGTCTACGTCGGCTCGTTCTCGAAGGTGCTTTCCCCGGCGCTCCGACTCGGCTTCCTGGTGGCACCGCCGTCCTTGCGCGACGCGCTCGTGAAGGCCAAGTTCCTCTCGGACTGGCATTCGCCGAACCCGGCGCAGGCCGCGCTCGCGGAGTTCGTCGACAGCGGTGGTTTCGCCGGGCACATCCGGAAGATGCGGCGCGAGTACGAAACCAGGCAGCGGTTGATCCTCAAGATTCTGCGCCGGGACTTCGCCGATGTGCTGACGCCGATAGCGTCGTCGGCGGGTCTGCATCTCAGCGCACTGAGCGAGTTCGACGCCCGGCCGTACGCCCGCGCGGCCGGGCGGGACGGCGTTTCGCTGTACGCGCTCGACTCCTTCTCGATGGGAAAGACCGGCCGATCGGGACTGGTTTTCGGGTACGGTGCCATCCCGGTGACACAGATCGAGCCCGGCCTGCGGCGGCTGCGGGCGTTGATGGACAAGGGAGTTACGCGTGACCGAGCCGGATCCGACGATGGCCGCCATCCACGAGGGCCTGCGGTCGCATCTCGGCGGTGACCGGCCGGGCGCGCGGGCACTGTTCGCCGGGCTGTGGGCCGAAATCGGCGACGACGGCGACCCGTTGCACCGCTGCGCGCTCGCGCACTACATGGCGGATGTCCAGGACGACCCAGCTGAGGAACTCGAATGGGATCTACGCGCGCTGAGGGCGGCCGATTCGCTGACCGACGAGCGGGCCAAGGAACACCATTCTTCCCTAGCGGTGAAAGGATTCTATCCCTCGCTGCACCTCAACCTCGGCGAGGACTACCGCAAACTCGGTGACCTCGGCAGCGCCCGCGAACATCTCGGACTCGCCCGCGCGAGGCTGGACGCGCTGGCCTCGGACGACTACGCGGCGGGCGTCCGCGCCGGACTGGACGGTCTCGCCGAGCGGCTCGGTGAGCCGTGATCCGGGTCGCCGTCCCAGCGGAATTCGCGCTGCTGCGCGAAGTGGAGCTCGACTCCGACAGGATGTTCCCGGAGATGGAATTCCCGCCGGGCAGTGTCCTCGACGAGATCGGCGAGACCCACACCGTCTTCGCGGCCGGGAACCCGCCGATCGGCTTCATCGTCACCGGGCCCGTCGGTGCTCACCGGCACGTCCACCAGTTGTCCGTCCGGCGTGCCCACGGCCGTCGCGGCGTCGGCTCGGCGCTGCTGTCCGCCGCCGTCGGCCGTGCGGACGTCCCGGTCACCTTGACGACGTTCACGCATGTCCCGTGGAACGCGCCGTGGTACTTCGCGCGTGGTTTCGAGCTCTTCGACGCGTCCGGCTGGGGCCCCGAACTGCGCGAACTGGTCGCCGGGGAGAAGGCCGCCGGGCTCGAAGACCTCGGCCCGAGGGTGGTGCTTCGCAAACTTCCGGACGTTTCCCCAGCGGGGCAAACAAACTGATCAAGGTGCCGCTACGCTGCGCAAACCCCGGTCCGTGACCCTTTTGCCCGCATCGGCGACTTTCGCACCCGCGCTCCAGGCCATAACCTTAGTGATCGAGCTCACCGAACCGGAGAGGATCGCGATGCGAATTTCCGATTTGCTGCGGAGCAAAGGGACCGCGGTGGCAACGGTCGAACCCCAGACCACCGTGAAAGCGTTGCTCAGCGGCTTGGCCGAACACAACGTCGGCGCCATGGTGGTGGTCGGCCCGGAAGGAATCGCCGGCATCGTCTCGGAGCGCGACGTCGTGCGGAGACTCAACGACCACGGCACGGACCTGCTGGACAAGCCGGTCTCCGAGATCATGACCAAGATGGTCGCGAGCTGCGTGCCTGAGGATTCGGTCGACGACCTGAGCAGACTCATGACCGAACGCCGGATCCGGCACGTGCCCGTGCTGGTCGACGGCAAGCTCGCGGGCATCATCAGCATCGGTGACGTCGTGAAGAACCGGATGCAGGAGCTCGAGAAGAGCCAGGAGCAGCTCGAGGCCTACATCTCGCAGGGCTAGGCCGTTTCCCAAGGCCGTGTCCTGTTCAGGACGGCGAGAGAACGTTTTTCAGCGCCGCCGCCGCCGCGGTCATTCCCGCGGTGACGGCGGCGCGGCCCTTCGTCCACCCGACGGTCACCGGCTGCTGGGTCAGCAACGCGATGACATAGCGCGAGTCGGAGCCGACCACTCCGGTCGTGTTCAGCACCAGCGAGGTCTTCAGTTCCATCCAGCCCTGTTTGACCCCCCACTGCGTGCCGGTGAACGCGTCCGGAATGCCGAAGTACTGCGGGAAACCGTCGTCGGCCGGATTCTTGGCCGCGGCCAGCGCGTTCATGATCGTCGCGCTCGCGTCGTCCGGCATCTGCTCGTCGATGAACTGGTAGACCGCGATGACGTCGTTCGCGCTCATCTTCGTCATGCCCCATTCGCCGGGGTCGGTCGGCGCGATCGTGTGGTCGAGACCGATCAGGCTGACCATGCGCTTGATGATCGCCGTCCCGCCGTCGTCGACCCAGTACGCCGAGGCGATCCCGTCATTGCTCCCGGAGAGCATGGTGGTGAGGTCTTTGACGGTGTCGGCGTCGGGGGTGATCCAGCCGGAGTCGCGGTACGCGTCGATCGCGATGAGGAGCTTCACCACGGACGCGGTGTACAGGGGTGCGTCCCCGTTGATCGACGCCAGGTCTTCGCCGGTCTCCCTGTCGTAGACGACGAAGTCGAGGGTCGTTCTCGGTGACGCGGCGAGCACCGACGCTTTGACCGCCGCGGCGAGCTTCGCCTGCTCGTCTTCGGTCAGGGTCACCGGTGCCGCGGGGCTGGGCGTCGGCGGGACGGAACTGGACGGGGATGTGGTGGGTGGCGGGGTTGTGGGTGGCGCGGTGGTGGGTGGCGCGGTGGTGATCTTCGCCGCTTCGACCGTGCCGGCCTTGTTCGACGGAAGTAGCAGAAAGGTCGCCGTGAGTACAGTCGCAACTACGCCCGCACTCGCCAATGCGAGCCATAATCTCCGTCTGTGCATGCCTCATTAACGCGCACAATCAGAAGATTAGTTGCCGTTTTTTGCTGTTGGTTTCCTGTGTTTTGCTGTGTAAAACCTATGTGTTACTCGCGCCATCCGGCCAGGTCCACGCCTTTCGCCACGTCGACGCGGAATCCGAGCGTGACTTCTCCCGTCTTTCCTGGCGCCAATTCCAGTCGCCAGGTGAATTCGCCTAGTTCATCGGTTTCCGACGGTTCGGGCTTGCTGTTTACGTCCTTTATCACGACACCTTCGTCGCGTGACACCGGCACCTGGTCGATCACCGTCACCGTCGCCTGGCGGGGCCCGTGGTTGGTCACCTTCGTGCGGTACTCGGCTTCGCGGCGTTTGGTGCCGGACAGTGTCGCCTTGCTGGCCGCGCGCCGCACGAGTTCGCGTTCCACCCGGATGCGCTCGTCGACGCCGAGCGCGAGCTCGACCTCTTCGCCGGGAGCCCACACCGCGAGCCGGGTCGTGCCGACGTACTCCGTTTCGTGGAAGACCGAAGCGTTTCCCGGACGTAGGGTGTGTTCGGAGCTGTTGACGACGACGGCCCGCAGGAAGGCCTCTTCGGCGATCACCGGCGCGGTGACGTAGTCCAATTCGGCGTCCAGTTCCAGGCGCGCGATCGTCGAGCGGTGCGCGCTGCCGTCCGAGGGCACCGCGATCGGCCGTGGGGGACGGTAAGTCGCCGCGGCGGCGCCCGTTTCGACGACCGCGGCGGCCGTGGCCATGTCGGCCAACCGGGACCGGTTGCTGCTCACCTGGGAACCGCCTCTTTCCGGCGATCCGCCCGGAGCGGCGGCGCCGAAGCCGCCCGCCGCGGCGTACGCACGCACGGGTTGCACCCGATCCAGGAACCACGGGGCGAGCTCGGGCACGCCGACAGCCGCGGCCGGGCGCGCGGTCGACAGCGCCAGTTCGCACTCCGGCCAGTCCTCGCCGGTGTTCTGGGTGATCACCCCGTGCCAGGTGAGCGTGACCTTTTCGCCGAGGAGCCGCACGTCATAACCCGACTGCCACCACGCCTCGGTGACCACATAGGACAGTTCGAGCTCGATTCCGGCGTCCACGGCGGCGCCCGGGAGCGCCTCCAGTTCGATGGTGATCGTCGTGCTGTCCGGGACCTCGGAGCTGTGCGCGCCGATCGCGCGGTCGATCGCCGCGAGTTCTTCGGCGAGTTCGGTGTGCCGGGTGGTCAGTTCCCGGCGGCGGCTCAGCACCCGCGCGAGCTGCCCGGCGAGCGCGTCGCCCACGCCGGCGACCCGTTCGGGCTCGGTCGAACCCGCGGCGAGCGCCTTCGCGAAAGCCGCACCGCTGCGCCGGGAGAGCGAATTGAGCAGTTCGGCTTTGGCGGCCTCGACAGCCTCGGCGTCGGTGACCTCGTCGAGCCGCGCCTGTGCGGCCCGACGCTGCTCCCGCTGCTCCCGCAGCGCGGTGTCGAAGAACTCCGCACGCCGCCTGACACCGACATCCACCCCGAGGATCGACGCCGGTCCGGAACCGTTGGCGCGCACGGAATCGGCCGAGACGCCCAGTGGCAGGCCATCGATGGTGAACCTCGACTCGCCGCCCAGCACCGCGTGGCCTCTCCTGGTGATCCTGGCGTGCTGCGGGTAGACGGTCACGGCGACGATGGGGGCTTCCACGGCGGTCGGCATGACACCGACGTTAGTCCCTTGACACCACTCGGTGCCCCCGGAAGGGTCGTGGGGACGCGGTCCGCTTTACCCGGCATGGGGGTCTTGTGAGTTCTGTACGCCTCGGGCTGCTCGCCCTGTTCGCGGCTGTGGTCGCGCTCCCCTCGACTTCCGTTGTGGCACAAGCGGATACGCCGCCCGCGCCGGTTTTCCAGGGCGGCGAGGCACAGCCGGTGTTCAGCCCCGCCGACGTCGTGCGCGACAACCTCTGGGTGAGCGCGCCGGTGGACAGCGACTTCGACGGCCAGGACGACAAGGTCCACGTCGAGGTGGTGCGCCCGAAGGCCACCTTGGAGGGCATGAAGGTCCCCGTCGTGTACCAGGCGAGCCCGTACTACGCGGGTGGCAACGACATCGCCAACCACAACGTGGACGTCGAGCTGTACGCCCCAGGGCAGAAACATCCCCAGGAGGGTCCGCGCGTCGCCGCGTCGGCAGCCGGCCCCGATGCGGCGGCGATAACCTGGCGGTACGAGCAGTACTTCGTCTCCCGCGGTTTCGCCGTGGTCTTCGGCGAGTCGCTGGGCACCGGTCAGTCCACCGGTTGCCCGACCACCGGTGACGTCAACGAGACCATCGGCGCGCGCTCGGTCGTCGACTGGCTGAACGGCCGGGCCCCCGCGAGCGATGCCGCCGGTGCGCCCGTGACGGCGAGCTGGAGCACGGGCAAGACGGGCATGATGGGCGTGTCCTACAACGGCACACTGCCCAACGCCGTCGCCAGTACCGGCGTCGAGGGCCTGGAGACCATCGTCCCGATCGCGGCGATCTCCAGCTGGTACGACTACTACCGCAACGACGGCGCCACCGTGGCCGCCGGTGGGTTCCAGGGCGAGGACGCCGACGTGCTCGCGGAGTATGTCTACACCAGGCCGGACCGCGAGATCTGCCGTCCGGTCATCGACAAGCTCGCCGCCGACCAGGACCGGGTGACCGGCGACTACAGCCCGTTCTGGGACGTGCGAAACTACCGCAACGACGTCTCCAAGGTGCACGCGTCGGTGCTCGCGGTGCACGGCCTCAACGACTGGAACGTCAAGACCAGCCAGGTCGCCGAGTGGTACGAAGCGCTGAAGGCACAGGGCGTCGAGCACAAGATCTGGCTGCACCAGGCCGGGCACGCCGACCCGTACACCCTGCGCCGCGACGTCTGGCTGTCGACGTTGAACAAGTGGATGTCGCACTACCTCTACGGACTCGGCAACGGTATCCAGTTCGAACCGAAGTCGACCGTCCAGCGTGAGGACCTGTCGTGGGTCGACGAGGCCGACTGGCCCGCGCCGGGCACCGCCGACGCGACCGTGTACCCGTGGCCGGGCGGCGCGGCAAAGGGCACCATCGACCTTCGCAACCCGGTGCCCGGCCGTCCCGCGATCGAGCGGCTAGCCGACGATTCGAGCAAGAAGATCGAGCAGCTCGCCGATCTCGCCGGCTCGGGCAACCGCCTTTCGTACTCGACCACGGCGGCGAAGAAGCCCGTCCGGCTCTCGGGCACGGCCAAAGTCGACTTGTCCATCTCCTTCGACCGCCCGGCCGCGAACATCACCGGCGTCCTGCTCGACCGAGCGCCGGACGGCACCTCGCACGTGATCACCCGTGGCTGGACCGACCCGCAGAACCGCACCGACCCGGCGGTGACGAAGCCGATCGAGCCCGGCAAGTCCTACCGCGTCGAGGTCGAACTGATGCCGAAGGACTACGTCCTCGCGGCCGGGCACAAACTGGAGTTCCTGCTCGCCTCCAGCGACCACGATTACACGCTGCGGCCCAAGCCCGGAGCCGGACTGGCGATCGACCTGACCAAGACGTCCATCATCCTGCCGATCGTGGGCGGCAAAACGGTACTGCGCGCCGCTTTCTGAGCAAATGCAGTCTGTGCGCGCTCAAGCGCGATCCATGGACAGCTGCGATCCATGTCGCAGCGGTCGGTCTCAGTCCGCGATGCCGGCCTGGTAGAACCCCCGCGAGCCGCTGCTGCAACTCGGTGTCCACAGTGGACTGGCCATCCGCCGCGGCGTGCGGGCCCACGCGATCGCCTCCGCGTCGGCGTCCTTCCAGCTGATGACGAGCAGGACCACCGGCATCAGCCACAGCGTCCGCCCGCTCAGCGTGCTGCCGCGCAGCTGTTTGAAGATCACGCGCCGGAACACGAAGGCGGTGATGGCGACATAAAGAAGAACAGTAGCCGAACTGATGTTTCCCATGAGTTCGAATTTCGGCTTTTCCGCGGCGCACGGCGTCGGCGCGCGGATGGCAACCGGGTTGATTCGCGGATCCTCCCCGGGGTGGAGAAACACGCTTGTACGGAAAATGTACTTCGGCGGGCTTTTCTGTGTGCAGGTCGATGCCCACCCCCTTTCAATGGAGGTCCTTATGCACAGGTTGCGACGCTTCGCCGCGCTAGCCGCGGCGGCGATCATCCCGGCGCTGGGAATAGTCGTCGCCGGACAGGCCCCGGCGGCGGCCGCGCCGAACTTCCAGGTCCCGTTCAAATGCGGGACCACTGTCACCGCGGCCACGTTCGACTACCACAGCCCGGTGAAAGCGGTCGACTTCCAGAAGGCGGGCATCGAAGGCATGGCCGTGCTCGCTTCGGCCGGTGGCAAGGTGACCGTAGTGGCGAACGCGGGCAGCGCGAGCTACGGGCGCTGGATCGAAATCGACCACGGCGGCGGCTGGAAGACCCGGTACGCGCACCTCTCCGCGCAGCAGGTTTCGGTGAACCAGGTCGTCAGCACGGGCACGCAGATCGGCAAGGCGGGCCAGACCGGCAACGTGAGCGGTCCGCACCTGCATTTCGAGGAGAACCTGAACGGCATCACGCAGAACGCGAAGCTCAATGGTGTCGCCGTGCCGTATTACGCCCACACCAACTTCACCAGCAAGAACAGCTGTGGCGGTAACCCGTACTCCGCCGAGGAGGTGTGCGGCGCCGGATTCAGCGCCGTCGACGAGCAGGCACTGGGTACTTCCGGCACGGTTTACCTGCTGTACAACGCCTCGAACCAGAACAATTGTGTCGTGACCCTGAAGGCGGTTTCGCTGGGCGCGGCGTCGGCTGTCTCCGCTTTCCTGGAGGTTCAGGGTTCGGCGCGGATTACCGACGCGGGCAGCTTCGCCTACTACGCCGGGCCGGTGAAGAAAGCCGCCAGCGCCACTTGTGTCAAGTGGGGTGGTTCGGCCGGCGCGGACAACTACACGAGCGGGTTCGAACACTGCGATTAGGGCTGAATGGCGCCTCAGCGGTAAAGCATGCTTCGGCGCAGTGCCTTCGGCCAAAGCGGGTTCGTGCGCAGCATTTACGCAGGTCCGCACGGTTCTCAGGTGCCCTCCATCTGCTCGACTTGCAGGACACGACCTGGCGTCGGGGAGGGTAACGCATCCCACCGACGGAATTCGCCCGGCGAAGATCATCCGGACCGAGTTGTTCAAGGGCCGCCGAGTTGTCCACAGATTTGCCCCGCCTCCACTCTGCGGCCTTTCCTCGCCGCAGAGTGGAGGCATGTCCACTTCCACCGCGTTCTCCCAGTCCAGTCCTCAGCCCGGCCTGCCGCGCGTCCGGCTCAGGGATCCGGCCGAGCTGCTCGCCGCGACCCCGCACCTGCTCGGTTTCCGCCCCTCGGAGTCGGTGCTCCTCATCGCGCACCTCGGCTTCGACGGCCGACGGCTCGGGCGGGTCCTGCGAGGGGATTTGCCCCCGCCTGAGTTCGCGCGCCGGCAGGCCGCGTTCGTGGCGTCGGCCTTCCCCCGCGACGGCGACTTCGGTGTCACGGTCATCGTCGTCAGCAGACGGCGTGACGGGCCGGAGCACGACGATCCGGCCCGGCTGCCGCAGGCCGAGTTCGTCGCGACGCTCAAAGAACTGCTCGCCGATTCCGGCACGCCCGTCCTGCAGGCGTTTTGGGCCGCCGAGATCAGGTCGGGCGCGCCATGGGCGTGCTACGCCGGCGACGAATGCGGGGGAGTGTTGTCCGAGGTCGACTATTCCGAGCTAGCCGCGACCACGGCCAGCCTGGGGCACGTCACCTATGACAGCCGCGAAGCCATGGCCGGGGTGCTCGTCCCGCCCGACGAAGCCGTGGTCGCGCGGCGATCGGCCCTGCTGGACGAGGTGTACGACGAGTTCGGCCCGCCGTCCGACATCCCGGAGTCGATCAACCGCGGCCGCGAGGTGGTGAGGAGCGCGCTCCGGCAGGCCGGGAACGGCGACCTCACCCTGACCGACGAACAGGCCGTGGAGCTCGCCGTCGCCCTGTCCGTCCCGCGGATCCGTGACGCCTGCCTGGCATTGGCTGTCCCCTCCGGGAGCGCCGGGGCCATGGCCGCCGAGAAACTGTGGTTGGCACTGGTCCGGTGCCTTCCAGCCCCCGAGCGCGCCGAACCGGCCGTCCTACTCGGTTACTCCTTGTACATGCGGCACGAATCCGCCTTCGCGGGCTTGGCCCTCGAAAACGCGCTCGACGCCGTCCCCGACCACGTACTCGCGAAGCTGCTTCACCAGTCGATACTGGCGTGCGTGCCGCCCGCGAAGATGAGCAGGCTCGGCAAACTGGAGGGGATGGAGAGCCTGACGGACCCGGATTAGCCCTGCGCGGCCCGGCGTTCCTGCGTGAAGGTCCAGGCGTCGGTGACGATGCCGATCAGATCGGTGCGTTCCGGCTTCCAGCCGAGTTCCTCGCGGGCCCGGTCACTGGCGGCCACGAGCACCGCCGGGTCACCCGCACGGCGCGGGGAGACCACGGCGGGGATGGGGTGGCCGGTCGCCTGGCGGCAGGCTTCGATCACTTGGCGCACCGAAAAACCGGTGCCGCTGCCCAGGTTGTAGATCTTGTGCTCCCCCTTGGCGGCGTGCCGCAGCGCCAGGAGATGGGCGTCGGCGAGATCAGCGACGTGGATGTAGTCGCGGATCGCGGTGCCGTCGTCGGTCGGGTAGTCCTCGCCGAAGATGCTGACCTGGTCGCGCTGGCCGGTGGCGGCCTGCAGCACCAGCGGGATCAGGTGGGTTTCCGTGGCGTGCCGCTCCCCGAAGACGCCGTAGGCACCGGCGACGTTGAAGTACCGCAGGCTGACCGCGGCGAGGCCGTGGGCGAGGGCATAGGAGGTGATGGCGTGATCGATCGCCAGTTTGGTGGCGCCGTAGGTGTTCGTCGGTCGGGTCGGGGCGGACTCCGGGATCGGCGAGCTTTCCGGCTCGCCGTAGGTCGCGGCGGTGGAGGAGAAGACAAGCCGTGGGGTGCCGTGGGTCCGCATCGCGTCGAGCAGCCGCAGCGAGGTCACCACGTTGCCCTGCCAGTACTTGGCGGGATTCTCCATGGACTCGCCCACGAGCGACTTCGCGGCGAAGTGCAGCACGCCGTCGAAGCCTTCGGCCAGCAGGGTTTCGGCCGTCTCGGCGGCATCCCCTTCGATGAACCGGGCACCGGGGTGCACCGCGTCGGCGTGACCGGTGGAGAGGTCGTCCACCACGGTGACTTCGTGGCCGGCTTCGACCAGCCTGGCGGCGCACACACTGCCCACGTAGCCGGCCCCCCCGGTGACGACGAGTTTCAGGGGCGGGGTCTGCGTCTGCGTGTCGGTCACGGTCGAGCCTTTCCGGTCGGGCGGCGGAGATGGGGACTACCTTCCCCTACTCCGACGCCTCAGCCGCCACGGGGTTGCTCGCCCCGGTTACTCCTGTGTGGACAGCTAGGGCATGTCCCGCAAGTACGCGTCCTAGTCGCGGCCGGCACCGCGCGACGGCACGGCGACGAAAGCCCGCGGGCGGCGCAGCCCGGCGGACTCGAAGGCCGCCGCCACCGCGTTCTCCACAGCGTCCACTTCGGACTCGCGGACCAGCGCGATGGCCGAGCCGCCGAAGCCGCCACCGGTCATCCTGGCCCCGAGCGCACCGGCGGCGCGAGCGGAGTCGACCGCGAGGTCCAGCTCCACCGAGGAGACCCGGTAATCGTCGCGCAGGCTTTCGTGCGAGGCGTCGAGCAGCGGGCCGATTTCGGCGAGCTTGCCGGCGTGCAGCAGCTCCACCACGTCGAGCA
Source organism: Actinomycetota bacterium (assembly GCA_032230695.1). Lineage (GTDB taxonomy): Bacteria > Actinomycetota > Actinomycetes > Mycobacteriales > Pseudonocardiaceae > Amycolatopsis. The sequence continues at coordinate 38,824 of JAVXWP010000167.1, read as the reverse complement.
CGCGCTTGTTCTCGGTCACCACGTGCCGCACCAGCGGGCCCAGCTCTTCGGGAAGGGTGGCGAGGGCGCCCGGCAGGCCGTCCAGCGTGACGTCGCGCAGCGCTTTGACGCCGAGCAGGTCGGCGGCGCGTTCGGTGCCCTTGCGCCGCTCCCCGTAGCCACCTTCGGCGTGGGAGTGCTTGGCGCGGGTGTCGAGGACCAGGATCTGCATCCCGGAGGCGGCCGCGTCGAACCGGACGTGCTCGAACTGGCCGGAGCGCACGTCCAGGAACAGCACATGGGACTCCGTGCAGCAGAGCGACGCCGTCTGGTCCAGCAGGCCCGTGGGCGCCCCGACGAAGTCGTTTTCCGAGCGCTGCACCCACCGGGCTATCTGCTGGCGCGTCGGAGTGCCTTCGGCCTCGTCGTCGAGCTCGACGCCGGCGAGACCCAGCAGGGCCAGTGCCACGGCGCATTCGAGCGCGTGAGAGGAGGACAAGCCCGCGCCTGAGGGGACGTCGCCCGCGATCACGATGTCGGCGCCGCGGTCGAAGCCCTGGTCCCGCAGGACCCAGGTGACCCCGGCGGGGTAGGCCGCCCAGCCCTCGATGACATCGGGACGCAGGGTGGGGATGTCCAGTGGGCCGGAGTACTGGACGCGGCCGTCCGAGCCGAGCGTGGCCACCGTGAGCACCTGGTCTTCACGCCGGGATGCGGCGGCGGCCAGGCGGTGCGGCAGCGCGAACGGCAGGACGAAGCCGTCGTTGTAGTCGGTGTGCTCGCCGATCAGGTTGACGCGTCCCGGTGCCGACCACACGCCGGCGGGCGTGCTGCCGTGCACCATGTGGAACGTCGCCGCGGCTTCTGCGGCGGCGCTCACCGGGCCTGCGCCAGTACTGCGTGGAGTACGGAGGTTGCCACCTGCACAGAGATGTTCTCACCGGTGATCTCGATGGTCGCGCCGCCACCGTTGGACTTCGCGACGCTGACCGTGCGGCCGGGAAGGAGACCGACGGACTTCAGCTCGGTCATGAGCGCCTCGTCGAGCTGGAGGTGCTCGGCGATCCGGCGGATTTCGACCTTGCCGCCGCCGGCGCGGGAGAATTCGTCCAGCCGCACCAGGTCCGGCTCGGCGGGAGGAGCGGGCTCCCCACCCTCACCGAGCTTGTCCAACCCGGGGATGGGGTTGCCGTAGGGCGAAGTGGTGGGGTGGTCGAGCAGCTTGACGAGCTTGCGCTCGACGGCCTCGCTCATGACGTGCTCCCACCGGCAGGCCTCGGTGTGGACGTGCTCCCACTCGAGGCCGATCACGTCGACCAGGAGCCGTTCCGCGAGGCGGTGCTTGCGCATGACGGCGATGGCCAGCTCACGGCCGTGATCGGTCAGCTGGAGGTGCCTGTCGTCCGCGACGACGACGAGGCCGTCACGTTCCATCCGGGCCACTGTCTGGCTCACCGTGGGACCGCTCTGCTGCAACCGCTCCGCGATCCGCGCGCGCAGTGGGACGACACCCTCTTCTTCGAGCTCGTAGATGGTACGCAAGTACATCTCTGTGGTGTCGATGAGATCGTTCACGCTGTCCCCTTCGTCTGCGTTACCTATCGTAGTCGCTGGGCCGGACAGCGACGCCCACGCGATGGCATAACAAATCGTGGCGCCGAAAAAGGTGACCCCACCTGGGCAGATGGGGGCATGGCAGGCAGGATGGCGGAATGGCTCCCTTGATCACCACGGCCGAGTTCGCCGAAGCGGCGGACCGCTCGCCCGGGGAACGTCCTGTTGTCCTCGACGTGCGCTGGCGGCTGGGCGGCCCTCCGGGGGCCGAGGCGTACCAGGCCGGTCACGTTCCGGGCGCGGTGTTCCTCGATCTCGACACCGCGCTCGCCGGTGCGCCCGGGGACGGAGGCCGCCACCCGCTGCCCGAGCCCGCCGCGCTCCAGGACGTGCTGCGGGCCGCCGGGGTGCGCGCGGGTCATCCCGTCGTGGTCTACGACGACGCGGACGGGTCCATCGCCGCCCGCGCGTGGTGGCTGCTGCGCTGGGCCGGGCACCAGGAGGTGGCGGTGCTCGACGGCGGGTTCGCCGGCTGGGCCGCCGACGGCATGCCGGTCACCCAGGAGGTCACCGAGCCGGAGCCCGGTGACATCGAGGTCCATCCAGGCGGGATGCCGGTGCTCGACGCCGGCCAGGCCGCCGCGCTCGCCCGTGATGGCGTTCTTCTCGACGCGAGGGCGCATCCGCGCTACGCCGGTGAGGTCGAGCCCGTCGACCCGAGAGCCGGGCACATCCCGGGTGCGCTCAACGCGCCGTTCTCGGCGCATGTCGAAGGCGGCCGGTGGCGGCAGCCCGAAGAACTCGCCGCGCACTTCGCCGCGCTGGGCGTCACCGGTGCCGGTCCGGTCGGTGCCTACTGTGGGTCCGGGGTCACCGCGAGTTCGATCGTGCTCGCCCTCGAAGTCGCAGGTCACGCCGAGCCTGCCGCGCTCTACACCGGTTCCTGGTCGCACTGGTCCCGCGACCCGGACCGGCCGGTCGCCACCGGTTCCGAGCCGGGCTGAGCCCCGCGGTCCGGCGCGAGCGAGGGTCTTTAGCCGTTACAGTGCCAAGCATGCGGGAACCAGCGGTCGTTTGGGACTCTTCTCTGCTGGGCTATGACCTCGGCGGGGAGCATCCGTTCAATCCGGTCCGGCTCGAGCTGACCATCAGGTTGGCCACCGAGCTCGGCGTGCTCGACGGGGTCCCGTTGCTCGTGCCGGACCGGGCGGGTGACACCGAACTGCTCAGGATCCACTCCGCCGAGTACATCGAGGCCGTCAAAGAGGCGCCGATGTCGGGCTGGGACGTGGGCCACGGGCTCGGCACATCGGACAACCCGGTCTTCAGCGACATGCACGACGCGTCCGCCCTTGTCGTCGGTTCGACCCTGCTCGCGGCGCGCAAGATCGCCGACGGCGAGGCGCTCCGCGCGGTGAACATCGCCGGCGGCCTCCACCACGCCATGCGGGACCACGCCTCCGGCTTCTGCGTCTACAACGACTGCTCGGTGGCCATCTCCTGGCTACTGGACCACGGTTTCGACCGCGTGGCCTACATAGACACCGATGTGCATCACGGCGACGGTGTCCAGACGGCCTTCTACGACGATCCACGCGTGCTCACCGTTTCCCTGCACCAGCACCCGTTCACGCTGTGGCCCGGCACCGGCTTCTCCGCCGAGATCGGCACCGGCGGTGCCGAGGGCACCGCGGTCAACATCCCGCTCCCGCCCCGCACGAAGGACGCCGGTTGGCTGCGCGCGTTCCACGCCGTCGTGCCCTCGCTGATCGCCGAGTTCCAGCCCCAGATCCTCATCACCCAGTGCGGCGTCGACTCGCACGAAGAGGACCAGCTCGCCGACCTGTCCCTCTCGGTCGACGGCCACCGCGCGATCTACGGCGAACTGCGGGCGCTCGCCGAGGAACACACCGGCGGCAAATGGATCGCCGTCGGTGGCGGCGGGTATCAGCTGATCAGGGTCGTGCCGCGCTCGTGGACACATTTGATCGCCACCGTGCTGAACCGCGACGTCGCCCCCGAGACCCCGCTGCCGCCGGTCTGGCAGGAAACCGTCCGCCGGGCCGCGCCGCACGCCGAGCTGCCCACCGGCATGACCGACGGCGGCGACATCGTGTTCAAACCCTGGGGCGACGGCCAGGACGACCCGGTGGACGTCGCGATCCGGGACACCCGCCGCGCGGTCTTCCCGCTGCACGGCCTGGACCCGGACGATCCGAGGGACTGACGTGGGCACCGAAGGCACCGCCGGGAAACGCGATCCGTTCGACTACCCGCGCAGCTGGGAGGCCGACGTCGTGCTGTCCGACGGCGGCACCGTGCACCTGCGGCCGGTGGTGCCCGACGACGCCGACAACCTCGTCGCGCTGCACGGCAGGCTGTCCGAGCGCAGCCGCTATTTCCGCTATTTCGGGGCTTATCCCCGGATTCCGGCGAGGGACCTCGTGCGGTTCTCCACAGTGGACCATCGCGACAGGGTCGCCTTCGTCGCTTTGCTGGGCGACGACATCGTGGCCGTCGGCCGGTACGAGCGGATCGACGGCGGCCCGACCGCCGAGGTCGCGTTCGTCGTCGACGACGCGCACCAGGGCCGCGGGCTCGGCTCGATCCTGCTGGAGCACCTCGCCGCGGCGGCGTCCGAGATCGGCTTGCGCCGGTTCGTCGCCGAGGTCCTCGCCGAGAACTCGCCAATGGTCCGGGTGTTCCGCGATGCCGGTTACCAGGTCAGCCGCGAGATCGAGGAAGGCGTGCTGCATTTGGAATTCGACATCGACCCGACCGAGGAATCCCTCGCGGTGGCGCGTTCCCGCGAGCAGGCCGCCGAGGGCCGCAGCGTCCACAACCTGCTGAATCCCCGCTCGGTCGCGGTGATCGGTGCGTCCATCGATCCCACCAAGGTCGGTTATGCCGCGCTGACGAACCTGCTTTCGGCGGACTTCGCCGGGCCGGTGTACCCGGTCAACCCGGAACACCGGTCGGTGCGCGGGGTCCGCGCCTATCCGTCCGTTGTGGACATTCCGGACTCGGTGGATCTGGCCGTCGTCGCCGTCCCGGCCGAGGCCGTCGAGTCCGTTTTGGACGGTGCACTGGCCAAGGGTGTCAAGACCCTTCTGATTCTTTCGGGCGGGTTCGGCGAGGCCGGGCCGCGCGGACTGCACGCCGAGCTCCGGCTGGTCGGCGAAGCAAGGGCGCACGGGATGCGGGTGGTCGGCCCCAACGCGCTGGGCGTGCTCAATACCGACCCGTCCATCCGGCTCAACGCCACTCTCGCGCCCCGGCTGCCCGCGCGGGGCCGGACAGGGTTCTTCTGCCAATCGGGTGCGCTCGGTACCGCGATCCTCGCCGATGCGGAATCCCGGGGACTCGGCCTCTCGACCTTCGTCTCCGCCGGTAACCGCGCCGACGTCTCGGGCAACGATCTGTTGCAGTACTGGGAGACCGATCCGAACACCGACCTCGTCCTGCTCTACCTCGAATCGTTCGGAAACCCGCGGAAGTTCGCCAGGCTCGCGCGCCGGCTCGCCAGGACCAAACCGGTCGTCGCGGTGAAAACAGGTCGCCACGCGGTCCGTCCCCAGCTCGCCGCGACGTCGACGGATATCGACGAAGCCAGTGTGCAGGCCCTGTTCGAACACGCGGGTGTGGTTCGGGTCGAGTCGCTGGACCAGCTGTTCGATACCGCGCTCGTCCTCGCGCATCAGCCGCTGCCCGCCGGATCGCGCGTCGGCATCGTCGGCAATTCGAGTGCCATCGGCCTGCTCGCGGCCGACACCGCCCGGGCGCAAGGCCTTCGAGTCGCGTTCGAACCGGTGGACGTCGGCCCTCAGGCGGGTCCCGCCGAGTTCGCGAAAGCGGTCAGTGACGCGCTGAACTCGCCGGACGTCGACGCGCTCGTCGTGGTTTTCGTTCCCCCGCTGGCCATTCCTGGCACGGCGTATGCGAGGGCGTTGCGTGAAGCCGTAGTGGCCGCGGACAGCACGGCAAGAGACACCGAAAAGCCGATCGTTTCAACGTTTCTGGCCGTCGAAGGCATCCCCGCGGAACTCGCCGTGCTGTCCGAAGACGGAGCGCCGGCACGGGGTTCGATCCCGTCGTACTCGAGCCCGGAGCGGGCCGTCAACGCACTGGCCAGGGTCGTTCGTTACTCGGCGTGGCGGCAACGCCCCCAAGGTACGGTTGTCCGGCCATCGGGAATCCACACCGAACAGGCACAGGAGATCGTGCGGGAGATCCTGTCCTCGGAAGACGGAAAGACCACGATCCTCAGCGACGAGGATTCGGTCCGCCTCCTCGGCTGCTATGGCATCGACGTGGTGCCGTTCAGGGTCGTGTCCTCTGTGGAAGAGGCCGTGGCGGCCGCCGCCGAGCTCGGCTACCCGGTCACGTTGAAAGCCGTCGACGAACGGCTTCGCGGCAGGCCGGATCTCGCCGGTGTGCGCCTCGACCTGTCATCGGAGGACTCGGTGCGCACCAGTTACCGGGACCTCCGCCACGTCTCCGGCGAGGACGACGTCTACGTCCAGCGGATGGCCCCGAAGGGCTTGTCGTGCGTGATCGGGCTGCAGGACGACCCGTCGTTCGGCACCCTGGTTTCGTTCGGGCTCTCCGGTCTGATCAGCACGCTGCTGGGGGACCGGGCCTACCGGGCGATCCCCCTTACGGACGTGGACGCCGCGACACTGATCCGCGAGCCCAAATCGGCGCCGCTGCTCACCGGCTACCGCGGGGACGAACCCGCCGACCTCGCCGCGCTGCAGGACATGGTGCTCCGCGTTGCCGCGCTGGCCGAGGACACTCCCGAGATCCGTTCTCTCTCGCTGGACCCGATCCTGGCGTCCCCCTCCGGCGCGTTCGTGGCCAACGCCCGGATCATGCTCGGTGCGCCCCCGTCGCGCCCGGATTCGGGTCCCCGCCGCCTTCGCCCGATCATCGCCCCCGAGGACTGAGCCGGTAGCGGCAAAGCCGAAGGGGCCTTCCACACGAGAAAGGCCCCTTCGAACAAGATCCACAAGAAGACGCGGCCTAGTCGATCTCGGCCACGGCCTGCGCGAATTGTGCCGCGTACAACCGGGCGTAAGCGCCGCCCGACGCCAGCAGTTCAGTGTGCGTGCCCTGCTCCACGATGCTTCCGGACTCCATCACCAGTATCAGATCGGCGTCGCGGATCGTCGAAAGCCGGTGCGCGATCACGAAGCTGGTCCTGCCCTGGCGCAGCGAGTTCATCGCCCGCTGGATCAGTACCTCGGTCCGGGTGTCGACGGAGCTGGTCGCTTCGTCGAGGATCAGGATCGCGGGTTCGGCGATGAAGGCCCGCGCGATGGTGATCAGCTGCTTCTCACCCGAGCTGACGTTGTCGCCCTCGTCGTCGATGATCGAGTCGTAGCCCTCCGGAAGCGTCCGGGCGAACCTGTCGACGTAGGTGGCCCGCGCCGCAGCGATGATCTTTTCTTCCGAGGCTCCGATCGCGCCGTACTCGATGTTCTCCGTGATCGTCCCGCCGAAGAGCCAGGCGTCCTGCAGCACCATGCCGGTCTTCGCCCGCAGGTCCTCGCGGGTCATCGTCGCGATGTCGACGCCGTCGAGCCTGATCGTGCCGCTGTTGATCTCGTAGAACCGCATCAGCAGGTTGACCAGCGTGGTTTTGCCCGCCCCGGTCGGGCCGACGATCGCGACCGTTTGGCCGGGTTCGACGGTCAGCGACAGGTTATCGATGAGTGGCACGTCCGGGCTGTACCGGAACGACACGTCCTGGAACTCGACCCGGCCACGGACCTGCTCCGGGCGCGCGGGGTCGGCCGGGTCGGGATCCTGCTCCTCGGCGTCCAGCAACGCGAAGACGCGCTCGGCCGAGGCGACGCCGGACTGCAGGAGGTTCGCCATCGACGCGACCTGCATGAGCGGCTGGGTGAACTGGCGCGAGTACTGGATGAACGCCTGCACGTCCCCGAGTGACAGCGACCCCGAAGTCACCCGCAGGGCACCGACGACCGCGACGAACACGTAGTTCAGGTTGCCGATGAACATCATCGCCGGCTGGATCATGCCGGAGATGAACTGTGCTTTGAAACTCGCGCCGTACAATGTGTCGTTGTGCTCGGAGAAGACCGCCTCCGCCTCCTTGCGGCGGCCGAAGACCTTCACCAGCGAGTGCCCGGTGTACATCTCTTCGATATGGGCGTTGAGCTGCCCGGTGGTCCGCCACTGCTTGATGAACTGCGGCTGTGCGCGCTTGCCGATCTTGGCGGCGACGAACACCGAAACCGGCACGGTCACCAGGGCGATCAGCGCGAGCAGCGGCGAGATCACGATCATCATCGCCAGCACGCCGATGATCGTGAGCAGCGAGGTCAGTATCTGGCTGAGCGTCTGCTGCAGCGTCTGCGCGAGGTTGTCGATGTCGTTGGTGACCCGGCTCAGCACCTCGCCGTGCGGCTGCTTGTCGAAGTAGCTCAGCGGCAGCCGCGCGAACTTGGCTTCCACCTTCTCTCGCAGGTCGAAGATGGCCTTCTGCACGATCGTGGTGGTCAGCCAGCCCTGCGCGTAGCTCAAGAGCGAGGCCGCGATGTACAGCCCCGCGACGATCAGCAGCACCTGGCCGACGGCGTCGAAGTCGATGCCGACACCGGGCACGATGTTCATCGCGCTGATCATGTCGGCGACCGTGTCGTTGCCCGCCGCCCGCAGCCCCGCGATGGCTTCGGCCTTGGTCGTGCCCGCGGGGAGTTGCGCGCTGAGCACGCCGGTGAAGATCAGGTCCGTGGCATGCCCGAGAACTTTGGGGCCCACCACGGAAAGCGTGACGCTCGCGATGCCGAGCAGGACGGCCACCGCGATGACGATCCGCTGCGGCCTGAGCAGCTGCATCAGCCTGCGTCCGGACCCCTTGAAGTCCAAGGCCTTCTCGGTCGGCATCCCGCCCATCATCGCGGCGGGGCCGCGGCCCATGCCACCGGCGGGACCGGGACCGCGTGCGGGAGTGGGCCGTTCGCCGGCGTCGGCGGTGGAGGTCTTCGGGGTGCTCATGCCGCCTCCTGCTCAGTGAGCTGGGAGAGCACGATCTCCCGGTAGGTTTCGTTGCCGTCCATCAGTTCCGCGTGGGTGCCGGTGCCGACGACGGTGCCTTCGTCGAGCACGATGATGCGGTCGGCCTGGCGGATCGTGCTGACCCGCTGGGCGACGATGATCACCGTCGCGTCCGCGGTCTCCCTGGCGAGCGCGGCGCGCAGGGCGGCGTCGGTGGTGTAGTCGAGCGCGGAGAAGGAATCGTCGAACAGGTAGATCTCCGGGCGCCGGACGAGCGCGCGGGCGATGGCGAGCCGCTGCCGCTGGCCACCGGAGACGTTCGTGCCGCCCTGCGTGATCTTCGAGTCCAGCCCGTCGGCCATCCGCTCCACGAACTCGCGCGCCTGCGCTGTTTCCAGCGCGTGCCAGAGTTCCTCGTCGGTCGCGTCGGGTTTGCCGTAGCGGAGGTTGGTCGCGATCGTGCCGCTGAACAGGTACGGCTTCTGCGGCACCAGCCCGACGGCGTCCGAAAGCACTGTCGAATCGAGCTCACGCACGTCGATGTCGTCGACCAGCACACTGCCGGCGGTGACGTCCATCAGCCGCGGGATGAGGTTGAGCAGGGTCGTCTTGCCGCTGCCGGTACTACCGATCACCGCCGTGGTCTCCCCGGGCCTTGCGATCAGGTCGACACCGTGCACCACGGGTTTTTCGGCGCCGGGGTAGCAGAACTCGACGTTCCGGAGTTCGAGGTGGCCGTGGGCGATCGTGCTGCGCACCGGGTTCGGCGGGAGCACGACGCTGGAGTCGGTCTCGAGCACCTCCTGAATGCGCTCGGCGGACACCTCCGCGCGCGGCACCATCATGAACATGAAGGTGGCCATCATGATCGCCATGAGGATCTGCATCAGGTAGCTCAGGAACGCCGTCAGCGCGCCGACCTGCATCGCGCCGGAGTCGATCAGGTGCCCGCCGAACCACAGCACGGCGACGCTGGAGACGTTCACGACGAGCATCACGATGGGGAACATCAGCGACATCAGGCGGCCGACGCCGAGCGAGACGTCCAGTAGTTCGGTGTTCGTGTCGGTGAAGCGCTTGCGCTCGTGGGTGTCGCGGACGAACGCCCGGATGACGCGGATGCCGGTGATCTGCTCGCGCAGGACGCGGTTGATCCCGTCGATGCGCTCCTGCATCAGGCGGAACAGCGGGCGCATCTTGGAGATGATGAACCCGATCGCGACCGCCAGCGCCGGCACGATGACCAGCAGCAGCGAGGACAGCTGCACGTTCTGCTGCAGTGCCATCAGAATGCCGCCGACACACATGATGGGCGCCGACACCATCAGGGTGAAAGTCATCAACGCCAGCATCTGTACCTGCTGGACGTCGTTAGTGGTTCGCGTGATTAGAGATGGAGTTCCGAATTGTCCGACTTCGCGGGCGGAAAAATCCTGGACGCGGTGGAAAACCGCGGACCGCAGGTCCCGGCCGACCGCCATCGCGATACGCGCACCGAAGAACACCGCACCGATCGAGCAGAGGATCTGCACCAGCGACACGGCGATCATCACGCCGCCGAGCTGCAGGATGTAGCCGATATCGCCCTTCACCACGCCGTCGTCGATGATGTCCGCGTTGAGCGTCGGCAGGTAGAGGCCGGCCAGGGTCTGGACCAGTTGCAGCACGACGACCAGCGTCAACGGCTGTTTGTATGGGCGCAGGTAAGCGCGCAGGAGTTTGATCAGCACCGGTTCTCTTTCGGAAGACGGCAATTGTCGGCCACGCGGACCGATCAGGACGAAGGTACCGTGACGGCGAATTCGCCGCCGCTGATTTAGCTGTCAGGGAGTTCTCTATCAGGTGGGGGCAGCCCGGCGGCCACCTGCTTGAGCGCGTCGACGAGCGTGGGGGCCAACGCCACCTTCGGTTCCGAATGCAGCCAGTGGCCGAGCGCGATGCGGACCGCGCCGGACACCGTGGCGGCCATGAGTTTTGGGTACAGGTCGCGTTCGGGGTCGACACCCAATCGCTGGGCGATGCCCTCCGCGAGTACCGACTCGACCTTTCCGTGCGCCTTCAGGAATTCGCCGCGCAGTGAGGAGTTGCCGATCACCAGCCGGACACGCGTGACGAAGTCGCGGTCCGGTTCGCCGTACCCGGTGTACTGCTCGAGGACCGCGTTGGTCACCGCGTCCCACAGCGGCTCGCTCGCGGGGCGGGCCAGGAGCGTCTCGCGGATCCTCGTCTGCCGATCCACGCCGATGGCGCAGATCGCTTCTTCCTTGCTGGAGAAATAGTTGTTGAAGGTGCGCGGCGAGACGCCGACCTCGGCGGCGATCTCGTCCACGCGAACGTGCTCCAGTCCGCGTTCGGTGGCCAGGCGCACGGCCGCCCAGCTCAGCGCCTCACGGGCCGCCAGTTTCTTGCGCTCGCGGAGCGTCATGCGCTCCAGTTCCGCGTTCACCCGACCAGCCTAGCGAGAAACTTGCGTGCCCCGCAAATTTGTTCGCCGCCCGCATAACTCCCTCGGCTTAGGCAGTCGTCAGGCGGGGGAGGTGGCTAGAAGGGTGCCGAGTGTGCGGAGCTGGGCGGTGGCGCCGCCGAGGGCGAACTCCAAGCGCTTCGCGGCGACGAAGTAGCGGTGTAACGGGTGGTCGACGTCGATGCCGACACCGCCGTGGACGTGCACGGCCGTGTGCGCGACGCGGTGCCCGGCGTCGGCGGCCCAGAACTTCGCGGTCGCGACCTCTTCGCCGGCGGGCTGCCCGTCGGCGAGCCGCCACGCCGCCTGCCACATCGTCAGCCGGACGGCCTCGACGTCGATGTAGGCGTCGGCCAGTCGTTGGCGCACGGCTTGGAACGAGCCGATCACCCGGTCGAACTGCTTGCGTTCCCTGGCGTAGGCCGCGGTCAGCTCCAGCGCGCGTTCGAGCACGCCGAGCTGCTGCGCGCACAGGCCCACGGTGCCGCGCCGGCGCAGCCAGTCGTCTACGCCCGCGCCGGGTTCACCGAGCATCGACACCGGTTCCGCGTCGGTCAGCTCGACGAGTCCGGCGTCGGCGTGATCGACGGTCTGCTGTGCCGAGACTTCGGCTTGATCAACGAGGAAAACGGCCACGCCGTCGGACGTCGACGCCGGAACGAGGAAACCGTCGGCGAAGGCCGCGAAACCGACGGCCGTCTGGGCGCCCGAGAGCCGCCAGCCGCCGCCGGTGCGCTCGGCGGTGAACCCGCACGGCGCGCCCGCGTCCGGGAGTACCGCGGTCATGACGCGTTCGCCGCGGATCACCGGCACGACCCAGCGCTCGATCTGCTCGCCGGTACCGAATTCGGCGAGTGCCGCGGCGCCCATGGTGACGGAGTGGAGATACGGGACGGGCGCGACCGCGCGGCCTGCCTCGATCAGCACCGAGCACTGTTCGAGCAGGCCGAACCCGCCGCCGACCGACGACGGCAGGGCGGCGTCCACGATGTCCGCTTTGGCGAGCGCTCGCCAAAGGTCGGCGTCGAACCCGCCGGTGCCGGGCGCTCCCGGCGGCGCGGCGCGGTCGGCGAGGATCCGCCGCGCGAGTCCGGCGAGGTCCCGTTGCGCTTCGGTCAGGGCGAAGTCCATGGTCTGTTCTCCTCAGCGGGTGACGGGGAGGCCGAGCGCGGTCGCGGCGATGATGTCGCGCTGGACCTCATTGGTGCCGCCGCCGAAGGTGAGGATCAGCGCCGACCGGTGCTGGCGTTCGATCCGCCCGCGCAGCAGCGCGCCGGGCGAGCCCTGCCGGACGACAGCGCCGGCGCCGAGCACCTCCATCAGCAGGCGATACGCCTCGATCGCGAACTCCGTGCCGAACACCTTCGACGCCGAGGCCTCGGCCGGGCCGAGTTCGTCTTCCGCGGCCGCCCAGGCGATCTTCCAGTTCCGCAGCTTCAGGTACTCGGCGTGGGCGTGCACCCGCGCGAGATGCAGCTGGACCCATTCGGCGTCGATGACCCGGTGCCCGTCGGGGAGTTTCGTGGCCTGCGCCCAGGCTCGCACCTCGCGCAACGCCGACTGCACCGGCGCGGCCGACGTCAGCGCGACGCGCTCCTGATTGAGCTGGTTGGTGATCAGCGGCCAGCCCGCGTTCTCGCCGGCGACCCGGGATGTCACCGGCACGCGCACGTCGTCGTAGTACGTCGCGCTCGTACCTGGTCCCGCGACGGTATGCACCTTGGTCCACGAGAAGCCGTCGGCGGACGTCGGCACGATCAGCATGCTGAGGCCTTTGTGCTTACGGGCCCCGGGGTCGGTCCGCACGGCGAGCCACACGTAGTCGGCGTACTCGATGAGGCTGGTCCACATCTTCTGCCCGTTGACGACGTAGTCGTCGCCGTCCCGCACCGCGCGCGTGCGGAGGGAAGCGAGGTCGGTTCCGGCTTCGGGCTCGGAGTAGCCGATGGAGAAATGAAGCTCCCCGGCGGCGATCTTCGGCAGGTAGAACGCCTTCTGTTCCGGCGTGCCGAACCGCATGATCGTGGGACCGATCGTGTTCACCGTGAGGAACGGGACGGGCACCCCGGCGATGGCCGCTTCGTCGGTGAAAACGAGCTGGTCCAGCATCGGCCTCGCCTGCCCGCCGAACTCCTCCGGCCAACCGATCGCGAGCCAGCCGTCGCGGCCCAGTTCGCGGACAATCTCCTTGTACACCACGCCATCGCCGTATTCGCCGCGGTTCGAGTCCAGTGCTTCGCGACGCTCGGGGGTCATCAGCTTGCCGAAGTAGGTCCGCAGTTCCTCGCGCAGCGCTTCCTGCTCGGGCGAGTAGCCGATCCGCATCCGTACCTCCACGCGAGTCATCGTTTCGGGTCCGGCATGGTGCCGGGCCCGGCGGCCGCGCTAGTGTAGAACCTGTTCTAGTTGTACCACGGCATGGAAGAGAACACCGCGTGGCATTCGCGCCGGATGTCTTCGACCTCGACGATGACGGGGAGTTGGTCCTCTTGACGTCGAACCCGACCGACGAACAAGTAGAACGTGTTGCTCAAGCTGTCGCAGCATGTCCGACGAACTCCCTGCTTATGCGAAGTTAGAGCCGTTAACTCGGGCCTTGCTCGAAACGAGAACAGATTCTAGTCTGACCCGTGAGAGGTGAGACCAACGGCGGTTCGCCTCACTCCGGCGAGGAGGCAGCGGTGAGAGCGGCCGTACTGAACGCGATCGGTGACGACAAGCTGGAACTGCGCGACGACGTGACGACGGTCGATCCCGGCCCGCACGAAGTCCGCATCCAGGTCCGAGCTTCCGGCATCTGCCACAGCGACCTGTCCGCCATGGACGGCACGCTACCGGCGCTCACGCCAGGGGTGGTCGGCCACGAAGGCTCGGGCGAAATTCTCCAGGTGGGCTCGGCTGTCGAGCATCTCGCGCCGGGCGACCACGTCACGGTGTCGTTCGTGCCGCCGTGCGGGAGCTGCCCGAGCTGCCTGCGCGGCGAGCCGCATCTGTGTGCGGTGCACGCGATCGCGGCCTTCACCACGCCGAGATTCCGCATCGGCGACACCCCACTGTTCGGTTACGCGGGCCTAGGCACGTTCGCCGACGAGGTCGTCGTCCCCGCGGCCGGTGCGGTCAAGGTCGACGACGACGTCCCCTTCGAGACAGCGGCGCTGATCGCGTGCGGGGTACTGACCGGCGTCGGCGCGGTCCTCAACACCGCGCGGGTCCGGCCCGGTTCGACGGTGGTGATCATCGGCTGCGGCGGCGTCGGGATCTCGGTCATCCAAGGTGCCCGGCTGGCGGGAGCGGCCACGATCGTCGCGGTCGACCCCGTCGAGGCGAAACACGACATCGCGAAGCGGTTCGGCGCCACGCACGCCACGACCCCGGCCGGGCTGGAGGAGATCAAGCAGCAAGTGACGAATTTCGAGGGCTTCGACTACGCCTTCGACGTCGTCGGGCTGCCCGCCACCATCCGTTCGGCGTGGGACAACGCCCGCCGCGGCGGCTCGCTGATCGTCGTCGGCGCGGGCAAGGGCGACGCGATGGTGCAGTTCAGCGCGCAGGAGTTGTTCCTGCACGACAAAAAGATCCTCGGCTCGTTTTACGGCTCGTCGCACGTCCACCGCGACACCGCCCGGATGCTGAAGTTCTGGCGCGCCGGGCTCCTCGATCTGGACGGCATGATTTCGCGGCGCCTGCGCTTCGACGAGATCAATGACGGCCTCGGTGTCCTGCGCTCGGGCAGCACTGACGTGATCCGCCAGGTGGTGACGATCGAGTGAGGCTGGCGGGGCTGGCCGCGATCGTCACCGGTGCCGGCGCGGGCCTGGGTCGTGCCGAGGCCCTTGCCTTGGCACGGGAGGGTGCGGCCGTCGTGGTCAACGACCTCGCCGGCGCGACCGCGGTGGTGGAAGAGATCGAAGCGGCGGGCGGAAAGGCGCTCGCCGTCACCGGCGACATCTCCGAACGCACCACCGCGGACGCGCTCCTCGCGGCGGCGGTCGAGCATTTCGGTGGCCTGCACGTCGTCGTCAACAACGCGGGCCTGCTGCGGGACAGGATGCTGTTCGGCATGTCCGACGACGAGTGGGACCTGGTGCTCAAAGTGCATCTGCGTGGCCATTTCCTGTTGTCCCGCAACGCCTCGGCGTACTGGCGGGACAAGTCCAAAAGCGACGGCGGCCCGGTGTACGGCCGGGTGGTCAATACCGCGTCTGAGGCCTTTCTCGTCGGTTCCGCCGGGCAGGCCAACTATTCGGCCGCGAAAGCCGGGATCGCCGCGCTGACCGTGTCCACCGCACGCGGGCTTTCCCGCTACGGCGTGCGCGCCAACGCCATCTGCCCGCGTGCTCGAACGGCGATGACAGAACGGGTTTTCGGTGACGCGCCAAGGGAAGGAGCGGATCCGCTGTCCGTCGATCATGTGGCGCCGTTCGTAGTCTTCCTCGCTTCACCGGCCGCCGAAACGATCAACGGCCAGGTGTTCGTGGTGCACGGCGGCATGGTCGCGCTGCTGCGTCCGCCGTCCGTCGAGCACGAGTTCACCACCGACGACTTCGAAACGAACATCGGCGGCTACTTCGCCGAGCGAGATCCGGAACGCATGTTCGCCGCCACGGAAATCCTGTCCCTGCCCCGAGGAGAGTCATGACGCTCAGCGTGCAGCCGCATCGCGAATCGGTCGGACTGAAGGCCGGTCAGTTGTACATCGACGGCCAGTGGGGTCCGGCACGCGACGGCGCGACCTGGACCCACCACCATCCCGCGACCGGTGAACCGATCGGCGAGTTCGCCGTCGCCTCCGCGGCCGACGTCGACGACGCCGTGGCCGCCGCGCGCAAGGTTTTCGACTCCGGATCGTGGTCGTACTCCCGGGCGACCACGCGGATCAGTCTCCTGCACCGCTACGCGACCTTGCTGCGCGAGCACGCGGACGAGTTGCGCGCGTTACAGGCGTTGGACAACAGTGTCCCGTTGTCGTTCGGCGGCGTCTACGCGACCTCGGTCGGCGCTGCCGCGGACGTCTTCGACCACCACGCCGGCTGGGTGGACAAGATCGGCGGCCAGACCCTGCCGCCGTACCAGGGCGGCGACCACCTCGCCATGACCTTCCGCGAGCCGATCGGTGTGGTCGCCGCGATCCTGCCGTGGAACGCGCCCTTCCTGCTCTTCGCGCAGAAGATCGCCCCCGCGCTCGGCGCGGGCTGCACGGTGGTGCTCAAAGCTTCGGAGTTCGCGACGTTCTCCGTGCTGCGCATGGTCGAACTGCTCGTCGAAGCCGGGCTTCCCGCCGGAGTCCTGAACCTGGTGACCGGTCCCGGCGACCCCACCGGCGAGCGGCTCATCACGCACAGGGGAGTCGACAAGGTCAGCTTCACCGGAAGCCGCGCGGTCGGCAAACGGATCGTGGAAGCGTCCGCGGGCACGCTCAAACGGGTGTCGCTCGAACTCGGCGGCAAGAGCCCGGCGATCGTTTTCGCGGACGCGCCGAACGTCACCATGGCGGCGATGACGACCATGGGCGCGGTCACCATGGGCCTGTCCGGGCAAGCGTGCGTGGCCAACACCCGCGCACTGGTGCACCGCGACGTCTACGACGAATTCGTCGGCGCCGCGCAGAACCTGGCGGGCATGATCACCTACGGCGACCCATTCGACCCGGCCGTGATCTCGTGCCCGCTGATCAACCCGAAGCAACTCGAACGCGTGCTCGGCTACATCGAGCGCGGCAAGGCCGAGGGCGCGCGGCTGGTCACCGGTGGGGAGCGCCTCGGAGGTGACCTCGCGGCGGGCAACTTCGTCGGCCCGACCATTTTCGCCGACGTCGACAACTCGTCCACCATCGCACAGGAGGAGATCTTCGGTCCGGTGCTGGCCATCGTGCCGTTCGACACCGAGGAAGAAGCTGTGCGGCTGGCCAACGACACGGAGTACGGGCTCGGGGCGGGTGTGTTCACCTCGGACGTCCAGCGGGCTTTCCGGGTGGCCCGCAGGCTTCGGGCCGGGACCATCGGCATCAACGGGTTCCAGGTCGAGCCGCATCTGCCGTTCGGCGGGTTCAAGCAGTCCGGGCTCGGGCGTGAGGGCGGGCAGTCCGCGTTCGAGGCTTTCACGGAACTGAAAACTGTTCTCATGCCTCTCGGTGAGGAGCTGATGTGATGGGCCGCCTCGACGGCAAGATCGCGGTTGTCACCGGCGCGGCGCGGGGCCAGGGCGAAGCGGCCGCGCGGGCTTTCGTCGCCGAGGGCGCCCGGGTGATGATCGCCGACGTCAACGACACCGATGGCAAGAAACTCGCAGACGACCTGGGGGATGCCGCGATCTACCAGCACCTGGACGTTGGTGAGGAAGCCGGTTGGGCAGCAGCGATCGAGCGGGTGACCGCTGAGTTCGGCTTGCCGACCGTGCTGGTGAACAACGCCGGAATCCTGCATTTCGCCGAGCTCGCGAGCACTACCCTCGCCGATTACGAACGCGTTATCAAAGTGAATCAGATCGGGGCGTTTCTTGGCATGCGTTCGGTCGTTGGACCGATGACGGAAGCTGGTGGCGGTTCCATCATCAATGTGTCCTCTGTGGAGGGTCTGGCCGGGATGCCGTTCCTCATCGCCTACACCGCGAGCAAATTCGCGATCCGCGGCATGACGAAGGTCGCCGCGCTGGAGCTCGGCGCGAAAAATATTCGGGTCAATTCGGTGCATCCGGGCGTGATCGACACGAAGATGGTCTCCGCCGCCGCCGGTGGCGCGGAGATCGACCTGTCCCGCGTCGGTAAGAAGGTGGCGCTCGGCCGGGTCGGAAAACCTGAGGAAATCGCCCGTCTGGTGGTGTTCCTGGCGAGCGAGGACAGCTCGTATTGCACGGGCTCGGAATTCGTCGCGGACGGCGGCGCCACCGCGACGCACGCGTTGAAGTTCTAAGGAGGTAGTGAACACCGCTAACAGAAGTCGGTGTCACCGGGTGCGTAAGACTTCAGGCACAACTCGGGGCGAACGCACGCGGAGGTGTGGTGGGCGACAGGAATGGGGCTCTTCGTATCCCTGGAACCGCCGCACTGATCCAGGTGGGCCGGTTGTCGACATTGTCGTGGGAAGTTCTGCGGGCGATTTTCAAGCGCCCGTTCCAGTACCGCGAATGGATTCAGCAGTGCTGGTTCTTCGCCAGCGTGACGATCCTGCCGACGGCGTTGGTGGCGATCCCGTTCGGCGCGGTGATCGCGCTCCAGCTCGGTTCGCTGACGCAGCAGATCGGCGCGCAGTCGTTCACCGGCGCCGCCAGCGCGCTCGCCATCGTCCAGCAGGCGAGCCCGCTGATCACGGCGTTGCTGGTCGCGGGAGCGGGTGGAAGCGCGGTGTGCGCGGATATCGGCGCCCGCAAGATCCGCGAAGAGATCGACGCGATGGAAGTGCTCGGCGTCAATCCCATCCAGCGGCTCATCGTGCCGAGAGTGCTTGCCGCGATCGTGGTTTCGGTGCTGCTGAACGGCTTGGTGAGCGTGGTCGGCGTGCTCGGCGGGTACTTCTTCAACGTCGTCATGCAGGGCGGCACCCCCGGCGCCTACCTGGCGAGCTTCAACGCTTTGGCGCAGCTCCCCGACCTCTGGATCAGTGAGATCAAGGCGGTGCTTTACGGCTTCGTCGCCGGCGTGGTCGCCGCGTTCCGCGGGCTGAACCCGGCCGGTGGGCCGAAGGGCGTCGGGGACGCGGTCAATCAGGCCGTGGTGATCACCTTCCTGCTGCTGTTCCTGATCAACGTCGTGCTGACGGCGATCTATCTGCGGATAGTGCCCCCGAAGGCGCTATGACCACACGAGAGACCCCGAGGGTGACCGACCGGACGCTGGAGATCATCGCGCGTCCGGGTGCGAGCTTGGAGGGGTTCGGCGCGCAGCTGTCGTTCTACCTCCGCGCGCTCGCGTGGACGCCCCGGACGCTTCGCCGCTACGGCAAGGAAACCCTGCGGATCCTGACCGAGGTCATGTTCGGCAGCGGTGGCCTCGCGGTCATCGGCGGCACGCTCGGCGTCATGATCGGTATGACGCTGTTCACCGGCCTGATCGTCGGGCTGCAGGGCTATGCCGCGCTCAACCAGCTCGGTACCGCGGCGCTGACGGGGTTCATCTCGGCGTATTTCAACACCCGTGAGGTGGCCCCGCTTTCGGCCGGTCTCGCGCTCTCGGCGACGGTCGGCTGCGGGTTCACCGCGCAGCTCGGCGCGATGCGGATCTCCGAGGAGATCGACGCGCTCGAAGTGATGGGCGTGCCGAGCGTGCCGTACCTCGTCACGACCCGCGTGCTGGCCGGCGTGGCGGCGGTGATCCCGCTCTACGCCGTCGGGCTGCTGTCCTCGTACCTCGCGTCCCGGCAGATCACCATCTGGCTCTACGGCCAGTCCGCCGGTACCTACGACCACTACTTCACACTGTTCCTGCCGCCGGAGGACGTGCTCTGGTCGTTCCTCAAGGTGATCGTCTTCAGCGTCCTGGTCATCGGTTCCCATTGCTACTACGGCTATACGGCCTCCGGCGGCCCGGCAGGGGTCGGCGTCGCGGTGGGCAGGGCGGTGCGGACCTCGATCGTGTTGATCTCGGTGCTCGACTTCTTCCTCAGCCTGGCGATCTGGGGCGCCAACACCACGGTGAGGATTTCGGGATGAACCGGAGACTTCTGCTGCGGCGACTGTGGTATCAGGTTCTCGGGCTGGCGTTCCTCCTTGCCGCGGCCCTGTTCTTCGTCACCACGATCGCGGTCTACAACAAGGAGTTCACCCCGATCACGCAGGTGCGCCTGGAGACCGACCACGTCGGGAACCAGATGCGCGTGGGCGCCGACGTGAAGATCCGGGGCATGGTCGTCGGTGAGGTGCGCACCGTCGAGGTCGCCGGGGACCACACCGCGCTCGGACTCGCGCTGCAGCCGGACAAGACCTCCGTCATTCCCGCCAACGTTTCCGCGCGGCTGCTGCCGAAGACGTTGTTCGGCGAGCGGTACGTGGCCTTGCAGGTCCCCGAAAAGCCCACCGGTGCCATCGCGGCCGGGGACGTGATCGGGCAGGACCGAAGCAGCACGGCGATCGAACTCGAGAAGGTGCTCGGGGACGTCATGCCACTGCTACAGGCCGTGCAACCGCAGAAACTGGCCAGCACGCTGAACGCCGTCGCCACCGCCTTGGACGGCCGTGGTACCCAGCTCGGTGAAACGCTGGTGCGATTGTCGGACTACCTGGGCAAGCTGAACCCTTCGCTGCCGGACCTCAAGGCGGATATCACGGGACTGGCGAATGTCTCCGACATCTATGACAAGGCCGCGCCCGACCTGCTGGAGGCGCTCGCCGATCTGACGACCACGAGCCGGACGCTGGTCGAAAAGCGGCAAGGACTGTCCGAAGTGTTCGCCACGGTGACGACGGCGTCGACCGACCTGACGAGCTTCCTGTCGGTGAACAAGGAGAATCTCATCCGGCTGACCACCGCCGTCCAGCCGACGCTCGACGTCCTCGCCAAGTACGCGCCGGAATATCCGTGCCTGCTGCAGCAGCTTGCCGAGCAGGCGTCGAACGCCGAACTGGCGTTCGGCAAGGGAACCGCGCATCCTGAGGTGAGCAGGGTGACCATCGAGTTCACGTCGAGCCGCGGCAAGTACCTGCCAGGCGTCGACGAGCCGAAGTACGAAGACAAGCGTGGCCCCCGGTGTTATCCCAAGGTCCCGTACCCGGGCGTCTGGCCGCAGTACCCGCCGGATGGCGCGATCAAGGACGGGTCGAGCAAACCCGCGCCGCCGCGGTCACCGGACGGCACGCTGCCCGGTGGCGGGTCGACGTCGCTCGCGAACTCCTCGGCCGAACACCAGCTGATGGACGTCTTGCTCGCTCCCGCGATGGGGGATGAAGCGGCGCCGAGCTGGGGCGGGCTCCTGGTCGGGCCGCTGTACCGCGGGGCGGAGGTGGAGCTCAAATGAGCCGGACTGTGCCGTCCCTGATCAAGATCCTGATTTTCGCCGTGGTCACCGTGGTGCTCACCGGCATCCTCGGCGCCACGATCGCGAACACGAACTTCGGCGTCACCTCGGGTTATACCGCGTTGTTCACCGACGCTTCCGGGCTCAACGAGGGCGACGACGTCCGGATCGTCGGGGTGAAGGTCGGCCAGGTCACCGGGATCACCGTGGCGGAAGGCGAGACCAATCACGCGGAGGTCCGCTTCGACATCGAGGCCGCGCGCAAACTTCCGGCTTCGGTGACGGCGACGGTCAAGTACCGCAACCTCGTCGGGCAGCGGTATCTCTCGCTCGGCACGGACGTCGGCGACGACAGGGTGCTCCCCGAAGGCGGCACGATCCCGCCCGAGCACACCCGGCCCGCGCTGAACCTGACGGTGTTGTTCAACGGATTCAAGCCGCTTTTCCAGGCGCTCAACCCGGAAGACATCAACAAACTGTCCTACGAGATCATCCAGGTCTTCCAGGGCGAGGGCGGCACGATCTCCAGCCTGCTGTCGCACACGGCTTCGGTGACCACGGCGATCGCGGGCAAGGACAAGGTGATCGGCCAGGTCATCACCAATCTCAACAACGTCCTCGCGACGGTCAACGGCCGTGGCCCGGAGCTGGCGAATCTGATCGATCAGACGCAGCAATTGGTCACCGGACTCGCCGAACAACGCGGTCCGATCGGTGAAGCCGTTGCGGCGCTGGGGGATTTGACGGTGACGACGTCGGGGTGGCTCGCCGGCGCCCGGCCCGCTCTGCAGGACGACATCGCCCAGATCGGGCTGCTATCGGGAAACCTCAACGATTCCGAGCAGCTGGTGGAGCATCTTCTGCAAGTACTGCCAGGGAACCTGGAGAAATTCACCCGGACGCTGAGCTACGGCAGTTGGTTCAACTACTACCTGTGCGGGATCACCGGCCGGATCGGCATTTCTTCGCTCAACATCGAGGTGCCGATCGTGCCGCTTCCGGCGAGTGAGCGTCCCGAAAGGTGTGGGCCGTGAATGGTCGACCGCGCGCAGAATCGCGAAAAACACTGAGGGAACGCAATCAGGCCGCGGTCGGCGGGGTGACGATCGTGTTCATCGTGCTTTCCGTTCTGACGGCGTACTTCTCCGACAGTCTCCCCATCTTCGGCAACGGGACCACGTACACCGCGGATTTCGCGGAGTCGGCCGGGCTGGCGCCGGACAACGAGGTCCAGGTCGCCGGGGTCAAGGTCGGGCAGGTCACCAAGGTTTCCCTGGCAGGCAGGAAGGTCGCGGTCAAGTTCCGGGTCGAGGGTGTGCGGGTGGGCGACGCGACGACGGCGTCGATCGAGATCAAGACGTTGCTGGGGGAGAAGTACTTGGCGCTGACGCCCGCCGGTGGCGGAGCGCAGAATCCGCAGGAGGCCATCCCGGTGCAGCGCACCCGCACGCCGTTCGAGCTGCAGGACGCGTTCCAGCAGTTGTCCACGACCGTCGGGGACATCAACACCCAGCAGCTCGCGCAGAGCTTCAACGTCCTCTCGGACAGCCTCAAGGACAGCCCGCAGTACATGAAGGACGCGCTGACCGGGCTTTCTTCGTTGTCCCAGACCGTTTCTTCGCGGGACAAGGAACTTCGCACGTTGCTGGGCAACACGGGTCAGGTGTCGAAGACGCTCGCCGATCGCAACGCCCAGCTGCAGAAGGTGATCGGTGACGGCAACCTGCTGCTCACCGAACTGCAGAACCGCAAGGACGCGATCAGCGCGTTGCTGAAGGGAACGCAGCAGTTGTCTGCGCAGCTCTCCGGACTGGTCTCGGACAACCGCGGACAATTGAAGCCGACGCTGGAGAAGCTCAGCAAGGTCACCGATGTGCTGCAGCGCAATCAGGACAACCTGGCGCGCAGCCTGGCATTGATGGCGCCGTTCGCCAGGGTCGGTGCGAACGCCACCGGCAACGGCCGGTGGTTCGAGGGCTATCTGTGCGGGCTGCTGCCGCCGACACTCACGCCGCTCGGACTGCAGATCAACCCGGAGGGCTGCACCCCGCCGATCGCGGCGCCGAACCAGGGGGTGGGTGGACGATGACGAATTCGCCGAAAACGGGACGCGGCCTGTACACCTGGCCGGCGTTCGCGTGTGTCGTGGTCTTGCTGCTGACGGCCGGGCTTTGGCTGGCTTTCCGGGACCCGGGTGGCACAAAGCTGAGCGCGTACTTCGGGAAGACGCTCGGGCTGTACGCCGGGTCGTCGGTACGCGTGCTGGGCGTGCAGGTCGGTGAGGTCACCGGCGTGACCCCGCAGGGCGACGCCGTCCGCGTGGATCTGCGCGTCGACGCCGGAGTGCCGATCCCGGCGGACGCGGGTGCGGTCATCGTCGCGCCGAGCCTGGTCAGTGACCGGTACGTCCAGCTGACACCGGCCTACGACGTCGGTCCGGTGATGGCCACCGGGACCGTGATCCCGAAACAGCGCACGGCTACGCCCGTCGAGCTCGACGACTTGTACAGCAGCTTGAACGAGCTCTCCACCGGCCTCGGACCCGATGGCGCGAACCAGAACGGCGCGCTGTCGGGCGTACTCGACACCGCCGCGGCGAACCTGGACGGCAACGGCCAGAACCTGAACACCACGGTGACCCGCCTGTCCGAACTGGCCGGCACGCTCGACGGTTCCAAGGACGATCTGTTCGCGACCGTGCAGAACCTGAACTCGTTCACGAAAGCCTTGGCGGACAGCGACGCCCAGCTGAACGAGTTCTACCGACGTGCCGCCGATGTCGGCGGATTCCTCGCGGCGGAATCGGGGGACGTCGGCGCGGCGCTGACGTCACTTTCGACGTCATTGGGCGATGTGCGGGCCTTTGTCGAGGAGAACAAGGACCTCCTCTCTTCCAATGTGGACAAACTGGCGGGGCTGACCAAAGTACTGGTGGACCAGCGCGCCGCCCTCGCCGAGGTGCTCGATGTCGCCCCGGTCGGCGCGACCAACTTCATCAACTCCTACGACGCCGCGTCCGGCACGATCGCCGTCCGGGACAACCTGAACGAGATCACCCATCCGCCGATCCTGACGGTCTGCCGGTTGATCAGCGCCGGGACGCCCGAACAGGTCCCCGCCACGCTGGGCGATATCTGTAAGCAGCTCGCGCCGGTCCTGGACGGAACGCTCCCGTTGCCGACGGTGTCCCAGACGCTCGCGTCCATCCAGCAGGGGGAATTGCCGCCGTTGCCGCTACCGCTGATCGGTGTGCTCAACCAGCTTTCGGGAGGTGTCCCGAAATGAGGCGGATCGCAGGCGTCCTGGCCGGGGTGCTGATGCTCGCTGCGTGCAGCGACGGCGGTTTCTCGGGGCTCTACAACACCCCGCTGCCCGGCGGCGCCGACCTCGGCGACCATCCGTACCGGGTCACCGCGCAGTTCTCCGACGTGCTCGACCTGGTGCCGCAGGCGAGTGTCAAGGTCAACGACGTTCCGGTCGGCCGCGTCGAGAAAATCGAGCTGGCGCCGGACACACATTCCGCGGTCGTCACGCTGACCGTCAACGGAGACATCGTCCTCCCGGCCAATGCGGGCGCCGAACTGCGGCAATCCAGCCTGCTGGGCGAGAAGTTCGTCGAGCTGCACACGCCGGCGGCGGAACCGGCCACCGGCAGGCTTTCCGACGGCGCGAACATCCCGCTGGCAAGGACCAACCGCAACCCCGAGGTGGAAGAAGTCCTCGGCGCACTTTCGTTGCTGCTCAACGGCGGCGGGGTCGAGCAGCTCCAGAAGATCAGCCGTGAGCTGACCAACGCGTTGTCCGGCAACGAACCGCAGATCCGGGCGCTTCTGTCCCATGTGGACGAGATCGCCACCGAGCTCGACGCGAGCAAGGGTGAGATCGTTCGTGCCATCGACGGCCTGAACAAGCTCTCCGGCACGCTCGTCGCCCAGACCGGAAACCTGACGACCGCGCTCGACCACCTCGCTCCCGGCCTCGAAGTGGTGACAGAACAACGTGATCAGCTCGTCGGCATGCTGGACGCGCTGAACAAGCTCTCCGGGGTCGCCGTCGACACCGTGAACAAGAGCGGCGAACAGCTGATCGCCAACCTCAAGGCGTTGCAGCCGTCGTTGCGCAAACTGGTGGAAGCGGGCGACAACCTGCCGAAGGCGCTGCGGATTCTGCTGACCTACCCGTTACCGGACTACGCGGGCAACGTCATCAAGGGCGACTACGCCAACGTCGAGGCCACTGTGGACTTGAACCTCGACACGCTACTGGAGAACCTCGGCAACTCGTCGCAGCCGTTCATCCCGATACCCGGTGCGCAGGGCACTCCGGCGCCCGGCGCGACCGGGACCGGCAACGGGACTGCGCCGCCCCCGCTTCCGTTACCCGCCAATGCACCTCCGCCCACCGCGCAGCAGCCGGGCGATCTGCTCGGCGGCCTGCTCGGCACGGTGCTCGGCGGTGGCCGATGACCACCGGGAAACTTCGGCTGAAACTGCTGGCCTTCGTGGTCATCGCGGTGGTTTCGGTGGTGTACGCGGGCGGGAAGTACGCGGGGCTCGGCCGTCTCTTCGGCACCACCGGGTATCTGGTAACAGCGCAGATGAGCGATTCCGGCGGCATCTTCGTCAACGCCGAAGTCGCCTATCGCGGGGTCGCGGTCGGCAGGGTGGCGTCGATGACCCTGACCGACCGGGGTGTCGATCTGGGCCTGGACATCGACTCCGGCAGCCCGGACATCCCGGCGGACACCCACGCGGCGGTGTCCAACCGGTCCGCGGTGGGGGAGCAGTTCGTCGACCTGCTGCCCCAGCACGAGAACGGCCCGTACCTCGAGGACGGTTCGGTGATCCGCGCCGACAGGACGTCCATCCCGCTCTCGCCGGACACCGTGCTAAGCAACCTCGACAAGCTGGTTTCGAGCGTGCGCCCGGAGTCGCTGCGGACCGTTGTCGACGAGACGTACACCGCGTTCGCCGACGCCGGGCCCGACCTGCAGAAGCTGCTCGACAGCGCCGATTCGCTCACCATGACGGCCACCCAGTACCTGCCGCAGACGCAAGGGCTGCTGGGCGACTCCAGGACGGTACTGGACACGCAACAGCGTCAGGCCGCGAACATCACGACGTTCTCGAGCGGGTTGAAGACGATCGCCGCGCAGCTGAAGACGTCGGATCCCGAGTTGCGCAAGATCATCGACGAAGCGCCGAAGCTGAGCCGCGAGATCAGTGACGTGCTGGCGGTGTCCGGGAGCGACCTCGGGATCGTCTTCGCCAACCTGCTGACCACCGCGCAGATCACGTCGGCGCGCACCGGGGCCATCGAGGAACTGCTGGTGGCGTACCCGATCATCTCGGCGTTCGCGCCCAGCACCTCGCCCGACGGCACCGGACATTTGGGGGTGGTGCTGAACCTCTTCGATCCGGCGTCCTGTACTAAAGGGTATGAAGGCACGAGGCAGCGTCCTGCCAACGATCTCACGGAGGCGCCGGTGAACATGTCGGCGTACTGCGCGGAGCCGCCCGGCAGCCCGATAGGGGTGCGCGGGTCCCAGAACGCGCCCTTTGCGGGTACGCCGGTCGCGGTGCCCACGCAGCCTCAGCAGCAAACTGCCGCGAGCGCGCAGCAGACCCAGCTGCCCGGCGTGCTGGGCCTGGCCACCGGCGGTCTCGGGCCCGCGAGCGTGGGCCGGCTGCTCGGGCTGCCGGGTTGAGCCGCACCGCGTTTCCCCAAGATCGAGTCAGGGACGGCCTCGGCGTCCTCACTGTGCTCGCGCTGCTCGCGGCCGCGTGGTCCGGCTGGTCCTGGTGGAGCGCCGCCCACGACGACGAGCTGTCGCTGGCTCGTGACCGTGACGCCGCACTCGCCGTCGCGAGCAGCGGGCTGGTCGTGCTGAACACTTTCGACTACCGCAACGGCGAACGCGACATCGACCGGTGGATCGGCGTCACCACCGGTCAGCTCGCCAAGGACCTCACCGCGGACCGGAAGCTCCAGCTGGAACGCGCGAACTCCACCCAGACACTCGCGACGGCCACGCTGCGGCAGGCGGCGGTGACCGAGTTGAACGCCGCCGCCGGGACGG
Source organism: Actinomycetota bacterium (assembly GCA_032230695.1). Lineage (GTDB taxonomy): Bacteria > Actinomycetota > Actinomycetes > Mycobacteriales > Pseudonocardiaceae > Amycolatopsis. Next base: position 11,781 of record JAVXWP010000167.1, on the reverse strand, counting down.
CCGAGCTCATCGCCGTGCTCGACGTGCGGCTGAGCACCGGCGGCGCCGCGGCGGCTCCCGCGCTGAGCCGGCTGAACGTGGACCTGACCAGGACGGACAGCGGCTGGAAAGTCAGCGCGGTACAGGCGGGCGGCCGATGAAGGCGTTTTTCCGGAACCGGGCCGCCGTGCTGCCCGCGCTCGCCGCCGGGTTCGTGCTGGCCCTCGGCGGCGCTGCCTCGTTCGCCTATCAAGCGCACTCGCTGACCGCCGGAGACCCGGCGGGGAACCGCGCGTTGGTCGACCAAACCGAGACAGGTGCGGTCTCCGACCAGGTCGGCGCCGCGGTGAAGGCGATTTTCTCCTACGACTTCAGCAACCTGTCCCGCACCGAACGCGCCGCCGCGGACGTCCTTGTCGACACTGCCGTGGCTCAGTACCGCGACAGCTTCGCGGCTGCGAAAAAGCAGGCGGAGGAACAGAAACTCGTTCGCACCACCACGGTCCGCTCGATCGGCGTCCGCGAGATCCGCGGTGACCGGGCGTCGGTGCTGTTGTTCCTGGACCAGCAAACCCTGCACACGGCCGACAACCAGCAGGACTCCGCCGGGGCACAGCTCGACATCACCGCCAAACGCGTCGACGGCCGGTGGAAGATCGCGAGCCTCACGGCGTTGTGAGGGGAGACAGCACCCCCGAGCGTCGAGGTCAAGGGTCCGAGTTAACGTTTGGATATGACCTCTCTCTCCTCTGACTCCGAGCGCGCTCGCCGCGACTACGCCGCCCTCGTCGACCAGGGCCTCGCCCTGGACATCACCCGGGGCAAGCCCTCGCCGCGGCAGCTCGACCTGTCGTTGGAGATGCTGAAGCTGCCGGGTGAGGCCTACACCGCTGAGGACGGCACCGACTGCCGAAACTACGGTGGCTTGCAAGGGCTCCTCGAGGTTCGCCGCCTGTTCAGCGGTTTCCTCCAGGTCCCCGTGGAGCAGCTGATCGCAGCCGGGAACTCCAGCCTGGAACTCATGCATGACACCGTCGTCCAGTCGATGCTCAGCAAGCTCCCGGGTGGCGAGCGCCGCTGGGCCGACGAGCCGCGGATCGCGTTCCTCTGCCCGGTCCCGGGCTATGACAGGCATTTCGCGTTGTCCGAGCGGTTCGGTATCGAGCTGATCCCGGTGCCCATGACCGAGACGGGCCCCGACATGGACGTCGTCGAGCGGCTCGCCGCCGAGGACCCGGCCGTCAAGGGCATCTGGTGCGTGCCGAAGTACAGCAACCCGGACGGCGTCTCGTACAGCGACGAGACCGTGCGGCGTCTCGCGGCCATGCCGACGGCGGCGCCGGACTTCCGCGTCTTCTGGGACAACGCCTACGTGGTGCACGACCTCACCGACGAGTCCGTCGAGATCGCCGACATCCTGAAGCTCGCGGAGGAGAACGGCAACCCCGACCGCGTGTTCGTCTTCGGCTCGACGTCGAAGATCACCACCGCCGGCAGCGGCGTCGGTTTCGTCGGCTCCTCACCCACGAACGTCAAGTGGCTGCTCGGCCTGCTGGGCAAGCGGACCATCGGCCCGGACAAGGTCAACCAGCTCCGTCACGCGATGTTCCTGCGTGACCCGGACGGCGTCCGCGCGCACATGCGCAAGCACCGCGAACTCATCGGCCCGAAGTTCGAAGTCGTCGACAAGATCCTCACCAAGGAACTCGGCGACAGCGGCCTCGCGACGTGGACCAAGCCCGCCGGTGGCTACTTCATCAGTCTTACCGTGCCGGAAGGTTGCGCCAAGGAGGTCGTCCGCCTGGCGAAGGGCGCCGGTATCGCGCTGACGCCCGCGGGCGCGACCCACCCCGGCGGCAACGACCCCGAGGACCGCACGATCCGCATCGCGCCGACGTTCCCCGAGCTCGCCGAGGTCGAAGCCGCTATCGCGGGCCTCGCCGTCTGCGTGCGCCTGGCCGTCGCCGAAAAGGCCTGAGCTGTTTGTTGGGCCGTGGCCTGCCGTAAGTCGTGGTGACCGGGTTTACGGACTGAGGGCCCGCGTGGCTGGACTCACGACCTGGGTCACCGGACACACACGGACGGTAGGGTCGGTGCATGACCGAGGTTCTGATCATCGGCGGCGGGATTTCCGGTGCCGTGACGGCGATGGCACTGCACAAGGCCGGTATCTCCTCGGTCGTCCACGAGGCGTACGCCACCGGTGCGGCCGACGCGGGTGCGTTCCTCACCATCATGCACAACGGCATGGACGCGTTGCGTGCCATCGAGGCGCATCAGCCGGTCATCGACAATTCCTTCCCCGCCAACGGGATCGAGCTCGTCGCGGCCACCGGTGAGACGGTGGGGGAGCGGCGCTTCGAGCAACTCGGCGTCACCAGCCCCCGCACCACCACCCGTTCGCGCCTGTACTCGGCGCTGCACGAGGAAGCCGTCCTCCGGGGCATCCGCATTGAGCACGGCAAGCGGCTCGTCGGCACGACGACGACGTCTTCGGGAGTCACCGCCCGGTTCTCCGACGGCAGCAGCGCGCACGGCGACCTGATCATCGGCGCCGACGGGATCCATTCGACGGTCCGCGAACTCATCGATCCCGAGGCTCCGCGACCTCGCTACACCGGGCTGAACGTCGTCTACGGTTACACTCGCGACGCCTCGATCCCGACGGCGTCCGAGAGTTACCGCATGATCCAAGGCGAGCGGGCGTTCTTCGGCCACACGACCGCGCCGGACGGTCAGACGTTCTGGTTCTCCCGCATCCCCGGCCCGGAGCGGGACAAGGCCGAACTGCTGGCCACCACCCCGGCGCAGTGGCGAGCGCAGGCGATCGAAGCGTTCACCGGCGACAACACCCCGGCCGCGGAGATCATCCGCAGTACCGGGGAGGACGTTTACGGTGGCCACGCTTACGACGTCCCGACGACGCCCGTCTGGTTCACCGAGAACATGGTGCTCGTCGGCGACGCCGCGCACGCCGCGTCGCCCGCGGCGGGGCAGGGCGCTTCGATGGCGCTGGAGGACAGCGTGGTGTTGGCCCAGTGCCTGCGCGACCTGCCCGACGCGCCCGCGGCTTTCGGTGCCTACGAAGCACTTCGGCGTGAGCGCGTCGAGCGGCTGGTCGCCACCAGCGCCGGTCAGACCAGCGATGCCGATCGGAACTGGCTCTACGGTCACCACATCGAGTGGGATCGCCTTACAATCCAGCCTGGCTGAAGCGCCGCACCGACAGCGGCACGAACACCGCCAGCAGCAGGAGCGACCACAGCAGTGACGCGGTGATCGGGTTCGCCAGCGGCCAGGCCGCGTCGGCCGCGGGCACGCCGGGGTTGCCGAACAGCGAGCGGCACGCGGCCACCGTGGCGCTGATCGGATTCCAGTCGCAGATCACCCGCAGCCACGCGGGCATCCCGCCGGTCGGCACGAAGGCGTTGGACAGCATGGTGACCGGCAACGTCAGTGGCGCCAATTGGTCCGCCGTCTGGTCGTTCTTGACCAGCAGTCCGAAATACGTCCCGATCCAGGACACCGTGTACCGGAAGAGGATCAGCACCCCGATGGCCCCGAGCGTCGACCAGAGCCCGTTGTGCGCGCGCCAGCCGCACGCGTACCCGCAGGTGAGCATGATCGCCAGGCTCATCAGGCCGCTGAAGACGCCGGCGCCGGTTTCCCCCAGCGGGACCGCGGCCCGGCTCATCGGCAGCGCGCGGAAGCGGTCCATCACGCCCCGAGTGTGGTCGCCCGCGACACTCAGCATCGCGACGCTCACCGCGGAGAAGCTCGTCATCACGAACAACCCCGGCATGAGGTATTCGCGGTAGTTCCCGCCGCCGGGCACCGCGATCGCGCTGCCGAAGACGAAACCGAACAGCACCACCATGATCGCGGGGAAGATGAGCATTCCGGCGATCTGGCCGGGCTGGTGCCTGAGCTGTTCGAGCCGTCGCCGGGTCAACGTCCAGCCGTCGAGTACCGTGGTCATGCCGCTACCTCTTTCCCGGTCAGGGTAAGGAAAACGTCGTCGAGTGTGGGTTTACGCAAGCCCACGTCCCGCACCACCACCCCGGCCGCGTCGAGCTCGCGGACGACGACAGGCAGCTGGACCTCCGCGCGCAACGGAACGCTGACGCTCAGTTCGTCGAGATCCGCTGTGGCGTAAGAGTTTCCGAGCGCGCTCAGCACCGTGGCCGCGCCTTCGAGATGCGCGGGATCCGACACGATCACGTCGAGATGGGAGCCGATCCTGGCTTTGAGCTCGTCCGGTGTCCCTGAGGCGATCACCTTGCCGCCGTCGACGACGGCGATGTTCGCGGCGAGCTGGTCGGCCTCGTCGAGGTACTGGGTGGTCAGCAGGACCGTGGTCCGGTCGGCGACGAGGTCGCGAACGGTGGCCCAGATTTCGTTGCGGCTGCGGGGATCGAGCCCGGTGGTCGGCTCGTCGAGGAACAGCACCGCGGGTGCGGTGATGAGACTGACGATGAGGTCGATCCGCCGCCGCATGCCGCCGGAGTAGGTCTCGGTGAGCCGGTCGGCGGCGTGTTCGAGGTCGAACTTCGCCAGCAGTTCGTCGGCCCTGGCGCGGGCGCCGCGTTCGCCCAGCCGGGCGAGCCTGCCGAACATCCGCAGGTTCTCGCGGCCGGTGAGCTTGTCGTCGACGGCGGGGTGCTGCCCGGCGAGACCGATGCGCTTGCGCACCTCACCGGCCTCGGTCGCGACGTCGTATCCGGCGACCGAGGCGCGGCCCGAAGTCGGCCGGGTCAGTGTGGACAGGACTCTGACGGCGGTGCTCTTGCCGGCGCCGTTCGGCCCGAGCAGTCCGAAGATCGTGCCGGTGGGCACGGAAAGATCGAGGCCGGTCAAGGCTTCTTTGGCGCCGAAGCTTTTGCGGAGCCACTCGGTGACGACGATCGCGTCGCCGTGATGTCGCGGCATTTTCCCTCCAGATTAAGTGAGTACGTTGTACGCGGTTGTGACTGTAGCTAACCGGGTACGATGTACGCAACTGCTGATCCCGAGGAGGCCCGAGCCCGTTGTCGGAAGAGACCCCGATCATCTGGATGCGGCCGGAGAAGCCCGCGCGCGGCCCGGCACCGACGTACAGCCGTCGTCAGATCGCGGCCACCGCCATCAAGATCGCCGACGAGGACGGGCTCGAAGCCCTGTCCATGCGCCGGATCGCGGCCGAACTGGACACCGGAGCCATGACGCTCTACCGGTACCTGCCGACCAAGGAAGACCTCTACACGGTCATGCTCGACGAGGCGTACGGCGAGATCGAGCACCGGCCGCCCACCGGTGACGTACGCGAGGACCTGCGGGTGCTGGCCCACGCCAGGCGAGCGCTGTTACTGCGGCACCGATGGCTGATGGCGGTCGCGCTCGGACGGCAGATCTTCGGGCCGAACATGGCGCGGAGCAACGAAAAGTACCTCGCGCTCGTGGACGGCCACGGGCTCGGTATCGATGACATGTTCGCGGTGCTGGCCCTGGTGCAGCGCTGGGTCACCGGGTTCGTACAGGACGAGATCGCCGCAGCCGAAGGCGCGCGGCGGTCGGGACTCGATCTGGAGGGCTGGCAGCGGCGCACCGCGCCGTACGTCGTCCAGCTGCTGGAGACGGGAGAATTCCCTTACCTGGCAAGGGTTGTCGACGAGGCTGAACACCGGTCGCTGGACGTCCAGTTCGAGGAGGGGCTCGCCATGGTCCTCGACGGTGTCGAGGCGCGCCTCAAACTGTGTTCGCCGAAAGAATGAGCTGAAGGGGACTTTCCCCGCACACACGGCAGTGAAAGTCCCCTTCAGTGCCCGGGTTACTTCTTGTACAGGTCTTCGATGCTCGTCGCGTAGTTCTTGGTGACGACGTTGCGCTTCAGCTTCAGGCTCGGCGTGATCTCTCCGCCCGCCTCGGTGAAGTCGTTGGCGAGGATGGTGAACTTCTTGATCGCTTCGGCGTGCGAGACGGCCTTGTTCGCCTGGTCGACGGCGATCTGCACCTCGGCGCGCAGGTCGGCGTCCTCGGCGAGGTCGGCGACGGTGGCACCGGCGGGCTTGCCGTTCTGCGACTTCCAGGTCGGGAAGAACTCCTCGTCGATGGTCACCAGTGCGCCGATGAACGGCCGCTGGTCGCCGACGACCATGGCCTGGCTGATCACCGCGTTCGCCTTGAGGGTGTCCTCGAGACCGGACGGCGCGACGTTCTTGCCGCCCGCGGTCACGATGATCTCCTTCTTGCGCCCGGTGATCTTCAGGAAGCCCTCGTCGTCGAGCGAGCCGAGGTCGCCGGTGTGGAACCAGCCGTCGGTCAGGGATTCCTTGGTGGCCTGCTCGTTGTTGAAGTAGGCGCGGAACACGACGTCGCCCTTGAGCAGGATCTCGCCGTCGTCGGCGATCCGCACGGAGGTACCGGCCAGCGGCTTGCCGACCGTGCCGACGCGGAACGCGGCTTCGGTGTTGACGTTGGACGCCGCCGAGGTTTCGGTGAGGCCGTAGCCCTCGAACACCGGCACGCCGATGCCGCGAAAGAAGTGTGCGAGCCGGGCGCCGAGCGGCGCGCCGCCGGACACCGCGGCGATGCAGCGGCTGCCGAGGGCGGCGCGGAGCTTGCCGTAGACCAGCTTGTCGAACAAGGCGTGCTTGACCTTCAGGCCGATCCCGGCGCCACCGGTGTCCTGAGCCTGGCTGAAGGCCACCGCCGTCGCCTCGGCGGCGTCGAAGATCTTGCCCTTGCCTTCACCGTGAGCCTTCTGCTTGGCGCCGTTGTAGACCTTCTCGAACACGCGCGGCACGGCCACCACGAATGTCGGCCGGAACGCACCGAGGTCGGCGATCAGGTTCTTGACGTCGGAGGTGTGGCCGAGGGTGGCGCGGGCGCTCAGCGCGGTGACGGCGAGCGCGCGGGCGAGCACGTGCGCCAGTGGCAGGAACACCAGCAGCGAGTTGCCCTGCTTCATCAGCTGGGGGAACGCCTCGATGGCGCCCCGGATCTCCGAGAGCAGGTTGCGGTGGGTCAGCTCGACGCCCTTGGGGCGCCCGGTGGTGCCCGAGGTGTACACGATCGTGGCGAGGTCGTGCGAGCCGACCGAGCGGCGGCGCGTGTGCAGGTCGTGGTCGGAGACGTCCACGCCGAGCGCGGACAGCTCATCGACGGCCGGTGACGTCGCGGACTCGATCTGCCAGGTGTGCTGCAGCGCGCCGAGCCGGCTCGACACCTCGCCCAGCGTCGCGCGGTGGCTGTCGGTCTCGACGAACACGCCCTTGGCTGCGGAGTCCGACAGGATCCAGTGCACCTGCTCGGCCGACGACGTGTCGTAGATCGGCACGGTGACGCCGCCCGCGGCCCAGATGGCGAAGTCGATGAGCGTCCATTCGTAGCGGGTCGCCGACATCAGGCCGACGCGGTCGCCCTTGCCGATCCCGGCCTTGACCAGGCCCTTCGCCACAGCAAGGACCTCGGTCGCGAACTCACGCGCGGTGACGTCGAGCCACGTGCCGTCGACCTGGCGGCGGAAACTGACCACGTCCCCGAAACGTTCGGCGTTCGCCCAGACGACGTCGGCCAGGTTCTCCTCATCGGCGACCGGACGAGTGGCGGGGGCGCTGTATTCGCGCACGTGGACCTCCGAATTCAACGCGAGTGATGCTGTTACCCGCCAGTCAACTTAGCTTGCCGCACACCTTATGGCCATGCTGCACACTCAGCCCGCAGGAGGGCATGACATTCTGCAGCCGTGCCCGCTTCGAACCAGGCGCCCTCAGCGCTCGACATCGTCGACGAAACCTTCATAGCGGTGCCGGCAGGCACGGTCTCCGCGGCATTCGCCGACCCCAGATCCTGGGCACGATACTGGCCCGACCTGGTGCTGGAGGTCTACACGGACCGCGGCGACGAGGGCCTGCGGTGGACCGTCCGAGGTGCGCTCGTCGGTACGATGGAGGTCTGGCTGGAGCCGATCCTCGACGGGACAATCTTGCATTACTTCTTGCGCGCGGCACCGTCCGACGCCGCGGGCCGGCCCCGGTACCTCAAGCCGCGTGAGCTGCGCAGGGAGTTCGACAGGCGCGCACGCGCGGCCAAGGGCATCGCGCTGGGCCTCAAGGCCACCCTCGAGGACGGGCGCCTGCCCGGAATCCCTCCGCAGGCAAGGTAGGCACGTGCGAGTTCATGTCGTCTCAGACGTCCACGGCAACGTCGAAGCCCTCGCCCGCGCGGGTGAGGGCGCCGACGCGCTCATCGTGCTCGGTGACCTGCTCGACTTCGTCGACTACCGCGAGCACCACAAGGGCATCCTCGGCACGCTGTTCGGCGCGGAGAAGGTCGGCGTGTTCGCGAAGTTGCGGCGCGAGGGGACGCGGGAAGAGACCGTCGCCTATTCGCGGTCGCTGTGGGCGAGCCTGGAGGACCCGGGCGCCGCGGTGGACGAGGCGATCCGCCTCCAGTACGCGGCCATGTTCGGCGCGATGACCACCCCGACCTTCGCCACCCCCGGCAACGTCGACGCGCCGGGGCTGTGGCCGGAGTTCGCCGGCGAGGGCATCCGGATCCTCGACGGCGAGTCGGCCGACATCGGCGGCCTCAACTTCGGTTTCGTCGGCGGGGCGCTGCTGCCCGACGGCGTGATCCCGCGGCGCAACGGCTTCTGGCGACCGTACCTGCGTACTCGCGAGGAGTACGACAAGTCGGTCGGCGAGCTCGACGGCGTCGACGTCCTGTGCACCCACGTGCCACCCGCGCTGCCCGACCTCACCTATGACGTGGTGGCCCGGCGGCCGGAAATCGGCTCGGTGGCACTGCTCGACCTCATCACGGTTCAGCAACCCCGCTGGTCGGTGTTCGGCCACGTGCACCAGCCGCTTTCGCCGAGGACAAGGGTCGGCCGGACCGAGTGCCGCAACGTGGGTCACTTCAAGGCGACCGGTGTGCCGTACGTGCTGCGCTGGTGAGAGAAGGCTGCGGCTACCCTTTGGCCATGGCCGAGCAGTCCACACAATCCATCGAGGTCGACGCTTCGCCCGAGCAGGTCATGGCGGTGATCGCCGACTTCCCCGCATACCCGGAGTGGGCGAAGGCCGTCCGGGAGACCGAAGTGCTCTCGAGGGACGAAGCCAGTCGCGCGAAGCAGGTCCGGCTCACGCTTGACGCCGGTCCGATCAAGGACGTCTACACCCTTGAGTACGAGTGGGCCGACGACGGTCTCGCCGTCAGCTGGCACCTGGTCAAGGGGCAGATGCAGAAGGCCCAGAACGGTCGCTACCAGCTGACTCCGACGTCCGGTGGCGGCACGAAGGTGACGTACACGCTTTCGGTCGAGCTCGCGTTGCCGATGATCGGCCTGCTGCGGCGCAAAGCCGAGAAGATGGTGATGGACACCGCCCTCAAGGAGCTCAAGCGCCGCGTGGAGAGCCAGAACTAGATGCGGATCCTGCTTTTCACCGGTAAGGGTGGCGTCGGGAAGACGACTCTCGCCGCGGCCACCGCCGCCGCGCTGGCCGGCCGGGGCAGGAAAACCCTCGTCGTGTCGACGGACCCCGCGCATTCGCTTGGCGACGCGTTCGGAATGCTGCTGAGCGCCGAGCCCAGCGAGGTCGACACCTGCCTGCACGCGGTGCAGATCGATTCCCGCAGCCTGGTCGACGACGTCTGGCAGGACCTGCGTAGCCAGCTGAGGTCCGCGCTGACCGGCGCCGGGATCGAATCGCTCGACGCCGAAGAGCTGACAGTGCTGCCCGGGGTCGACGAGGTGCTGGCCCTGACCGAAGTGCAGCGGCTCGCGGACAGTGGTCCGTGGGACACCCTCGTCGTCGACTGCGGCCCGACAGCGGAGACCCTGCGGCTGCTCGCGCTGCCCGAGGCCATTTCGGGCTACCTCACGAAGCTGTTCGGCAAGCAGGCGAAGCCGGGGTTCGGCAGTCGCCGCCTTAACAGCGTCGGTGATTCCGTGCGCCGGCTCGCCACTCATCTCGACTCGCTCCGCACGCTGCTCACCGATCCTTCGATCACCACCGTCCGGCTCGTGCTGACCCCCGAACGGGTGGTTGTCGCCGAAGCCCGCCGCACGCTGAGCTCGCTGGCGCTGCGCGGGATCGGGGTGGACGGGCTGATCGCGAACAGGCTCATGCCGGCGCCGGGCATGTGGCGCGGCTCGGCCGCGACCTGGCTACGGACGCGGCGCAACCAGCAGAACGAGGTACTCGCCGAGCTGGCCGCGTCCGGGCTGGGCGCCGACGTCGTGCGTCCGGTCGAGCACCGCGCGGTCGAACCCGTCGGCCTGTCCGCGCTGCTCGAAATCGCCGACGAGCTCTACCATGGCACTGATCCGTTGACAGGCTACGGAAAAGGTGTCACCCCGCTGCTGGAGGTGTCCGAGTCGGACGGTGGGTACCGGCTCCGGATCGCGTTGCCGCTGGGCCGGGACACCCCGCTCGACCTCGCCAGGGTCGACGACGATCTGGCGATCACGGTGGACGGGTTCCGTCGCCTGATCGCGTTACCCGCCTTGCTTCGCCCGTGTGAAATCTCCAGCGCCGAATCCGGCGCCGAGGGCCTGCTGGTGACGTTGAGAAAAACCGGGGGTAAGCGGTGACGGAGGAAGCGGGGCCGCGGTCCGGGCACGACGGCGCGAGCCTGACCGAAGAGATCCGCCTGCTGGTCGAGATGGTCGTCGAGCACGCCACGCCGTGGGTGGAAGGGCTCGTCTCGGCTGGTCACGGGCAATCGGTGCCGGCTGCCGAGCGGCCGTCCGCCGAGCATCCCGGTGACGAGCAGACGGAGAACTGCGGCTGGTGCCCGCTGTGCGCGATCGTCGCCGTCGTCCGCGGTGAGCGGCCCGAGTTCGCCGCGCGTCTGCTGGAACAGGCCGCGCAGCTCATCGCGTTGCTGCGAGCCGTGCTCGCGGACCGCTGGGAGCCCGAGGAGGGTGTTCACATGCCCGGTTTTCACCCGGCGCCGAAACCGGCGGCGCGGCAGGATGATCCGGAAGCGGCCGAACCAGCGCCGTTGTCGGGTCGGGTACAGCACATCGCCGTGCGCAAACGGGCCGAGTGGCAGCCGGATCGGGAGAATTGAGTGCTGGCGATAGGGGTGGATGTCGGCGGGACCAGCGTGCGTGCGGGTGTGGTCGACAAGCAGGGCTCGCTGATCGACACCGCCAGGGTGGCGACCCCCAGCGACGAAGGCGCGCTCGAAGACGCCATCGCCGGGGTCATCGAAGACCTGCGCAACCGGCATGACACGGTCGTCGCGGTCGGCCTCGCCGTCGCCGGGTTCGTCACCACCGATCACCGCTCGGTGATGTTCGCGCCGCATCTGGCCTGGCGTGACGCGCCGGTCGCGGACAGGATCTCCAAGCGGGTCGGGCTCCCGGTGACGCTCGAGCACGACGCGAACGCGGCCGCCGTCGGTGAGCACCGCTTCGGTGCCGCGCGGGGCACACGGGTCGCCGCGTTGGTGGCGCTGGGCACCGGCATCGGTGCCGGGCTCCTGCTCGACGGCAAGATCTTTCGCGGCGCCCACGGTGTCGCGCCCGAGCTGGGCCATCTGACCGTCGTCCCCGGCGGGCGGGCGTGCCCCTGCGGCAAGTACGGCTGTTGGGAGCGCTACTGCAGCGGAACGGCACTCGCGGCGACGGCCGTCGAGCTGCTGGCTAAGCATCCGGGCCGATCGACCGTGCTGGCTCGCGAGACCTCGGGCGATCCGGGGTCGGTGACCGGCAGGCGCGTCGCGGGTGCCGCCCGCGACGGCGACCCGATCGCGTTGCGGGCGATGGCCGAGCTGGCGAAGTGGCTCGGTGAAGGGCTGGCACTGGTCGCC
>JAVXWP010000145.1:0-48247 GCA_032230695.1 Actinomycetota bacterium | reverse complement strand
GCGGTTTATCGAGGCAGCGCCGACGCCCGCCAAGCACCCTCGCCAGGACGCAACGGCCGGCGGACACTCGATCCCTTGTCTCCCCACCAAGATCGCCGAGGCGGCTTCGGCTTCGCGGCGGGCGTCGATGCCGCGACAGCGATCACCGCGGTCAGCGCCGCCAGCTCGGCGTCGTCGGGATTGCCGCGCACCACCCGCAGGAACGGGCGTTCGTGCTCAGTCATACGCACCTCACAGCGGGATGTTGCCGTGCTTCTTGGGCGGCAGGGTCTCCCGCTTGTCCCGCAGCAGCGTCAACGCGCGCGCGATGTGACCGCGGGTGTGGGCCGGCACGATCACCGAGTCGAGGTACCCGCGCTCCGCCGCCGCATACGGGTTGAGCAGGGTGTCTTCGTACTCTTCGATCAGGTCCGCCCGCAGCGCCTCGACGTCCTTGCCTTCTTCAGCGGCCTTCGTCAGCGTCTTGCGGTGCACGATGTTCGCCGCGCCCTGGGCACCCATGACCGCGACCTGGGCCGTCGGCCACGCCAGGTTCAGGTCGGCGCCGAGGTGCTTCGACCCCATCACGTCGTACGCGCCGCCGTAGGCCTTGCGCGTGATGACGGTGATCAGCGGGACGGTCGCTTCGGCGTAGGCGTAGATCAGCTTCGCGCCGCGGCGGATGATGCCGTTCCACTCCTGGTCGGTCCCCGGCAGGAAGCCCGGCACGTCCACGAACGTCAGCACCGGCACGTTGAACGCGTCGCAGGTCCGCACGAACCGCGCGGCCTTCTCGGACGCGTCGATGTCCAGGCAGCCCGCGAACTGTGTCGGCTGGTTGGCCACGATCCCGACGCTCTGCCCGTTCACCCGGCCGAAGCCGACGAGGATGTTCGGCGCGAACAACTGGTGCACCTCGAGGAAGTCGCCGTCGTCGACGATCCGGGTGATCACCTCGCGCATGTCGTACGGCGTGTTCGGCGAGTCAGGGATGAGCGTGTCGAGCTCGCGGTCGGAGTCCGACACGTCCTCGAAGAACCCTCCCGGCGGCTCGGTGGTTTCGAACACCGGCGGCTCGGAAAGGTTGTTGCTGGGCAGGTAAGCGAGCAGTTCTTTGACGTAGGCGATGGCGTCTTCGTCGTCGGAGCCCAGGTAGTGCGCCACCCCTGACTTCGTGTTGTGCGTGCGCCCACCGCCGAGTTCCTCGAACGTGACGTCTTCGCCGGTGACGGTCTTGACGACGTCCGGGCCGGTGATGAACATCTGCGAGGTCTTGTCGACCATGACCACGAAGTCGGTCAGCGCCGGCGAATACACGTGCCCGCCGGCGTTCGCGCCCATGATCAGCGAGATCTGGGGGACGACCCCGGAGGCCTTGACGTTGCGCGTGAAGATTTCGCCGTACAGCCCGAGCGAGACGACACCCTCCTGGATGCGCGCGCCGCCGCCTTCGTTGATGCCGACGATCGGCCGGCCGGTCTTGATCGCCAGGTCCATCACCTTGACGATCTTCTCGCCGTAGACCTCGCCGAGCGAGCCGCCGAACACGGTGACGTCCTGGCTGAACACACACACCCCGCGGCCGTCGACGGTCCCGTAACCGGTGACCACGCCGTCGCCGTACGGCCGGTTCTTCTCCTGGCCGAACGCCGTCGAGCGGTGCTTGGCCAATTCGTCGAGCTCCACGAACGAACCGGCGTCCAGCAGCAGGTCGATTCGCTCGCGAGCGGTTTTCTTGCCCTTCGCGTGCTGCTTCTCGACCGCGCGCGCGGAGCCCGCGTTCACCGCTTCGTCGTAGCGGCGATACAGGTCGGCGAGCTTGCCGGCGGTGGTGTGGATGTCCGGTTCCTCGGGGGGAGTCCCCATCGACTCCGTCGCACTGCTCATGGCTCGGCAGCTTAACGACTGTTCACCTTTTTTGCGGTTGTGGCGTAGCCAACGTCACGGCCCATTTCTACTTTCCGGTAACAAGCCATCCCGCAGGTTGAATACGCTGGCACCCATGGGTATCTCGCTGAGTGACGCCGTCCGTGCGCTCGTCGACGGCAGGAACTACGCCACGCTCGCCACGATCAACGCCGACGGAAGCCCGCAGACTTCGGCGATGTGGGTCGGCCGTGACGGCGACGACCTGCTGTTCTCGACGATCGCGGGCCGCCTCAAGGATCGCAACATCCGGCGTGACCCCCGCGTCAGCGTGACGATCATGCAACGCGACAACCCGGAGAACTACACGGAGATCCGTGGCACGGCGACGATCACCGAGGAGGGCGGGCTGAAGCTCGACAACGAACTGTCGTGGAAGTACGACGGCAAGGACGCGGGCGAAGACGCCCCGGGCGCGGTCCGCGTGGTCGTGCGGATCGAGCCGGCGAAAGTCACCGGGCACGTCAAGTAGCGGACTGATACCGCTTCTCGAGTGACTCCACCCGCTCGCCGGGCCAGGGGCGCAGTTCGCCGTGGGTCGCCGCGAAGAACAGTTCGAGCTGGACCTGCCACACGGCGAGCGCTGCCGGGAGCAGACCGGCGAGCACGCGCGGCAGCGTCTGGGTGAGTTCGACGCGGGTGCCTTCGAGCGGGTCGTGCGAGATCTCCCAGCGCACTCGGCCACTCGTCACGCCTTCGTGCAACCACTCGTACTCGACGATGCGTGGCTCGTCGGCTTCGGTGACTTCGCCTGGGGCGAAAATGGCGTTCGTGGTGCGGGTCGGTGGTTTCGCGCCGAGTGCGACGGCGGTCTCTTCGGTCAGCAGGGCCCAGATCTCCTCGACGGACTTCCACATCACGTCGCGCCGGAACCGCACCAGGAACTCGTCCGGCAGGTCGCGCACCTCGCCCTCGCCTAGGCCGAACTCTTCGACGTAGCGCTCGATCGGGCCGAGCCAGTCCGTCGGCGGCTCGAACGGCCGGTCGTCCAGTCGCGCTTCCAGCGAATCGAGGCAGACGCCCCAGCCGGTCGCGGTGCGCCCGGCGGTCAGCTTCCGGGTAGCCGGTTCGCCGCGGCCGAAGGTGTGCGTGAACACCAGCCGCGAGCCGTCGCCGTCCGGGAAGAGTTCCATGCGCAGGACGTCGCCGTTCCAGGTGAAGGCGAAGACTTTCGGCTCGTCGTACTCGAGGACTTCGCCTTCGGTGTTGGCCATGCCCTCCATGCTGAAGTGGAGGGTGGCACCGGGTTTCAGCTCGCCTTCGATCGTGGCGGGGAACCAGTGCGCGAGTCCGGCGGGGTCAGTGATCGCGGGCCAGACCTTGGCCGGTTGGTGCGCCAGCCGACGCTCCAGCCGTACTGCCGGTCGGCCCTCGACGTTCCGCAGGGTCGCGCGCTGCTCGTCCACGGTGCCTCTTTTCGTTAGTGCCGCCAGAGCAATATATCCAGTGAGGCATATACAGTGTCAAGCGCCGCGGACGGTCGGTCAGGTGCCGACGTAGGCCGCGAGGTGTTCTCCGGTGAGGGTGGAGCGGGCAGCGACGAGATCGGCGGGCGTGCCCTCGAAGACGATCCGGCCGCCGTCGTGGCCGGCGCCGGGGCCGAGGTCGATGATCCAGTCGGCGTGCGCCATGACCGCTTGGTGGTGCTCGATGACGATGACCGACTTGCCGGAGTCGACGAGCCGGTCGAGCAGACCGAGCAGCTGCTCGACATCGGCGAGGTGGAGGCCGGTGGTCGGCTCGTCGAGGACGTAGATGCCGCCCTTGTCCCCCATGCGGGTGGCGAGCTTGAGCCGCTGCCGTTCGCCGCCGGACAGCGTGGTGAGCGGCTGGCCGAGACTGAGGTAACCGAGTCCGACGTCGGCCAGGTGGGTCAGGATCTTGTGGGCCGCGGGCGTCTTCGCCTCGTCGGCGCCGAAGAATTCGCCGGCCTCGGTGACCGACATGGCGAGCACCTCGCTGATGTCCTTGCCGCCGAATTCGTACTCCAGAACCTCGGCCTGGAAACGCTTCCCCTCGCACTCCTCGCAGAGGGTGGCCACCCCGGCCATCATCGCCAGGTCGGTGTAGATGACGCCGGCGCCGTTGCAGGTGGGGCAGGCGCCCTCGGAGTTGGAGCTGAACAGCGCCGGCTTCACCCCGTTGGCCTTCGCGAATGCCTTACGGATCGGGTCGAGCATTCCGGTGTACGTCGCCGGGTTGCTGCGCCGCGAGCCCTTGATCGCCGCCTGGTCGACCGACACCACCCCGTCCCGGCCCGAGACCGAGCCGCGGATCAGGGAACTCTTTCCCGACCCCGCCACACCGGTGACCACCACCAGCACGCCGAGCGGGATGTCGACGTCGACATCCCGCAGGTTGTGGGCGCTCGCACCGCGAACCTCCAGCGCGCTCGACGACGTCCGCACCGACGGCTTCAGGGAAGCACGGTCGTCCAAGTGCCGCCCGGTGAGCGTGCCACTGGCCCGCAGCCCCTCGATAGTGCCCTCGAACACCACCTCGCCGCCCTTGATACCGGCGAGCGGGCCGAGATCCACGACGTGGTCGGCGATCGCGATCGCCTCCGGCTTGTGCTCGACCACCAGCACGGTGTTGCCCTTGTCCCGTAGCTGCAGCAGCAGGACGTTCATCCGCTGGATGTCGTGGGGGTGCAGCCCGATCGTCGGCTCGTCGAAGACATACGTGACGTCGGTGAGCGCCGACCCGAGATGGCGGATCATCTTGGTGCGCTGCGCCTCGCCGCCCGAAAGCGTGCCCGACGAGCGGTCGAGGCTGAGGTAACCGAGCCCGATCTCGACGAACGAGTCGAGGGTGTGCCGCAGCGTCGCCAGCAGTGGCGCGACGGACGGATCGTCCATGCCGCGCACCCACTCGGCGAGGTCGCTGATCTGCATCGCACACGCGTCGGCGATGTTGATCCCCTTGATCTTCGACGATCGAGCGGCCTCACTGAGTCGGGTGCCGCCGCAGTCGGGGCAGTCGGTGAAGGTCACCACCCGTTCCACGAAGGCGCGGATGTGCGGCTGCATCGCGTCGACGTCCTTGGACAGCATCGATTTCTGGATTTTCGGGATCAGACCTTCGTAGGTCAGGTTGATGTTGTCGACCTTGATCTTGGTCGCCACTTTGTAGAGCAGGTCGTGGAGCTCGCGCTTGGTGTACTTGCGGATCGGCTTGTCCGGGTCGAAGAACCCGCAGCCGCTGAAGATGCGACCGAACCAGCCGTCCATGCTGTAGCCGGGGATCGTGAGCGCACCCTGGTTGAGCGACTTGCTGTCGTCGTACAACTGAGTCAGATCGAAGTCGGTGACCGAGCCCCGGCCTTCGCAACGCGGGCACATGCCGCCGGTGATGGTGAAGCTGCGCCGTTCCTTCACGGTCTTCCCGCCGCGCTCCATGGTGACCGCACCCGCTCCGCTGATCGAGGCGACGTTGAAGGAAAACGCCTGGGGCGAGCCGATGTGCGGCTTGCCGAGGCGGCTGAAGAGGATGCGCAGCATCGCATTGGCGTCGGTGGCGGTGCCGACCGTGGAACGGGGGTCGGCACCCATCCGCTGCTGGTCGACGATGATCGCGGTCGTCAGCCCTTCGAGTACGTCGACCTCGGGCCGCGCCAGCGTCGGCATGAAGCCCTGCACGAAGGCGCTGTAGGTCTCGTTGATCATCCGCTGCGACTCCGCGGCGATCGTGCTGAACACCAGTGAGCTCTTGCCCGAGCCGGAGACGCCGGTGAACACCGTCAGCCGGCGCTTCGGGATCTCGACGCTGACGTCCTTGAGGTTGTTCACGCGTGCACCGTGCACCCGGATCAGTTCATGGCTGTCGGCAACGTGTAGTGCGGCCGACTGCGTGTCCGTCCTCGTGGCCATGCTGTTCGTGTCTCCCTCTGTTGGGCGGGGCCGTCTTCGAGGTCTCCCCGGGCGGCTCAGCGCAGCTCCTGGATACGGATCAGGTTGCCCGCGGGATCGCGGAAGGCACTGTCGCGAATGCCGTACGGCTGCTCGGTCGGCTCCTGGACGACCTCGGCGCCGCTGGCTTGCAGCCGCGCGAAGGTGCCGTCGAGGTCCTTGGTGGCCAGATTGATGGCGGCGTAGGTGCCCTTGGCCATCATCTCGACAATGGTGCGGCGCTCGTCGTCGGTGATGCCTGGGTCGGCGGCCGGCGGATGCAGGACGATGGAGGTGCTGGGCTGGCCGGCGGGGCCGACGGTGATCCAGTGCATCCCGCCGTAGGCGACTTCGTTGCGGACCTCGAAGCCGAGGGTGTCGCGATAGAAGACCAGGGCTGCGTTGGGGTCGTCCTGCGGGAGGAAGGTCTGGTGAATTGTGATGTCCATGACAGTCACACTAAGTCTGGCTCGGTGACCGCGCTTCTCGATTCCTGATCGGTCTGGTCACCTGTTTCGCCACGCACGGCGGTATCCCCGCCGTCGTGCGCTCCGCCTGGCGCCGATAAACGCTGGGCGGCTCCCCGACCAGTTCGGTGAAGCGAGTGCTGAAGGTGCCCAGCGACGAGCAGCCGACCTCGAAACAGACCTCGGTGACGCTGAGGTCGCCACGACGCAGCAGCGTCATCGCGCGCTCGATGCGCCGCGTCATCAGATAGCCGTATGGCGACTCGCCATAGGCGAGCCGGAACTCGCGGCTGAGGTGCCCGGCCGACATGTGCACGCCACGGGCGAGCGCCTCGACGTTCAACGGTTTGGCGTACTCCCGGTCGATCCGGTCGCGGACCCGGCGCAGCCTTGCGAGGTCGCTCAGGCGCTGCGCCGCGTCGGGTTTGCTGGTCACCTCCGAGATCGTGCCACATCGCAAGGGCCGGCGGACGGTCAAACAGGACGTCCTGCGCCGGCGTAGTCGTCGCCCTTCGAGTGGTACGTGTGGATCTGGATGGCCTGGCCCTCGGTCGGCGCGTTGATCATCAGGCCGTTGCCGAGGTACAGCCCGACATGGTGGATCTTCGTCGCCGGGTTGCCGTAGAACACGAGGTCGCCGAGTTTGGGTTCCTCGTTGAGCGGCACCTTGGGCAGCGAGTGGTACTGGGTGTCCGCGGTTCGCGGCAGGGCGACACCGGCCGCGTCGTACGACGCCTTCGTCAGCCCGGAGCAGTCGAAACCGGCCGAACCGGCGTCGGGGCCGTTGCCGCCCCAGACGTACGGCAGGCCGAGCTGGCTGAGGGCGAACCGCGTGGCGCGGGTCGAGGGCGAGGACGCCTTCGCCGGGTCGAGCGACAGCGTCGCGAACAGCTGCGCGTTGCCGAGCACCTGCTGGCGGAAGAGTTCTGAGCCGCGGAACTTCTCGACCGCGGTCCACCAGCCCTTGCCGCCGCCGAGGTCCGTGCCGCCCGCGCAGAGCGCGCGGCCGGCGGCGACCGAAGCCGAGTCGATGTCGGTGATGGCGGGTTTCGCGATACCAGGAATGCTTTGGCCCCACCGCTTCCACTGCGCCTGGGAGAGACCCATCGGCCCGCCGGACTTGTCGGCGCCCGCGCTCGACTGGCCGATCCCGGCCAGTGTCACCCAGGACAGGTGACAGTTCGGCTGTTCGGCGCGAAGTGTGAGCTCGCCGTTCGCATAGCCGATGAGCGATTCGAGTGGCAGGCCGAGCGGACCGGCGAGCCCGTTCGCCCAGGTTTCCAGCGGCTTCGCGCCCTGTGCGGGTTCTTCGGCCTGGACGGGCGCGCTGACTTCGAGCACGGACGGTCCGGCGCCGCCGCCGATCGTGGACGTCTCGGCCGGTACGGGCACGGGCGCGGTGGCGACCGCCGGGCGGTCGTTGCCACCGGCGAGCAGCCAGCCCGCCGTGACGAGTCCGGCAACCAGCGGCAACGCGACCAGACCTCGGGTGGCAGCGCCGCGCGCCCAGTTTTGACGGGCACTCTTTCCATGGGCATTCCGGAAGCCGTGTTCGGGCGTTGTCACATCGGCCAGGTTAGAAGAGCTCACGTCGGTGTAACGACCTGAAGGCTTACACGTTAGGGGGACTCTCATAGTGTGGACGGATGGATATCAACGGCGAGCGCCTCCGAACGGACCTCAGTGGCTCCTACGCGGCGGTCGACGTCGTCGCGAGTACCGGTTCTACCAACGCCGACCTGCGGATCGCCGCAGAACAGGGCGCCGCGGACCGCACGGTCCTGATCGCCGAGGAGCAGACGGCCGGGGTCGGCCGCCGGGCCAGGCAGTGGCGCTCGCCGAAGGGCTCGGGCATTTACCTCAGTGTGCTGCTGCGGCCACGAGACGTCCCGTTCGCGGGATTGGGTTCGCTGTCGGTGGTCGCCGGGCTAGCCGTGCGGGACGTCGCTTCGCGGATCGGTGTCGACGCGGTCCTGAAGTGGCCGAACGACGTCCTCGCCGGGCCCGATCGCGGGAAATGCGCGGGCATCCTGTCCGAGGCCGTCGCGGGGGACGAGCTTTCCGTCGTGCTCGGGATCGGGATCAACGTGCTGCCGCTCGGCGACGATGTCCCGCCCGGCCCTGGCGGGCTGGCACCGACGTCGCTGGCCGAACAGGGCGCGACCACCACCGATCGCACCGAGATCGCGGCCCTGCTGCTGGCCGCGCTGGCCGAGCGCGAAGTCCGCTGGCGCGAGGCGGGCGGCGACCTGACGAAAGCCCGGTTGCTGCCGGAGTACCGCCGGTTCTGCGCCACGATCGGCCAGGAGGTCAAGGTCCTGCTGCCGGACGGCGAAGTGCTCGCCGGGCGCGCCACCGACGTCGACTCCACCGGGCAGCTGGTCGTTGCCGGGCGCACGATCTTCGCGGGCGATGTGGTGCACGTCCGCCATCGCTGAATTGCCGGTACGGTGAGCGCACCATCGCCGCACACAACTTGGGAGCGTCCGACGTGGCCTATCCAGACGATTTGCTCAGTGAGAACGAGCACGTCGTAGTGCACAACCACCCGCACTTCAAGATGCTGATCGTCCCGTTCTTCTTCCTGGTCGTGACGCTCGGCGCCGGTATCTGGCTGGCGATCCTCGGCCAGGGCGCCACCGCGCCGTGGAACCTCGTGTCGGAGATCGCCATCGCGGTCGTCGCGCTGGTACTCATCGTGTGGTTGTTCTTCGTCCCCTTTGTCCGGTGGCGCACGACGCATTTCATCGTCACCACGGACAGGCTCATCGCGCGGGAAGGCGTGATCAAGCGGACGGGCATCGACATCCCGCTGTCGCGGATCAACAGCGTGCAGTTCGAGCACGGCCTGATGGACCGTGTCTTCGGCTGCGGGACGCTGATCATCGAGTCGGCGTCGGACGAGCCGCTGCGGTTCGACGACATCCCGAAGGTCGAGCGCGTGCACACCGTCATCTACCGCGAAGTCAACGACAACCCGTACGACGACTACGCCGCGGGAACACCGCCGACCCAGCCGATCCAGCCACAGGGCCCGCAGCAGCCGCCGCAGTCGCGTCGCGGCCGGCGCTGAGCGGTGGGCGCGCGCGAACTGGGGTTGCCGGACAAGGTCCCGGCCACCGGCCTGCCGGAGCGGGTCACGATCTGGGAGGTCGGTCCCCGTGACGGCCTGCAGAACGAGAAGTCGATCGTGCCCGTCGAGGTCAAGCTGGAGTTCCTCGACAGGCTCGCCGCGGCGGGGCTGACCACGCTGGAAGCCACCAGTTTCGTGCACCCCAAGTGGGTTCCGCAGCTCGCCGACGCCGAGGAGTTGCTCGCCGGACTGGTCCGCCGCGAAGGCGTCCGATACCCGGTGCTGGTGCCCAACGAGCGCGGGCTGAGCAGGGCGCTCGACGCGGGTGTCGAGCACATCGCCATCTTCGCCAGCGCCACGGAGACTTTCGCGCGAAAGAACCTGAACTCGACGCTGGAAACGCAGTTCGACATGTTCGAGCCGGTGGTTTCCCGCGCTGTCGCCGAAGGTCTCGAAGTGCGCGGGTATCTCTCCATGTGCTTCGGCGACCCGTGGGAAGGAGTGGTCCCGGCCAAACAGGTGGCCGAGGCGGGCAAGCGGCTGCTGGATCTGGGCTGCTCGCAGCTTTCGCTCGGTGACACCATCGGCGTCGCGACGGCCGGGCAGGTCGAAGCCGTCATCGCCGGGTTCGACGACGTCGGCAGGCTTGCCGTGCACTTCCACGACACCTACGGTCAGGCGCTGGCGAACACCGTGGCGGCACTGCGTTGTGGTGTGTCCACCGTGGACTCTTCGGCCGGTGGCCTCGGCGGTTGCCCGTACGCCGAGTCCGCGACAGGCAACCTCGCGACCGAAGACCTCGTCTGGATGCTCGACGGGCTCGGCATCGCCCATGGGGCCGACCTCGGCCTGCTGGTCGAGACGAGCTCGTGGATGGCGGGCCGGCTCGGCAGGCCCAGCGCTTCCCGGGTGGTCAACGCCTTGGCGAAGACAACCACCTAGCGGGACAGAATCGCCAGCGTCTCGTCGTGGAGCAGACCATTGGTCGACAACGCCGAGCCGCCGTTGAAGTCCGGCTTGCCGGACAGGTCGCTGAACCGGCCGCCCGCCTCGGTCACGAGCACCTGGGCCGCGGCGACGTCCCACGGGTTGACGATGGCCTCGGCGGCGATGTCGAGCGAGCCCTCCGCGACCAGGCAGTGCTGCCAGAAGTCGCCGAACGCGCGGCTTTCCCAGCACGCGTCGATCAGCGCGAGGTACTTCTCCCGTGAGTGGTACTCGGCCCACGAGTTGATGTCCGTCGTGGACAGATATGCATCCGCCATCGCGGCCACTTTGGACACGGAGATCCGCCGCTCGCCCGCGCCGTCGGCCAGCCACGCGCCGTCACCGGCCGACGCCCACCAGCGGCGGCCGAGCAGCGGCGCGCTGATCATGCCGACCACCGGCGTGCCGTCTTCGACAAGCGCAATGAGGGTGGCCCAAACGGGCACTCCCCGGAGGAAGTTCTTGGTGCCGTCGATGGGGTCGATCACCCAGCTCCGGCCCTGTGCGGTGACCGTGCCGCCGCGCTCCTCACCGGCCACCGCGTGGCCGGGCCGCTCGGCCGTCAGCAGCGTGCGGATGGCGTCTTCCACCGCGGTATCGGCATCGGTCACCGGCGTGCGGTCGGGTTTGCGCTCCACGGTGAGGTCGAGCGCGCGGAATCGGTCTGTCGTGATCGCGTCGGCGGCGTCGGCGAGACGGCGGGCGAGTTCTAAATCCTTCTCGTAACCAGGCACGGTCACGATGGTTTCACGCCGTCGAGACGTAGAGTTGTCGAGGTGAGCATGGTGCTACTTGCCGAGGACGATCCGGCCATCGCAGACCCGCTGTCCCGCGCTCTCCAGCGGGAGGGCTACGAAGTGCGGGTCGTCGGTGACGGCCCGGCCGCGCTGGACGCGGCCAACGAGCAGCGCATCGACCTGCTGGTGCTCGATCTCGGCCTGCCCGGCATGGACGGCCTCGAGGTCTGCCGGCGGTTGCGCGCCAGCGGTACGGAGGTGCCTGTGCTGATGCTCACAGCCCGCACCGACGAGGTCGACTTCGTCGTCGGGCTCGACGCGGGCGCCGACGACTACGTCGCGAAGCCGTTCCGCCTCGCCGAGCTGTTGGCCCGCATCCGCGCGCTGCTGCGTCGCCGGGTGCCGGAGGTGCTCGAATCGGCCGGCGTGCGGATGGACCTCGGGGCCAGACTGGTCACTGTGGACACCCATGAGGTGCAGTTGGCGAACAAGGAGTTCGAGCTGCTGCGGGTGCTGATGATGCGCCCCGGCCAGGTCGTGAGCCGCGACGAGATCCTCGCGGAGGTCTGGAACGACCTGGAGTCGAAGACCTCCAAGACGCTCGACATGCACATGTCGTGGCTTCGCCGGAAGCTCGCGATCGCCGGTGACGACAACCCATCCCGCGCGGGCAAGACCAGTTCCGTGCATTCCGGGGACGGCGAACGCCGGATCGCCACCGTCCGGGGCGTCGGTTTCCGCTTCAACTCCGAATAACGGCATGCGCCGTCGCATCCTGCTCGCGATCCTGCTGGCCGTCACGGTCACGGGTGCCGCACTCGGCATCCCGCTCGGCGTCACCGCGTGGCAGTTCGTCGAGAGCCTCAACCGCGAGCATCTGGCCACTGACGCACGCCGCCTCGCGGCGATACTGGACAACCAGATCGCCAACGGGGAACCGATAGACCTCGACCAGATCGCCGTCGGAGTTCCGCCAGACGGCCTGCTCACGGTGCGCGTGCCCGGTTTCCCCGAGAAGCGCTACGGCTCGGACCCCGGCACGGACGTTGTCGCGGAGACGGTCCCGATCGCCAGGCAGGGCACCGTCGAACTGGCCATCCCCGCCGGTCCGATGCACACCACCCAGACCCAGATGACGCTGGTGGTGCTGATGCTCGTCTTCCTGTCGGTCGGCACCGGCACGGTCGTCGCGACGGTGACAGCGCGGCGCCTGGCGAAACCGCTGCGGCACGTCGCCGAGCGCGCCGCGAAGCTCGGCGGCGGCGACTTCCGGCCCGACACGAGTCGCTACGGCGTCGGCGAACTCGACATGGTCGCCGAGGCACTCGACTCCTCCGGTTCCGCGCTGGCCCAGCTCGTCCAACGGGAACGCCAGCTCGTCGGCGACGTCTCGCACCAGCTGCGCAGCCGGCTGACCGCACTCCAGCTGCGGCTCGAGCCGCTCACGATCCATCCCGATCCCGAGGTCGTCGACGAGTCGAAAGCCGCGCAGGAGCAGGCCGACAGGCTTGCCGACGCGCTCGACGAACTCCTCGCCGCGGCACGCGCCGCCAGTGAGGAAGGCGCCGAGCCGGTCGACCTGCCGTCGATGCTGCCCGAGTTCTCCGAGGAGTGGCGTCAGCTGCTCCGCTCCGAAGGTCGCAACCTGCGCCTGCGCGTGCCCGAAGGCCTGCGGGTTCGTGCCACGCCAGGACGGCTCCGCGAAGTGATCGGCGTGTTGCTGGACAACGCTTTGCGCCACGGCGCCGGGACGGTCATGGTCGCCGCCCGTCGCGGTGATGTCGAGGGCACGATGGTCGTCGAGGTCAGCGATACCGGCTCCGGTGTGGCCGACGAGCTGGCGCCGCACATCTTCGAACGCGGGTTCTCCGGTGGCGGCTCGACCGGCGTCGGGCTGGCGCTCGCCAGGGCACTGGTCGAGGCCGACGGCGGACGGCTGGAACTGTCCAACAGGCAGCCCGCGGTCTTCAGCTTGTTCCTGCGGGTACCGAGGCCGGGTGACGTCGCCGAGGTCCGCTGGCCGAGCGAACGGGTGCCGCGGTGACCCTTGTGGACGGAGAGACCGCCTGTTGGACTGCCCGATCAGGCGGCTGCCAATCGGCGCGCGCTGTTGAAGAAGCCGACCACGCGGTTCGCGATATCGAACACCGGGGCGAGAGGAATTAAATACTCTCTTGGCCTAAACGGTTACTGCCCCGAGCGTAAGGGCGTTACTTCGGCTTCGGAATCGTCGCCATTTCCGTCGGAGCTTTCGGTGCTGTCGCGGCGGCGCTTGCCCAACTCGTCCGGGAAGACCCATTTCTTGAAGGCCCAGAACCGGAAGAACATCGCCAGCAGCATGCCGATGATCGACCCGCTGGCGAAGTCCGCGACCTCCTGGACCAGCCGGGTCACATGCGGTATTTCGAGGTTGAACAGGTACCGCGACGCGTAGAGCGGGATCAGGTTCAGTATCACCGCGACCCCGCTGATCACGAAGAACAGTGCGGCTTCGTGGTGGCGCTCACGCCCGCCGCGCGTCCGGAACGACCACTCGCGGTTGAGGACGTACGAGGCGATCGTGGCGACGATGATCGCGATGGCCTTCGCGGTGGTCGGCTTCGACTCGAGCACGCTCAGCTTGAGGAAGTACCAGACCCCGTTGTCGATGAGAAACGTCGTGCCACCGACGATCCCGAATTTCAGCAGCTCACGGTGCTTGATCAGGACCGAACGCAGCGGCTCGGGTGTGTGTGAAAGCACGGTTTCGACAACGGTCACCAGCGCAGTCTACGGAGCACGGCCGGGACCAGCGCCTCAGGCCGCCTTGTCACCCTCCATGTCCGAATCGGTCCGGCCGCCACCGCGCAGTACCCGCGGCCGGGCGCCCGCCTGTGGGAACACCCATTTCTTCAGCCCCCACCAGCGGAAAAGCGTGCCGAGCAGGGTCCCGATGATCATGCCGCTGACGAAGTCCGCGACCTCCTGCGTGAGCAGATCGACGTTCGGGACCTGCAGATCGAACACGTAGCGCGAAATGAACATCGGCACCGCGTTCAGGCCCAGCGCAATGGCGCTGATGACGAAGAACAGCGCCGCTTCGTGCTGGCGTTCCCGCCCGCCCCGGGTGTCGAACGACCATTCGCGCGAGGCCACGTAGGAGAAAACCGTGGCCACCAGCACCCCGATGATCAGCGCGGTCACGGGGTTCTTGTTCAGCACGGTGATTTTCAGCCCGTAGTTCACCGCAGTGGTGATTACGAAGCTGATCCCACCGACAACAGCGAACCGCAGCAATTCACGGTTCTTTGTCGATAACTGGGCCATAAGCCGACCCTAGTCCCAGGGAAACAACCATCGGAGCAGGGGCGGGAGCGTGGGGGTTTTGTCGGACCTTTCCGTCGTGGACGGCGGCAACCCGGGCGGAGGCGGCGCGCTGGTCGTCTCGCTCGGCTGACGGCTCTCCTCCGGCGGTGCGTTCTCCGTCGTCTGAGACGTCGTGGGGGGCGACGTCGACGGCGGCTTGGGCTTCTTCGCCGGCGAAGTCGGCAAGGTCGGTGAAACCGGTGACGTCGACGTGCTCGGCGTCGTCGGGACGGTGGTCGGGCTCAGTGCCGGGGGTGGGAGCTGATCGTCTTCACAGCCAGGACCCCAGCAGTCGAAGTACACCATTTTCGTCACTGTCGCGGCACCGAGCGCAGCCGTCACGGTGGCGCCTTCGCCGGTCTTCGGCCGGTGGTCGAGCGAGAGCCACAGCTTCACGCTCTCGCCGGGCTTGAGCGAGCCCAGGCCGGCGCAGCTGGTGCCCTCGGCCGTCGGCTTGCAGTTCGCCCGGGAGTTGCCGAGGATCAGCCGCGCCGAGTAGTCGAGTGTGAGTGTCACCGGCTTGGTCGTGGGGCCGTCGTTGTGGATCTCGGCGCGCACGACGGGGTGGCGGACCCAGGGGAACGCCGAGTCCCAGGCGCTCGTGACCCGCAGGTCGACGACGTCGGTTTGCGGTTTGACGTTCACCTTCACCGCGACGGCGACCTTCACGAGGCTGCCGGCCGTCACCGACCCGGTAACCGTGCCGCCTTCGGCCGTGTCGTCGGCAAGGAGCCGGAAGGTCAGGACGGCCGACTGTCCTGGCTCCAACCCCTTTTCCGTGCCGCAGGTGACCGTGCCCGACCCGCCGGGACAGGCCACGGCGATCGTCTCCGGCGCCTGTGCGGCGAAGCGCGAAGCACTGCCGCCTCCACCGCCACCCACCGGGACCGCGGTGACGCCGGGCGGAAGGTTCAATGCGACCACGACGGGGTCGGAGACCGTGCCACCGTCGTTGCGCACGGTGATCGGCAGGTTGGCGGGCGTGCCGGGCTGGAGTTCGACGCCTCCGGGCGGCGCCAGCGCGGTCATCTTCGGCGGCAGCGGCGCGCCCGGCGTCGGCGCGGGGGGAGCGGGCGAGGCGGGTGGCGCCACTGGAGGCAAGACCGGCGGTGCCGCCGGGGCCACGGGCGGGGCGGGTGGCGCCGGGGGAGCAGGTGGTGCGGGCGGCGGGACCACCGGCGCAGCGGGCGCGGGGACCGCCGGGACGGGACCGGGCAAGGCGGCAGGAATCTCCTGGGTCCCGCCCGCAGCGAGCGCGACGGCTACCGCCGCGACAACGGCGACGCCGGATGCCGCGACCCCCACGAACTGCCTCGGCCCGGCAGCCGCCGCACCGGCTCCGGCGCCCGCACCGGAGCTCGCGGCTCCGGCCGACGCGAAAAGCGCTCCGGCGGTGGCGGCGCCGGCCTTGGCCGCACCCGCGGCCGCGAGGTAGCCGGTGACCGCGCCGCCCAGGATCATCGGGGCGATGATCAGGCGCAGGCCGCCGTTGACGTCGGCGAGTTCCGCGGCCAGCGCGCGGCAGCGGTCACAGTCGTCGAGATGGGTCTCGACCTGGGCGCGTTCCCGTTTGGACAGGCCGTCGCGGGTCCAGGCGCCGAGCCGCTCGGTCGCGGCGCGGCAGCGCTCCGCGGACGTCTCCGCGAGGTGGACCTGCAGGTATGCCTGCCGGAGGCCCTCCCGTGCGCGGTACGCGAGCGCCGAGACACCGTTCGCGGTGAGCCCGAGCAGCGGCGCCACCTCGGCGGCCGACTGCTGTTCGATCTCGGTGTGCCAGAGCACGGCCTGCCAGCGCTCGGGCAACTTCGCGAAGGCCTTGGCGGCCATCGTGCGTTCGAGCCCGGCGACGGCCGTGTCGGAGAACTGCACGGTCAGTGCCTCGCCGAGGGCCCCGCCGGCGTCGGTCATGTCCTCGGTGAGGTCGATCCGCTTGTCTTTGCGCGTCTTGTCGTACGCGGTGTGCCGCAACGCCGTCAGCAGGTACGCACGGAACGCCGTATCGGGCCCTTTGCCCGCGCGTAGTGTGTCGAGCACCTTCGCGAAGGCTTCGGAAACCAGGTCGTCCGCCTCGGCGCCGGAGCGCGAGAGTTGGCGGGCGAGGTTGTACGCGGCGGTGGCATGGCGTTCGTACAGCGTCCCGTACGCGGCGATCTTCCCGGTACGCACCGAGTCGATCAGCTCGGCGTCACTCTTGTCGCTGAGATCGGCGGGGACGGTCGACACGGCGCTCCTTGATCAGTCGGGAGCCCAGTGTGACCGACAGGGACTGGTACGTCACGTCACGGGTACGGCGTTGACCCGGAGGGTGCAACAAGTTCACCCATCTCTCGACAACTGATGGCGGAAAGCTCCGTCACGCTACGCGCGGTAGACCGTCACCTCGTTGAACGGATCGAAAGATCAATACTGGGCCGGACGAAAGGGCGGTACCGGAAGTGGATGTGCCGGCGACCGGAGGGGTGTTCGGTTCGAGTGGCGCGCACGGCGATCCACAGCGCTTCGAGCTGGACGGTTCGCTGCGGGCGCTGAGGGCGAAATGGCGCACCGCGAGCCTTGCTTCCGGCTGGCGATTCCCTTCGGACTGGGCATTGCCCGAAGTCGACGCCGTGTGCGCGGCCGTGGTGAAGGACGGTAGCGCCGAATTGGCGCTGGCCGGGCTCGGCCGGGCAAGGGCCGCGGCGGGGGCGGGCCTTGCGGAGACGTTGACCGACTTGGCGGCTCTGCACGCCGTGCTGGCTCAGGCGGATTCACCTGACGGCTTCGTCACACCGGACGTCGACGCCACCCCTTCGAGGCTCTTGCGCCTGACCGCCATCGGCTGGGCCGACGTCGCCACCGACCAGGTCGCCAACACGGAGGTGACCGACCCCCTGACGGGATTGCCGACGGCCGCGTACCTGCGGACACGGCTCTCCGAGCTCTACCGCCTCGCCATCCGCGAAGGCCGTCAGGCGTCGGAGGAACACCTGCTGCTGGTGATCGCGATGGACTTCTCCGCCGCCGCGGGCTGGTCCCGCCTGACCGGCATGATCTTGGTCGCCGACGCGGTACGGGCGGTGTTCGACGGTGGTGAGAGCGTCGCGACGCTGGGGCCGTCCGCGGCCGCCGCGGTGGTGCCACGCGATGGGCGGATCGCGTCCAGGGGTGTGCTCCTGCGCCGTGAACTGTACGAGCGGCTGTCGGTGGACACTCAGTTGCGCGAGGTCGGGCAGCCGCGGATCTCAGTGGTCCGGCTGCCCGCCCGCCATGATGCGGCCTGTGACCTGCTGGTGACGCTCGGCCGGGCCTGACCCAGCGAACCCGCTGGTCGGCGCGCATGATTTCCTGATGGGGTGACACAGTCCGCACCTCCAGCCGCTGATGGTGACGCTCCGGCGCGCTCTCCGCACCCCAGATTGGCCGTGCGGAAGTCCCTCGCGCGCCTGTCCGTCCGGCCACGGTCGATCGCGATCCTCATCGCGGTCCCGTTGCTCGCGGTGATCACCGGGGTGATCGGCTGGGTCCTGGACTGGCATCTCGGCGTCGACATCGCGGTGTACCGGGCCGGCGCGCTCACGCTGCTCCACGGCGACCCGCTGTACGACTCGAACACGCTCAGCACCGAGCCGTACTGGGCACTGCTGCCGTTCACCTACCCGCCGAGCGCCGCGCTCATCTTCATCCCGCTGGCGTTCCTGCCGCTCGAAGTGGCCTGGGGCGTGCTCACGGCGGTTTCCCTGCTCGCGATGGCATTGGTCATCCGCGTCGCCATCGGCTCGCTGCCGAAGCCGGACGAGAGCGGACCTCGCTGGTGGGCGTCGCCTGCGCGGTCGACACTGGTGTTTTCGCTGGTCTTCCTGGGACTCGAACCCGTCTGGCGGACGATCTTCCTCGGGCAGATCAACCTGATCCTGATGGCGATGATCGTGCTCGACATCCTGGTCGTCACCCAGCGCAACAGCCGGTTCGGCGGGGTCCTCGTGGGGGTCGCGTCGGCGGTGAAGCTGCTGCCGATCATCTTCGTGGCCCACCTGGTGTTCACCGGCCGCTGGAAGGACGCGGCGCGCGCGTTCGCGACGTTCGTGGTGCTGCAGGTCGCGATGTTCCTGATCGTCCCGCACGACGCCTACCGCTACTGGACGTACACACTGCCCGACACCGGCCGCATCGGGCCGATCCACTGGGCGGGCAACCAGTCGCTGAACGGCATGTTCAACCGCCTCTCCGACTTGGCGCCGTGGGCGTCCAAGGCGGCACTGGGCGTCAGCGCACTGCTCGCGATCCCGGCCGTCTGGCTGATGCTGAAGTTCCACCGCAAGGGCCAGAACCTCGCGGCCCTTCTGGTCACGGCGTTCTTCATACTGCTGGCTTCGCCGGTTTCCTGGTCGCATCACTGGGTATGGGCGGTGCCGCTGATCGTGCTGCTCGTCTCACGCCTGCCCGCGACGACCCCGGCGACGGCGTGGAAGCGCTGGCTGGGCGCGGTCGCGGTGCTCGGCGTGTTCGTCAGCTGTGTACTGCTGATCCTGCCGAACGGCCGCAACATCGAGCTGCATTGGAAGGCGTGGCAGATCATCCTCGGCAACGCCTACATCCTGATGCCGCTCGTCCTCGCGGCCGTGCTCGTGGTGCGGTGGCAGCTGAAGAAACGCGCGGCGCCTACGCGGATCCCCGCTAAGTAGTCTGGGGTTCACTATGGACAAACGCACAGGGCTTCCCGTGGTGGGAATGGTTGGCGGCGGCCAGCTCGCCAGGATGACGCACCAGGCCGCGATCTCGCTCGGCCAGTCGCTGCGGGTGCTGGCCGCGGGTGAGAACGAGTCCGCCGGCCTCGTCGCCGGTGAGGTCGTGCAGGGACACCACACCGACCTCGAAGCGCTGCGAGCGTTCGGCGCCGGTGTCGACGTCTTGACCTTCGACCACGAGCACGTGCCCACCGAGCATCTGGTCGCGCTGGCCGGCGAAGGCATCATCGTCCGGCCCGGCCCCGAGGCGCTGCTGTTCGCGCAGAACAAGCTGCTCATGCGGGAACTGCTGGCCGGCATGAAGATCGCGGGCCCGGCCTTCGCGGAAGTATTGGAATCCGGCGATGTGGTGAGCTTCGGCACCGAGCATTCGTGGCCGGTCGTCCTCAAGGCCGCCACCGGTGGTTACGACGGCCGTGGCGTGTGGATGATCGACACCGCGAGGCAAGCGCGCGAGCTGATCCCCGAGCTGCTCGCCGCCGGGACCCGGCTGCTGGTCGAGACCAAGGTCGAGATGCGCCGCGAACTTTCGGCACTGGTCGCCCGCTCGCCGTTCGGACAGGGCGCCGCCTGGCCGGTGGTGGAAACCGTGCAGTCCGGCGGTATCAACACCGAGGTACTCGCGCCCGCGCCCGGTTTGTCCGACGCGCTCGTGCACGAAGCCCAAGACCTCGCATTGCGGATCGCCGCGCGGCTGAACGTCGTCGGCCTGCTCGCCGTCGAACTGTTCGAGACCGACGACGGCCTGCTGGTGAACGAACTCGCCATGCGCCCGCACAACTCCGGGCACTGGACAATGGACGGCTCACGGACGTCGCAGTTCGAGCAGCACCTGCGCGCGGTGCTCGACTACCCGCTCGGCGAGACCGATCCGCTGGCGCCCGCCTGTGTGATGGCGAACGTGCTCGGCGCGTCGACAGCGCCGGAGATGGGCCCCGACGAGCGGCTGCACCACCTGTTCGCGCGCTATCCCGGCGTCCGCGTGCACCTGTACGGCAAGGAAGAGCGGCCCGGCCGCAAACTGGGCCACGTCACCATGCTCGGGGAGCGGATGGAACAGCTGCGGGACCGCGCGCTGCTCGCCGCGCACTGGCTGTCCCACGCCGTCTGGCTCGACGGCTACGAGATCCACTGACGCTTTGGAGAAAGAGATGGCGCCCACGGTAGGCGTGATCATGGGCAGCGACTCGGACTGGCCCGTGCTCGAGGCGGCCGGTCAGGCCCTCGGCGAGTTCGGTGTCGAGTACGAGGTCGGCGTCTACTCGGCACACCGCACGCCGCAGCGCATGCTGGACTACGCGACGTCCGCGGCCGAGCGCGGGCTCAAGGTGATCATCGCCGGTGCCGGTGGCGCCGCGCACCTGCCCGGCATGGTGGCCTCGGCGACCGTGCTGCCGGTGATCGGCGTGCCCGTCCCACTGAAGTACCTCGACGGCCTGGATTCCTTGCTGTCGATCGTGCAGATGCCCGCCGGAGTCCCGGTCGCGACGGTTTCGGTCGGTGGTGCGCGCAACGCCGGCCTGCTCGCCGTGCGGATCCTCGCCGCGAGCGACGAGACGCTCGCGGCGAAGATGGTCGAGTTCCAGGCCGATCTCGAACAGCTCGTGCTGGACAAGGACGCCGCACTGCGCAAGCTCGTCGTAGGCCCTAGAGCTGCTCCCTGAGGTCCCGTTTGAGGATCTTCCCGGCCGCCGAAACCGGGATCTCGCCGACGAACCGGATCTCGCGGATCTTCTTGTACGGCGCCAGTTTCGCGTTGACGGCTTCCATCAGCGTCTCGGCGTCGATGTCCTGGCCGGGTGCCTTGACGACGAATGCCACCGGTAGTTCGCCGGCCTCGGCGCTCGGCCTGCCGACGACGGCGGTGGCGGCGACGGCCGGATGCGCGATCAGCAGCTCTTCCAGCTCGCGCGGGTAGACGTTGTAGCCCTTGTACAGCAGCATGTCCTTCTTGCGATCCACAATGGACAGATAACCGTCGTCGTCGAGAATGCCGATGTCACCGGTGTGCAGCCAGCCGTCGACGAGCACCGCGGCTGTCTCCTCCGGGCGGTTCAGGTAGCCGGTCATCACCTGCGGCCCGCGAATGCACACCTCGCCGGAGGTGTTGGCGGGTAAGGGTTCCTCGCCACCTTCGGCCGGAACGATCCTGACTTCGGTGTCGAACATCGGGAGCCCGACCGAGCCCACCTTGCGCACGCCCGATCGGTAGGTCGGCCCGACCGTGGCCCCCATGGTGACCTCGGTGAGCCCGTACCCCTCCGCGATCGACGCGTCGGGAAACCGGCTTCGCAGCGCGTTGATCATTTCGTGTGCCAGCGGAGCCGCGCCCGAACCCAGTACCACCACGGACGACAGGTCGCGGGTCCGGAAGTCGGGACACGCCAGCAGCGCCGCGAACAGGGCGGGCGCGCCGCCGATCGACGTCGCCCGTAACCGCTCGGCGTCGGCGAGGTAGGCGACCGGGTCGAACCGGTCGTGCAGGACGATCGTCGTGCCGGTCAGCAGGGGGACGTAGAGCGCCGCGATGGTGCCCATGGCGTGGAACCACGGTGACAGGTTGATCGCGAGGCCGGTGCCGTGGCGCGTCGGCCACTCGTCGGGGTCGCCGATCTGGTCGAGTACCGGGTTGCCCTCGTCGTCGACCGCCGGTATCGAACCGCTCGTCCAGCACGAATACTGCAGCGCGTTGACCACGACGTTGCGATGCGGGAGCTGAACGCCCTTCGACCGCCCGGTCGTGCCGCCGGTATACGCCAGATGGGCGAGATCACGCTGGATGTCGATTTCTGCGACCGGCCGGCCATTCGACTGTCCGGAGTGGAATTCCCCGAACTCGACCTGCCGTTCGGTGAGCTTCGTGGCCGGCGCGCTGACCACCACCAGCCGCACCGATGTCCGGTCCACGATGGACTCGACCACCCCGGCCACCGGCCCGAAAGTGACCACCGCGATCGCCCCGCAGTCGGCGAGCTGCGCGGCCAGGTCGTCCGGCGGCAACAGCGGATTGGCCGGACTGAAGGTCGCTCCCGACATCAGGATCCCGTAGTACGCCACCGCGTACGGCAGGCAGTTCGGCAGATGCACCGCGACGGTGTCACCCCGCCCGATCCCTTGCCCGGCCAGCGCGTTCGCGAACCGGCACGCCGCGAGATAGGTCTCGGCGTAGGTCAACTGCGTCTTGCCGTGGATGAACGCCGTGCGCTCCCCGTAGCGCTTGGCGGCGCCGGCCAAAATCGAACCGACGGGCGCTTCCGGATACTCCAAGGACCTGGGAAAGTCCGCCGGCGCGGACGGCATTGTGAGCGGCATCACCTAAACATAGGAAGAGTGCGGCCAAGGACACAAGAGCCGAGTAGTGAACGAGCGCTAACATCGGCGGTGGATCAGTTTGCTCGAGAGAGGTGACACAGGTGTCTGACGGCCCGGGGCTCTACCAGCTTGCCGAGGAGCACGAGGAGCTTCGTGCTGCCGTGCGTTCGCTCGCGGAAAAGGAGATCGCTCCTTACGCCGCCGAAGTGGACGAAAACGAGCGCTACCCGGCGGAAGCCCGAGACGCCCTCGTGCGTGCCGGCTTCAACGCCGTGCACATCCCCGAAGAGTACGAAGGCCAAGGCGCCGACGCGGTCTCGGCATGCATCGTCATCGAAGAGATCGCCAGGGTGGACGCCTCGGCGTCGCTGATCCCCGCGGTGAACAAGCTCGGGACGCAGCCCATCATCCTGTCGGGCTCCGAGCAGGTGAAGAAGCTCGTCCTCCCGTCGATCGCCTCCGGGGAAACGTCGGCGTCCTACGCCCTCTCCGAGCGCGAAGCCGGCTCCGACACCGCCTCGATGCGCACCCGCGCCCGCCTGGATGGTGACTCCTGGATCCTCAACGGCACCAAGGCATGGATCACCAACGCCGGTGAGTCCACCTGGTACACCGTCATGGCCGTCACCGACCCGAATGCCGAGAAGAAGGCCAACGGCATCTCGGCGTTCGCCGTCCACAAAGACGACCCCGGCTTCTCCGTCGGCGCCAAGGAACGCAAACTCGGCATCAAAGGCTCCCCGACGCGCGAAATCTACTTCGAGAACTGCGTCATCCCGGCCGACCGCATCATCGGCGAACCGGGCACCGGCCTGAAGACCGCCCTGCGCACCCTTGACCACACCCGCCCGACGATCGGCGCCCAAGCCCTCGGCATCGCCCAAGGCGCCCTCGACGCGTCACTGGCCTACGTCAAGGAGCGCAAGCAGTTCGGCAAGGCGATCGCGGAATTCCAGGGCGTCCAGTTCATGCTTGCCGACATGGGCACGAAGATCGAAGCCGCCCGTCACTTGGTCTACGCCTCGGCCGCCGCTACCGAGCGCGGGGACAAACGAGCCGGATTCATGGCTTCCGCGGCGAAGTCGTACGCGTCGGACATCGCGATGTCGGTGACCACGGACGCCGTGCAGTTGTTCGGCGGCGCCGGTTACACACGGGACTTCCCCGTGGAGCGCATGATGCGCGACGCGAAGATCACGCAGATCTACGAAGGCACCAACCAGATCCAGCGCATGGTCATGGCTCGGGCGCTGCTCAAGGGGCTTGCTTTCTAGTTTCGACAGGTCGGGCGGCTTGGACATGCCGTCATCACCCGATCAGTGATGGTTGAGCTGGTCTGCTTGGACACTTCCGCGCCGTAGATCTCGCCTGCCGCGCCGAGAGCTACGGCGTGGTCAATCCTTTGGCGGACCACAAAATCACTGGATCATCGAACCCGGTCAGCGACACATGCCTCCTCCACCTAAGGAGCCAGGTTTGTCTCGACGTCATGGATCGTGTTGCGTCGGGGTCTTCGTAGCGGGTCGAGGTAGTCGGGCGGGGTGAATTCGGGTTTTTCGTCGGTGGCCATGCGGACTTCCCAGTCGCTGAGGTGGAGTAGTCGGTGGTGTCTGCCGCAGAGGAGGGTGAGGTTGTTGAGGGCGGTGGGTCCGCCGTCGGCCCATTCGACAAGGTGGTGGGCGTCGCAGTGTCGGGGTTTCCGTCTGCAGCCGGGGAATGTGCAGCCTCGGTCTCGGATGTGGAGTGCCCGGCGGAGTCCTGGCGTGACGAATCGC
This sequence comes from Actinomycetota bacterium, assembly GCA_032230695.1. GTDB lineage: Bacteria > Actinomycetota > Actinomycetes > Mycobacteriales > Pseudonocardiaceae > Amycolatopsis. The sequence goes on along the minus strand of JAVXWP010000145.1, from coordinate 24,035 downwards.
TGCCTTCGTCCTACGTCGAGTGGTTCGCTGGCCGAGCCCAGTACTGCTGGGATCACGGTGCAGTCGCAGGCGAGTAGGCGTGCTTCGGTGGCGCTGATTTCGCCGGCGGTGTCGACGCTTGCTGTGCCGAGGGCTGTGCGCAGATCGTCGTAGTTGAGGGTGACGACGATGTGGGTGCGGTCTCCGCCGTGGGTGGGGAGTTCGGGGCTGGTCATGGCGAGTCGGATCATCTCGGCGAATGCGTCGCCTTGTCGTTCGCTCAGGGATCGGGTGTCACGGTCTTCGTCGGTTGCGGGGTGTGGTGTGGACAGTGGGTCGATCATGGCTCGGATGTTGGCGTAGCTGATGGTGTCGAGTTTCGCGGTGAGGGTGGCGGTGCCGTCTCGGTGTTCTTGAAAGTGCAGTTCCCGTCCGCGTGTGGTGGGTTTGGGGTCGTTGGGTTGTAGTCCGTCGGGATCGAGGGTGTCGAGGAGTCGTTGCCCGGCCCGTTTGATCTCCAGTGGTCCGGCCTCGCGGGCGAGGTCGGTGAGGATCTTTTCCGCGCCTTCCCGGTCTTCGTCGGGCACGGTGGCGGGGAGGGCTTTCATCGCCGTGATGATCTGGTCGATCTGTCCGGCGCCGATGGCGCCTTCTTGCGCGGCGGTTCCGGTGAGGGGAGCGGTTGCGGGAAGCGGGGTGCCGTCAAGTCCGTGGGATGGGTTCAGGGCGAGGGCGCGTTGGACGATCTTCTTCGCCTCTGTTGTGCCGAGGTGGCCGAGGTCTTGCAGCCAAGCGGTGGTGGTGCCGTATCCGAAGGTGTCCTTCACTCCGCGGGAGTCGACTTCGGCGATGATCTGGCCGATTTCGGCGTCGAGTCGTCGTTGTTCGCGGAGCCGGATCCGCAGGCTGGTGGCCAGCTCGCGGGGCCCGGCACGCCACAGGTCGTGGAGTGCGGCTGTGGGGATGTTTGTGCTGGTCACGCCGTTGACATTACGCCATTTCGAACAAACATTCGACTCACTTTTCAGTGAATCGACTACTCACCGTACGCATCCGTAACCGTACGACATATCCCGCTCGCACCCTGCGACATTGCGCCATACAGGTGCATGCGCTGAATTCCGACTACTTTCCGTCGGTCGCGAAAGCGCCGCCACGGGCGGTCCCGATCGTCGCTGTCGACATGGAACCGAGGCTACGGAATGGGTCTCCCGAATTGGGTGTTGAACCGGTTATGGCGGACAAAAACGCGCGCAGGCTGGAGGAGGAGCGGGCTGCCACCGCGAACCTGATCGACTCACTGACCCGGCAGGTCACCGGGATCATCGAGTCGTCCACCTGGACCACCAACGACGACGAGCACGACCCCGAGGGTGCCACGATCGCTTTCGAGCGCGCGCAGCTGCAGTCCATGCTCACCCAGGCCCATATCGACCTCGAGAGCATCGGCAACGCCGAGCGACGTCTCCAGGACGGCACCTACGGGCTCTGTGAGCGCTGCGCGAAGCCGATCCCGGAAGCGAGACTCGACGCCCTTCCGGCCGCCACCCACTGCATCCCCTGCCTGGACAAGCCGCGCCGGTAGCTCCGCCAAACGGCCTAGTCGACCAGCGGACTTGACTCGTTCGGGTGAGACTTCTAACTACGGATAGGAGGTCCCCGTGGCGAACAAGGCGGCGTCACAAGCGCAGCACAACAAGGTGACCCAGACGCTCGGCAGGGCGGGGATGGCCTGTTACGGGTTGGTGCATCTGGTGGTCGCCTACCTTGCGGTGCAGGTCGCTTTCGGAGGTAGCAGCAGTAACCAGTCCGCCGACCAGCGCGGGGCGTTGTCGGAGATCGGGTCGACGCCGTTCGGCAAGGTGTTGCTCTGGGTGCTCGCGGTGGGGCTGATCGCGTTCGGACTGTGGCAGTTCCTGATGGCAGCCAAGGGATACTCGTGGATCGCCGAGAAGCGCAAGCGGGTCACCAAGCGGATCGGGTCGGGGGCGCGCGGGGTGGTGGGTGTCGCGCTGGGGATTTTGGCGATAAGGCTGGCCACCGGCAGCGCTTCGGGTGGGTCCGGCAATCAGCAGCAGCAGGAATTCACCGCGAAGCTGCTGTCGTTGCCGGCCGGGCGGGTGCTGGTCGCCATCGCGGCCGCCGCGGTGCTCGGGGTGGCGATCGCGTCGGCGATCAAGGGTTTCAAACGCAGTTTCCTCGACGACCTCGACACCGGCGAGTTGCCGCCGGGTACTCGCAAGTGGGTGGAGCGGCTGGGTATGTCCGGGTATCTCGCCAAGGCCGTGGTGTTCGGGATCGTCGCGGTGCTGATCGGGTTCGCGGCGCTGAGTTCGGACGCGGGCAAGGCCGGGGGGCTCGACGCGGCGTTACGCACGCTGGCGGCACAGCCGTTCGGGCCGTTCCTGCTGGCCGTGGTCGCGTTGGGGCTGGCGGCGTTCGGCGTCTACTGCTTCGCCGCGGCGAAGTCGCACAAGAGCTGACCTGTCGGCGCTCAGCGAAGCAGGTCGACGGTCGTGCGCTCGGCGTCGCGGCGGTCGGCCAGTTTCGCTGGGTCGGCGTTGGTCACCTGGACGATATGCGCTCCGACGGCCAGCGGCGCCAGTAGCCCGTCGAGCAGACCGCCCGGAACTGCCCAGTCCACAGTGGAGAGAACGCGGGCGCCCGCCGAAATGCCCAGCTGCTCGGCACGCGTTCGGGCTTGAGTCACCACTTCGTCCACTGTGGACCCGTTCAGCGCCGGTGTGTCACCCGCGATCGGGAAGAGCGCCTGGAAATCGTCCCCGGCGAGCCGGACGTCGGAAAGGAAATCGAGGGCACCGTCCGGTGGCGATGTCTTGAGGCCCATCCCCATCGCGTCCAGCGCCACGACGGCCGTGGTCGCCGTTCCGGCAGTGCCGCCGGGGCCGACGAACGCGATCCGCGCGCCGGCGTCCGAGGTCACCACGTGCGCCCCGCACCACCAGGCGCCGAGCAGGATCCCGGCGGTCTGCCAGTGTGCGGGCAGCAGCACGGCGACCTCGTCACCCGGTTCGACGTCGACCTCTTCGACCAGCCAGTTCGCTGTCTTCGCGGCCCAGTTCGCCGTCGTGGCAACGGAAAGCTCGACCCGGCTACCTGCGGCGTCGTCGTAGTGGGTGATCAGCGGGCGGACGGACGACGTCTTCAGCAACGGGCGCAGTAGCTGCTCAGTGATGCTCACGTGCTTAGCCTAGGTTCGGTCGCGAAGCGTCTCCGTCGAGGGTGGTGGTGGACGGCGCCCTAGTTCACGCAAGTGACGCCCGCGGCAGGGGCGACGGCCTGTGCCGCTCCGCCACTGCTCCCGCCGCCGCCGGACAACGTCGTGCGCCCGGCGAGACCGGCGATGAACTGCCGCACCGCCGCCGGATCGACCTCGACGATGCTCTGGCCGTCTTCGCTGCGCCCGTTGATGTTCACCACCGGAATCGTCACGAACTTCATGTCGCCCGACGCGATTCCCTTGACCTGGTTGGCGAAGTCGAGCAGATCGAGCCCGGCGTCGAGGACGATCGAGCGGTGCACCGCGTCCACCAGGCCGCTCAGGGTCGACGGACTGGTCAAGGTGCCCGCGGACAGCACCTGGTTCAGCGCCGACGAGAGGAAGGCCTGCTGTCGCACGATCCTGTCCAGGTCACCGTGGGGCAGGTTCTTCCGTTGCCGCACGAAGGAAAGCGCTTCGCCGCCGGACACGGTCTGGGGCCCCGCTCGGAAGTCGGCCCCGGAATCGGCGTCGGACGTCGAATGGTTCAGGCACACCTTGACCCCGCCGAGCGCCTCCGTGAGCAGGTAGAAGCCCAGCAGGTTGACCTCAGCGTAGTGGTCGATCCGCAGCTGGGTGAAGTCCTGCACGGTCTGCACCAGCACCTTGCGGCCGGCCTGGTCCGAATCCCGCTCGATCGCCGCCTGGTCCGTGACGCCCTTGGCGCGTTGTTCGTTGGCGTAGTTCGCCTTCGCCACGCCGTAGGCGGAGTTGATCTTCGTTTTCCCGCGGCCCGGTACGTCCACCCACGCGTCACGCGGAATGGAGATCCCGGTCGGCGTCCCGCCGTTGTTGGGGACACGGAGAATGATGATGGTGTCGGTGTTGACGCCGGGTTTTTCCTCCGTGCGCAACTTCTTCAGCAGGTTGGCCGGCAGCGGGTTGCCCTGCGCGTCCGTCCTGGCGTCGCTGCCGACGAGCAGGATGTCGGTGCCGCCGTCGTCGGCGGGCGGGGCAGGTTCACCCGGCTGGGTGAGTGCCTCCGTGGTGTGAACGGTCTCCTGTAAACGGTCCTTCGTGACGAAGGCGTACCCGGTGACAGCCAGTGCCGACACCGACACCAGAGCCAGGCCTGTCCGGACCGCGGCTCGTCCCAGCCGTCGGGCCCGCCTCGCGGGAACCGGCTCCGGAACGGCGGTTTCGACGTCTTTTTGGTCGTCAGCCTCGGTTTCGGCGACAGAAGAAGTCCGAGGAAACGGGCTCGGAACAAGGGTCTCCAGCTCGTCCTCGTCCGACTCGCCCGAATGCTTTTCGCGCTCTTCGTCCACCCTGCCCGCCTCCCCTCGGTTCGCCTGCTCGCTCAGGCTAAGGCACCCCGGCCACCCCGATGGCCGTTGCCGCCTAGTTCACACAGGGCACCCCACCGGCCGTAATCGCATTGTCACCGGGTACTGCCCCGGATGGGGGAACGACCGGCGTCGTGGTCGCCGCCGGCGGGTTCGACTTCGACGGGCTCTCGCTACCGGCCCCTGTCGGCGCACCCTTGAAGTCCTTGCCGAGCAATACTCGAACGTGTCCCACTGCCACGTCTTTGTCCAGTTCGGCTGCGATTGTGTCGCCGAGCGCCTGCTTGACGAGCGCGAGAGCTGCTTCGTCGCCCGGTGCGTAGCGGAACACTGTGCTGGAGCGGGTGGCGAGCTTCGTGTCGCCGCCGATCTTGAACCCCTTGTCCTGCAGTGCGGTGCGGGCCTGTGGGCCGGTCGTGGTGTTCCCCGTGCCGTCGAAGAAGTCGACCGTGACCGCGTCCGCACCCGGCAGCACCTGCCCGCTCGAGGGCGTGGCGCCGGACGAGTCCCCTGACACGGCGACACCGTCGGTGACCAGCGCGTCGATGGCGGCCCGCACCTGTGGGATGTCGACCTTGATCACGTCGGCACCGCCGATGGTGGCGTTGCCCTGGGTCGGGATGGTGTGGAACTGAATGTTGCCGCCGGTCAGGCCGCGCATCTGCTCGGCGAACTCCAGCAGGTTCCATCCCGACGACAGCACGACTGACTTCTTCACCGCGTCGACCAGGCCGGACATTTTCGTCGGGCTGGTCAGTACCTCACCGGAGAGGACCTTGTTGGCGAGTCCCGACAGGAACGCCTGCTGCCGCTGGATGCGGTCGAGGTCGCCGTTCGGAAGGTCGTAGCGCTGCCGGACGAACGCCAGCGCCTGCACGCCTTCCACGGTCTGCCGCCCGGCGGGAAGGTCCACTCCGGACTTCTTTTCCTTGACGGCGTTGTTGAGGCACACCTCGACGCCGCCGATGGACTTCGTGATCTCGTAGAAGCTCGCCAGGTTCACTTCGGCGTAGCGGTCGATCATGCCCGGTTTGCCGATGAACTGCTCGAGCGTGGTGATCAGATTCTTCCGGCCCGCTTCCTTGGCCTGCCTGTCGACGTCCTTGAGATCGCTGTTGCCTTTTTGCTGCAAGGTTTTCGACTTGTCGTTGTAGGCGTAGACGTAAGCGCTGTTCAGTTTGTGCTTGCCGAATCCGCCGGTGATGTCCACCCAGGAATCGCGCGGGAAGGAGAAGGCGATGGCCTGTTTGCCGTTCTGCGGGATGTGCACCAGGATCATCGTGTCGGTCTGCCGCTCACCGTCGGACACCCCGGCGTGCAGCATGTCGAGCACCTCGCGGGACAGCGGATTGCCCTGCGCGTCCGTGCGGCTGTCCTGGCCGACCAGCAGGATGTCCACGGCGCCGTCCAGTGGCTTGACGTGCACGCTGTTGTCGGCGAAAACATCCGTTGTGGTCAGGCCCTGGGTGGTCGAGGTGATGAATCGCCAGCCGTAGCCGGTGACACAGAGCACGGCTACGGATACCATCGTCAGCAGGGCCTTGCCGCCTCGGCGCGCCAGCGTTGCGACGCCGGCGCCGTGCCGGCGCGGCGCATTGACGGGTTCGGGTGGCCAGTCGGTCACGCGATATCCTCCCCATGGACTTGCCCCCCGGGCATAGATATGCCTCAGATATAGAATACCCGCCTGAATGTAAGACGTTCGTAGGCTGACGAAGTCGGAAAGACAGTCACCACAAGTCACCCCGCGGCTACCGGTTCAGTCCTTTGGAGAGGGTCTCGCGTAGTCCGCGGCGCGGGACAAGGACAATCGGACCCTGACCGGACCGTGACTTATTCAGAGAGCGAGTAGTGCCGTGCCGTTGACAGTTCTGGTTCCCGGTGGATCAGGCCAGCTGGGCCGTGACCTTTTCGCGCACTCGGGCGAGGACGTCGAGGTGCTCGCGCCCGGCTCCGCGGAGCTGGACCTGACGCAGACGAGCGACGTCCTCAAAGCGGTAAAGGACCTCGTTGTCCGCGCCCAGGCGGCCGGTGCACAGCCGATCGTGATCAACGCGGCCGCGTACACCGCCGTCGACGCCGCCGAGACCGATGAGGCCAGGGCGTTCGCGGTCAACGCGGACGGCCCGCGCGTGCTCGCCGCCGCGTGCTCGTCGTGGCGTGTCCCGCTGGTACATGTGTCGACGGACTACGTGTTCGCCGGTGACAGGACGGGTGCCGACGCCGTCCCGTACGAGCCGTCGGACCCGATCGCGCCCCGCAGCGCGTACGGCAGGACGAAGGCCGCGGGCGAGGACGCGGTGCTCGGCTCGGGCGCGCAGGCGTGGGTCGTGCGGACGGCCTGGGTCTACGGCTCGACCGGCAGCAACTTCGTCAAGACCATGGTGCGCCTGGAAGGCGAACGCGAAACACTGTCCGTTGTGGACGATCAGCGCGGCTCGCCGACGGCGTCGGCCGACCTCGCCTCCGGGCTCATCGAGCTGGCTCGTCTCATTGCGGCCGGAAAGGCACCCGCACAGCGAGTGCTGCATTGCACCGGTGGCGGGGACACCACGTGGTTCGGGTTCGCGCGGGCCATCTTCGCCGCCGTCGGCGCCGACCCGGAGCGGGTGAAACCGTGTACCAGCGCGGACTTCCCCAGCAAGGTCGCGCGCCCGGCGTTTTCGGTACTGTCCGACGCTTCGTGGCGCGAAGCCGGGCTCACGCCGTTGCGCTCGTGGGAAGACGCGCTGAATGCCTACTTCGCCAAGGACTAAAAAGCCACACTAGTGCGTAGCGACGGCTTGGCGGTAGGCCTCGACGGTCCGTTCGGCACACTGCCGCCAGGTGAACATGGCGGCCCGGGTCCGGCGGGCCGCCGAGGTCGCTACCGCGTGCGGGTCGGAAACGGCTGTACGCAACGCTTCTACGAGCGCGTCGACGTCTTCGTACGGGACGAGCCCGGCGCAGCCATCGGCGACTTCGCGCAGGGCGGGAATGTTCGAGCACACCACCGGTACATCGCAGGCCATCGCTTCGAGCACCGGCAGGCCGAAACCTTCGTCGCGCGACGGGAGCACCAGCGCGGCCGCGCCCGCGACGACGGTGTGCAGATCCGCGTCGGACACATAGCCGAGATGCTGCGAGCGGTCCGACACGGTGAACTTGCCTGGCCCGGCGAACACGAGTGGCGGCAGATCCGGGGCGGCGGCGTGCGCGCGGGCGAGCCAGTCGAGCCCCTTGCGTGGCCCGGGCGCGCCCAGGAACAGCAGGTACTTCGGCGGCAGGCCGAGACGCGCGCGGTCCTCCTTCTCCGGCGGCCGGGCGTTGAACCACACCGGGTCCACGCCGAGCGGGGTGACCACGATCTTGTCGCGGTCGATGTTCAGTCGGTCCGCGACGGAATCGGCAACGGCCTCGGTCGGCGTGCAGATCACGTCGGCATGGGCCGCGCCGCGCAGAACCAGTTGCGGCAGCTCGAAATCACCGGGCGACAACTCGCCGGGCACGTCGAGGAACGCCAGGTCGTGGATGGTGAGCACACCGGCCGCCCGCAAGGCGCCCGGCAACACGAAATTCGTCCCGTGCACCACGTCCGTGGGTCCGGCGAACAACTCGACCGGCGGGAACTGCGATTTCAGCCAGGACTTGCGCAGCAGGCGGGCGGGCGCCGGGATGCCCCGTGCCCGCACGCCGTGCGGCAGGGCGTGGCGTAGTTTCCGCCAGCCGCGCAAGGTGAAGGCGACCGCCCGGGTGTCTACTTCGGACAGTGAGGCGAGTTCCTCCATGAGCGACGCGGTGTAGCGGCCGATGCCGGTCCTGGCGCCGAGCAGCGGCGTGCCGTCGAGCAGTACTTTGAGCGGGCGATCAGCCACGACGCATCCTCTGCCTGGCGACCTTCAGTACGCGGCCACCAACCCGGCGGACGAGCTCTTTCGGCCCGCCGTCGGCGAGGTACTCGCGGATGAGATCGACATCTCTACGTAGGACTTCCTTGCCTCGCAACGGATCCGTCACGACGAGATCGGCGGACCCCGGCAGCCTGTCGGCGGCCGGGCGCGGGTTCCGGCAGAACTCGACCAGGGGCGCGAGCGCGGTGGGCCATGCGTACCGTTGCGCCACCACGGCGATACGTTCGGTACACGCGGTGATGAATTCGGTGTCATACAGCGAACGTTCCAGCGCGTCGGCGAGTGCGTCGTCGTCCTCCGCGGGTACGACGACGCCGAGCTTCTCCGTCCGCACCAGATCCGCGAAGGCATCGCCGTCGGTGGTGACGATCGGCAACCCGGCCCACAGGTAATCGAGCACCCGGGTCCGGAACGCGAACGTGGTCTCGACATGCTCGAAATGGGTGGTCACGCCGCAATCCGCGTCGAGCAGCCAGTTCTGGCGCTCCTCGTACGGCACCCAGTGCTCGTTGAAGAACACGTGCTTGTCCGTCAGGCCGAATGAATCCGACAGCCGCCTGGTCCGCGCGCCGATGTCCATCTCGGCAACCTCGGGGTTCGGATGCTTCATGCCGAGGAACACGAGCCGCACATCGCCCCGGCGCTGCCGCAGCTTCTCGATCGCGCGGATCAGCGTCAATGGGTCGAACCAGCTGTAGACCCCGCCCGCCCAGAGCACGACATGGTCGGTTTCCCCGATGCCGTCCAACGTGGCGCGAAGGCCGGGCCCGGTGCGCTTCGGGGACTCGGGAGAGAGTCCAAAGGGGACGACCGAGAGCAGCGACTGCGTTGTCGGGTCGGCATCGTAGAGCCTGGGCGAGAGCCTGCCGTTCGCGGCGAGGTGGCCGAGCCAGAAGTGACGCTGCCGCTCCGACGCGCACAGGAAGAAGTCGCCGCGTTCCAGCTGCGCGTCCAATACCTTCGTGACGCCGATGAGGTCGAGTGCGCGCTTGTCGTCGGCGACGCCCTTGCCCTGCTCGAGAAGCTCCAGGTGCATCGGGTCGTAGAGGTCGCAGACGACGATCTTCTGCGAGTGCTCCTTCTTGAGCGCCGGGGCGAGTTCGAGTACATGTCCTTGCAGGACGACGATGTCCGCCCACTCGATCGGCACGACGAGCCCGCGCCGGTTCGCCGCGCTCACCCGGAAGGGCGCTGCCGGCGGCTCGGCGAGCGGGTTCACCGTCACGAGGTGGACGTCGTGCTCGGCGGCCAGCGTCGAGGCGATGTTCCAGGCGCGGATCGCCGGGCCCGCCATCCGCTCGGTGATCGCGTCACCGGTGATGACCAGCACCTTCCGGCGGGTGCCGAAGACACCCTCGATGCCGAACGCTTCGACCAGGATCTCGTGCGCGGCGAGATAGCGAGGCAACGGGTACGCTGGCTCCAAAGCCTTGCGCAGCAAGGGAATCAGGTCCGCGTCGGTCCGCACCCTGGCCGCTTGCTCGACAGCGCGCGAAGCACCGAGCGACGGCAGCAGCTCCACGAATTGGTCGATGGCCAGGAAACCGGCCAGCGCCGTCCGCGCGATCGGCACGGCGTCGGTTTCGACCGGTCCGACCCCGCGCTGGAGGTCCAGCTGGGTCGCGTCGAGCTCGCCGCGCGCTGTCGCCCGGCGCACCGCGAGCGCCAGTGCCGCCGGGAGTACTTTCGTCAGTGTCTCGTCGGAGAGGTTCTTGTACAGCGCGGCCAACGCGTTGCGCTCCAACAGGAACGTCTCCCGGCCGGATTCGGGAGCGTCCACTGAGGACATCGTCGAGTGGTGCCGGTGGTAGGCCAGCGATTCCGGGACATAGCGCACGCGCCAGCCGCGGAGGTTCAGCCGCCAGCCGAGGTCGACGTCCTCGTAGAACATGAAGAACCGCTCGTCGAAGCCGCCGAGCTCGGCGAACGCGCCCGCTCGCACGAACATCGCCGAACCGGTGGCGAACAGGACATCTTTCGCGATCTCGTGCTCGGCCGCGGGCACGCCGGACAGCGGGCTGCCCGCGTGGCGCTTGTAACCCATGCCGAACCAGGTCAGGCCGCCGTCGACGAAGTCCGTCCCGGTGCCGTCCCAATCGACGACCTTGCTGGCCACGGCCGCGACCGCCGGTTCCGCGCGCAGTTCGGCGACGGCGGCGGTGACCCAGCCGGGCGCCGGGCGGGCGTCGTTGTTGAGGAAGGCGAGCACAGTACCGCCGGCGTTGGCGGCGCCGAGGTTGCAGCCGCCTGCGAAGCCGAGGTTTTCCACCGATTCGATCAGCTTGACCTCGGGGAAGGCGGTTCTTATGCGAGCGGCGTCGTCCCCGCCGGAGGCGTTCTCGACAACGATGAGTTCGAGGCGCGGGTAGTCCAGCTCGGTGGTCAGCGCGCGCAGACAGGTCACGGTGTCTTCGGCGCCGCGGAAGTTCACGACGATCACCGAAACCAGCGGTTGCGCTTCCCTCTGAGGCTGTGTTTCCCGCTGAGTCTGTGCTTCCCCCTGAGACAAGGCCATGACTCCCTTATTCACTCGAAGTGGGGGCAGCCTAACCGGCTGCCCACGCGTCCCAGACCTGACCTCGGCCGAGCACCGCGCGGGCCGTTATGCATTGCCTGGCGCGCAACGCCGCTGGTAGGCGGGCAAGGACCGCAGCGAGTACGCGGCAGCGCAAGAACAGGCGGAAGTTCGGCGCGGCCGGCGCGCCCCGTAACGGAAGGACCGCGGTCAGTATCGCGAACTTGGCGAGCTCGCGCAGGGCTACCCGTGCGGGTGCGCAACGCAGGAGCATGAGCAGGCGATTGCGCTCGTTCCAGCGGTGGAACAGCGGCGATCCGGGCTTCGTGCTGGCGCCGTGCTGATGGACGACCCGCGCTCCGGGAACCGCCACGATGTCCCATCCGGCCAGCCGTAGTCGCCAGGCGGTGTCGGTGTCCTCGTAATAACAGAAGAATTCGGCCGGAACCCCGCCGATGTCTCGCAGCGTGTCCGTCCGCAGGAGCACCGCTCCGCCGCAGAAGCCGAAAACCTCTTCGGCCGGTTCGGTGAGGTCGCTGCCGTGGCCGTCGGCGGTGAGCCGGACGCCGAGCGACTGCGGGGTGCCGTCCGGGAGCTCCATCGACGAGCCCGCCGCGGCGGCCCCCGGCGCCTTGACCAGCGAATCCTCCAGCGCGGCGAGCCACTGCGGCGCGGGCATGGCGTCGTCGTTCAGCCAGGCCATGAGCGGGGTGTCCACAACGGACAACGCCGCTGCCAGCGCGCCCGCGTAGCCCGTGTTTCGGGGAAGCCGCAGCACTTCGTGCCCGGTGAGCAGGCCCGCTGTGCCGTCGTCGGAAGCGTTGTCCACCACCAGAGTCCGATGTGGACGATCCTGCGCGGCGAGGGCGTCGAGGCAGGCCGTGATGTGCCCGGCCCCGCGCCAGGTCACGACGACCACGGTGGTGCTGACCTCGGCTTCGTCCACACAGGGGAGAATACGGACGTGCCCGAACTCCTTGTCATCGCGGAGCAGTTGCTCGCCCCCGTGCCGGGCGGCACCGGCCGGTACACCGCCGAGCTGCTGCGTGCCCTGCCCGCTACCGCGCCGGACGGGTGGACGGTGTCGAGCGTGGTCGCGCGGCACGGCGACGTCGAGCGAGCTCGTGTCGACGGCGTGGGGGGACCACGGGTGCTGCCGCTGCCACCGCGCGCGCTCGTCGCGGCCTGGCAGCTGGGGCTGCCGTGGTGGCCGGGCGGGGACGCGGTGCACGCGCCGACACCGCTGGCTCCTGCCAAGGCTCCGCGCGGGCGCACGCTCTCGGTCACGGTGCACGACACCGTGCCGTGGACCCATCCCGAAACGCTGACTCCACGGGGGGTCGCGTGGCACCGGGCGATGATCGCGCGGGCCGCGGCGAAGGCGAACGCGCTGGTCACGCCCACGCAAGCCGTCGCTGACGACCTCGCCGGGCGGGTGCCCATGTCGGCTCCGGTGCACGTGATCGGGCACGGCCCGACAAGCTTTCCCGACGCCGTCGACATCGACGTTCCGGAGCGTTACGTCCTCGCCATCGGCACCCTCGAACCGCGCAAGGGCATCGACGTCCTGATCGACGCGATGAGCAGGTTCGACGGCCCGCCGCTGCTGCTCGCGGGCCAGCCCGGCTGGGGCGGGCTGGACCCGCTGGCGATGGCCCGCGATCGAGGCCTGCCCGACGGGCGCGTACGCGTCCTGGGGCGACTTTCCGACGCCGAACTGGCGGGTGTCCTGCGCCGGGCCAGCGTCCTCGCGGTGCCGAGCCTCGCCGAGGGCTTCGGCCTGCCGCTGCTGGAGGCGATGGCCGCCGGGGTGCCAGTGGTCCACTCGAACGCTCCAGCATTGGTCGAGGTGGCCGCTGGTGCGGGTGTTTCCGTGCCGAGAGGTGACGCCGAAGCGCTCGCTGTGGCGCTGCGCGAGCTGCTCGGTTCCCCGGCGCGGGCCGCTGACCTGGTCGAACTCGGGTACAAGCGGGTCGAGGACTTCTCATGGCGTGCTGCCGCCGAGGCAGTCTGGGCCGTACACTGTTAACCCAGTTTGTCGGTTGCTGACCAACAACCACCCGATCGGTCGTACTCTGCTCGAGTGGCAGCCGAACCACGCGTGCTGATCGACGCGACCGCAGTCCCCGCGGACAGGGGTGGTGTTGGACGTTACGTGGATTCGCTGGTCGCCGCGCTCGACGAGCAGGGCGCGCGGTTCACCGTCGTCTGTCAGCCGCGGGACGCACCGCTTTACGACCGGCTGGCTCCCGGCGCCCGGATCGTCCCGGCCACGCAGTCGACGTCCACCCGGACGGCCCGGCTGACCTGGGAACAGACGACGCTGCCGAGGCTGATCCGCCGCCTCGGTGTCGACGTCGTCCACTCGCCGCACTACACGATGCCGCTGGCCAATCCCGTCGCGTCGGTGGTCACGCTGCACGACGCGACGTTCTTCACCGACGCAGTGCTGCATTCGTCGGTGAAGGCCCGGTTCTTCCGCGCATGGACGGTCACGGCGTTGCGGCGCGCTTCGCTGTGCGTGGTGCCAAGCCGGGCGACAGCCGACGAGCTGGCCAAAGTCGCGCAGGTGCGGCCGGGCGGGCTCGAAATCATCCAGCACGGCGTGGAGAGCGAACGTTTTCATCCGCCGTCACCCGCGGAGGTCCGCGCCGCCCGTGACGTCATCGGGCTGGGGGAGACGCCGTATGTCGCGTTCCTCGGCGCGCTGGAGCCACGCAAGAACGTGCCGGCGCTGATCCGTGGCTTCGCCCGCGCGGTCCGCGCGCGGCCGAACCCGCCGGCGCTGGTTCTCGCCGGTCAGCCCGGCTGGGACAGCCAGGTCGAGAAGGCGCTCGACGCCGTTCCGCACCGGCTGCGCGTGATCAGGGCGGGGTACATGCCGTTCGACACGCTCGCTGGGTTCCTCGGCGGCGCCGAACTCGTCGCGTACCCGAGTCTGGGCGAGGGGTTCGGCCTTCCGGTGCTCGAAGCGATGGCGTGCGGCGCGGCCGTCCTCACCACGCGGCGGCTTTCGCTCCCCGAAGTCGGCGGAGACGCGGTCGCGTACTGCGGGGTCGGCGCCGGTGACGTCGCGGCCGCGATCGCCGAGCTGCTCGACGACCCGTCACGCCGGTCTGTGCTGGCAGCGGCCGCGCAACGGCGTGCCAAGGAGTTTTCCTGGGCGACCACCGCCGAACAGCACCGCGAGGCCTACGCGAAGGCGTGGGCAGGGCATCGAAGTCGCGCTCGGTAGCGGAGGCACAATAGGCCGGTGACAAACACCACCAGCTACGGCGACGAGGTCGCCGTCGTGACCGTGACCTACTTCCCCGGCGAGACCCTCGGGCGTTTTCTCGACACGCTCGACAAGGCGACGGACCGGGATGTGCAGGTGGTGGTCGCCGACAACGCCTCGACAGACGGCGCCCCGGAGCAGGCGGCCGAGCGGGACAACGTCAAGCTGGTGAGCATCGGCGAGAACGTCGGCTACGGCACGGCCGCGAACCGCGGTGTCGCCGCGCTCGACGAGCGGTTCGGCTGGGTGGTGGTCGTCAACCCGGACCTCGAATGGGAGCCGGGCTCACTCGACCAGCTGCTCGAAGTGGCGAAGCGGTGGCCGCGCGGTGGCGCCTTCGGCCCGCTGATCCACGACCTCGACGGCACGGTCTACCCCTCGGCGCGGCTCCTGCCGTCGTTCGGGCGCGGCATCGGGCACGCGCTGTTCGCGAAGGTGTGGCCGTCGAACCCGTGGACGCGGGAGTACCGGCAGGAGAACGCGACGCCGGTCGAGCGCACGGCGGGCTGGCTTTCCGGTTCCTGCCAGCTGATCCGGCGCGAGGCGTTCGATTCCGTCGACGGTTTCGACACGCGGTATTTCATGTACTTCGAGGACGTCGACCTCGGTGACCGGCTCGCCAAGGCTGGCTGGCTGAACGTGTACGCGCCTTCGTCGAGCGTGATGCACATCGGCGGGCACGCCACTTCGCAGGCTTCGGCGAAGATGCTGGGCGCGCATCACGACAGCGCGTACCGGTATCTCGCCGACCGACACCAGGGCCTGCTCTGGAAACCGGTTCTGCTGGCCGTGCGCCTCGGACTCAAGGCCCGACTGAAGCTGGAGACCCGCAAACGCTAACCGGCTCGCCCCGGCGAAGGTGTCGACCCTTCCCCACCCAGTTCACCTGCCGTTCATGTTCACGGGGGGATCAAGGGATGTTTACTGCCGTTTCGCGGTAGTAAACATCCCTTGATGCCGCGTTAGGGCTAGATGCCGTCGAGGCGGCGGGAGAGGTTCGAGCGGCCTGTCGACTGGGTGGTGGTGGGGATGAGGCCGCTGAGATCCTCTTCCTGGGGCTCCGGCGCCGGAGTCTTCAGTGGCGAGGTCACCGGGGCCGGTTGGGGCCGCCGGGCTATCGGAGCTGTCGGCTGGGGCCGGCTGCGGCGGTCGCCACCGAACTCCAGCCGTTTGGTGGGCTGAGCGCCGGCCAAGGGGTGGTCGTTCTCCTCGATCACGGACGCGGGTATGCGGCCTGTCGTGTCGGGGTCTTGGCCGAGGTCGAGCTCATTGACCATGGACCTCGGAATCTGCTGTGTATTCGAGGAATCCATGGGCGAGGTCGCGTTTTCTGGTGTGACCACGAAAGCTCCGCGTGCCCGTGCACGTGCGAGCAACGCGTCTGCCCGATCGCGGGGGTCCATCCCCTTGGCCTCCCGACTGACCCGAGGCCCTCTGGGAAGAGAGCCGCCTGTGTGCTGTCTAGGGTAGGCCCTCCGGGCGTCCGCCGTCAGTGTTTCCCGCGGCTTGTCGCCCAGTGGCGCGTGATAGAGGAGGAGATTTCCGGTGACAGCAGAGCTCGGTGTCGATGCGGTGGTGCTCGTCGGTGGAAAGGGAAGCCGGCTGCGTCCGTTGACGCTGTCGGCGCCCAAGCCGATGTTGCCCACGGCAGGCACTCCGTACCTGAGTCATTTGCTGTCCAGGATCCGCGAGGCCGGCATCACCCACGTCGTGCTGGGGACGTCCTATCGGGCTGAAGTGTTCGAGGACTACTTCGGTGACGGGTCGGCGTTCGGCCTCGAACTGGAGTACGTCGTCGAGGAGGAACCGCTGGACACCGGCGGCGCGATCCGCAACGTCTACGAAAAGCTGCGCGCCGACGACGCGGTGATCTTCAACGGCGACATTCTCTCCGGCGCGGATCTGGGCGAACTGGTCCGGACGCACCGCCAGTCGAACGCGGATGTCACCCTCCACCTGCAGCGGGTCGACGACCCCAGTCGCTTCGGCTCGGTACCCACCGACGCCGATGGCCGCGTGCTGGAGTTCCTCGAGAAGACGCCGAACCCGCCGACCGACCAGATCAACGCCGGTTGCTACGTCTTCCGCCGCTCGGTGATCGAGGCCATCCCGGCGGGCCGCCGGGTGTCGGTCGAGCGCGAGACGTTCCCGGGCCTGGTCGCGTCCGGTGCGCATGTGCACGGCTTCGTGGACAACTCGTACTGGCTCGACGTCGGCACGCCGGAAGCCTTCGTGCGCGGCTCCGCGGACCTCGTGCGCGGGGTCCTGCCATCGTCGGCTCTGCCGGGTCCGGTCGGCTCAGCCCTGATCCTCGACGGCGCCATTGTCGCGGAAGACGCGATCGTGACGGACGGCTCCACGATCGGGTCCGGCGCGGTCGTTCGCGCGGGTGCCCGGATCTCCTCGTCGGTGCTGTTCGACGGCGCTTACGTGGCGGAGAACGCTGTGGTGGAGCGATCCGTGCTCGGTGTGGGCACGCGCGTCGGCGCCGGAACGGTGCTGCGCGGTGTCGTGCTCGGCGACGGTGCCTCTGTCGGCGCCGGGTGCGAACTGCTCGAGGGCGCCCGCGTCTGGCCGAAGGCCGAACTGCCCGACGGGTCGGTGCGGTTCTCGAGCGACGTCTGATCATGCTCTGGCGACCGCAGTTCGAAGTGGACCTGGACAAAGTCCTGGGTCCGCTGAGCCGTGGCAGCGGGTCGCCGAGCCTGATCCGTTCGGACAGCGGCGTGACCTGGCTGGCGGCGAACACCGCGGACGGCCCGGGCACGCTCGCCCTCCGCAGGCTTTCCGGCGGTGAGGTCGAAGCCGAAGCCTGGGGCCCGGGCGCGGACCACCTGCTCGACGGTGTGCCCGCGCTCCTCGGAGCGAATGACGACGACAGCGATTTCACCGCACATCACGAAGTCGTGGCGCAGGCCCGCCGACGCATGCCGGGCCTGCGTCTCGGCTCGACCGGCCGGGTGTGGGACGTGCTGGTGCAGGCGATCCTGGAGCAGAAGGTCGCCGGGAAAGAAGCGCTGCGCTCCTGGCGTGAACTGTGCCAGTGGTACGGCGAACCCGCTCCCGGCCCTGGACCGGCGAGACTGCGAGTGCCGCCGACACCGATCGCGGTCCGCTCCATTGTGGACTGGAAATGGCACCGCGCCGGCGTGGATCTGACCCGTCGCTCGACGCTGATCCGAGCCGCGCGTGTCGCCCACCAGCTCGAACGGGCCGTCGAACTCGGCGGTGTGGAAGGCAGGGCCCTGCTGCGAAGGATCCCCGGTATCGGCGTCTGGACCGCGGCCGAGGTCGCGCAGCGCGCGTGGGGCGACCCCGATGCCGTCAGCTTCGGCGACTACAACATCCCATCGCTGGTCGGGCATGCGCTGACCGGCGGCAAACTCGACGACGAGGGCATGTTCGAAGTCCTCGCGCCCTATGCGCCCCAACGGCAACGCGCCGTGCGCTACCTGGCTGCCGCCGGGTTCAGCCGACCTCGGTTCGGGCCACGGATCGAGCTTCGCGACTACCGCGCGATGTGAGGCGCTACCAGCCCTGTTTGCTGGTGCGGATCGTTGTCGGCCTTCCTCAAGTGGAGGACAGCGCGGCACTCACGATGGCCAGGGCTTCGTCTTGGCTGAGGCCGAGCTTGCGGGTCGTGCTCGCGTAGTCGGTCGCGGCTTTGCGGGCGCGTTCCCGGCTCTTGTCCCCGGAGGCGCCCACGAAACTGCCAGCCCGGCCGCGTGTCTCGATCAGGCCCGCTTCTTCCAGCTCCCGGTATGCCCTCGCGATGGTGTTCGGGGCGATGCCCAGGTCGGCGGCGAGCTTGCGGACGGTCGGGAGTTTGGTGCCGACCGCCAGCGTGCGGTCGTTGATCTGCCCGGCCAGCGACGAGCGCACTTGCTCGAACGGGGGAACCGCAGAGGTGGAGTCCACACTGAGAATCACCCGATCATCATCCCCCGCATGACCGCCGGAGGCCTAACGCCGTGGTGGAGGCGGCGGGCCGGGAGGCGGCGAATAAGGGGGCTGCCAGTTCTGCTGCTGCGGATAGGACTGCTGCCAGTTCTGCGGCGGCGGAGGCTGCGGCGGGAAAGGGGGCTTCGGGAAGCCTTCGCGTTTGTTCGTCCGGTGTGCCTTGATCACCATGAACACGATGAAGCCCACGACGAGCACGCCCAGCACGGTGAGCACGATCCAGCCGCTGCCGTCGCCACCTTCACCGGTGTGCAGGCGCACTCTGGTCAAAAACGCCGTGGGCATGGATCTAGTGTCGCACCGCGGCGGCCGCCGCGGTCACGAGTTCGGCCAAGTCCTCCGAGCCGGCGGGCAACGCGCCGATCGGCCACCACCGAAGGTCGTCGGACTCGTCACTGCGCACCGGTTCGGCACCTCTCGGCGCATGCACCCTGAAGCGGACGTCGAAATGCCTGGTCGGCACGCCGAGCGAGCAGGTGATCGGGTGGACGTCGAGGTGCACCGGCGTCGGGTCGATCGTCAGATTGTCGATGCCGGACTCCTCGCGGGCTTCGCGCAGCGCCGCGTCGGCCAGCGTCACGTCCTCGGGCTCGCAGTGCCCGCCGAGCTGCAGCCACCGGCCGACCCGTGGGTGCAGCGTGAGCAGCACGCGTTCGCCGTCGGCATCGAGCAGGACCGCCGACGCGGTGATGTGGCCGGCCGCACAGGAGCGGGCGCAGGCGTCCTCGCGTGCGGCGACGAAACCGAGGAACGCCTGGCGCAGTGACTCCTGGCTGGGGACGGCAGGTCGCCAACTGTCCAGTGTGGAGAGCGCGTCCTCGTGGAGGGTGGGGCTGTGGAGAGTCACAGTTCGAGTAGTCCTTCACCGGGCGCGCTGGGTTCGCGGGGGGCAACGGCGTCGGCCGGGTGACCGATCGCCACCGCGCCGAGCGGCTCCCACTCGTCGCCGAGGCCGAGGGTTTCGCGGACGATGCCGGCAGCGAAGATCGTCGAGCCGATCCAGCACGAGCCGAGTCCTTCGGCGGCCAGTGAAACGAGCAGCCCCTGCACCGCGGCACCGGCGGCGACGGTGAACATGGTGTGTTCGCAGTCGTTGCGGCGCGCGTCCGAGTAGGTGTGCGCGCCGATCGGGACCAGGAACGGGATGACGACCTCGGGGGCGTTGACGAGGATGTCGCCGCGGCTGGTGCGCTTGGCGATCTGCTCTTCGGTGAACTTGTCGGAAAGCAGGTCCGCGCGCCAGGATTCCCGCATCGCGTCGAGCAGTTTGGCGCGCGTCGCCTCGTCGCGGAGCCAGACGAACCGGACCGGCTTCGTGTGGTGCGGCGCGGGCGCGGTCAGCGCGGCACCGACTGCGCGGCGGAGGACTTCGGCGTCGACAGTCTCGTCGGAGAACGTGCGGATCGAGCGGCGCAGTGACACGGCTTCCCGGCGGCCCTGAGCGATCGACTCGTTGGTGCCGAGGCGGAACAGGTCCTCTTCGACCGGGCGGATCAGGTCGCGGGCGGTGGACTTGTCGTCCACAAGGGACAGTCCGCGCACCACGGCGACCGGAGTGCCACCGAGCTTTCCCTTGACCAGGTCCGCGGCGGCGGCGAGTTCGTCGGCGATCGCGACCTCGGTGACGGCCAGTTCGTTGCCATGGACGTCGATCTGCCCGGCGTAGGCGTGCAGCACACGCAGGCCGGAGGCACCGATGGCGGCGTCGATCTGGCCGATCCGCCAGGCGCGGCCCATGGTGTCGGTGATGACGACGGCGACCTCGACGCCGAGCCGCTCGCGCAAGCCGTTGCGCAGAGCCAATGCCGAGGCGTCCGGGTCGGCGGGGAGGAGCGCGACCTCATCGGTGGCGACGTTCGACGCGTCCACCCCGGACGCGGCTTGCACGATGCCGATGCGGTTCTGGGTGATGACCGTCCGGCCGATCCTGGCGATGATCCGGACGGCCTCTTCCTCGACCAGCTTCCGCCGCGCGGTGTCCCGCTCTTCGGGATCGGCCGGGACGCGGATCAGTCGTCCCTCCACTTTGGACACGATCTTGCTGGTGACCACTACGACATCACCCGAGCGGAGCCAGCGGGCGGCGTCGACGATGGCGCCCGTCAGATCGTCACCGGGACGGAATTCGGGCAGCCCTTCGACCGGAAGGATCTCCAGCTTGGCCGAGGCGTGATCAGTCAACGTGCACTCCGGATAGTTTCAGCGCGGCGCGGGCCATGGCCGCGGTCGCGGCCACATCGGACATCAGCAGGGGTACCGCGCGGACTTCGACGCCGGGCACAGCGACAGTCTCGCCCTCGGCGACCAGCCAACCGTCGAGCAGGCCGTCGTCCGAGTGCTTGCGCGAGCCGTAGTGCCTGCCGACGGCTTCGGCGGAGGTCTCCACGCCGATCGCCGTGAGGCACGCGTCGGCCATGCCGCGCAACGGTTTCCCGCTGATGATCGGGGAGATGCCGACGACTCCGGCGTCGGTCTTGCGCAGCGCGTCGCGCACCCCCGGCACGGCCATGACCGTGCCCACCGACACCACCGGGTTCGACGGCGCGAAGAGCACCGCGTCGGCGCCGGAGATGGCGTCGAGCACGCCAGGACCGGGGGAGGACTCCTCGGCGCCGACCGGCAGGATCGAGTGCGCGGGCAGCTCGGCGTGGTAGCGGACCCACCACTCCTGGAAGTGCAGTGCCTTCTGCTGACCGGCCTCGTCGGGATCGTCGACGACGACGTGGGTCTCGACCCGGTCGTCGGACATCGGCAGCAGCTTCACGCCTGGCTTCCAGCGCGCGCAAAGCGCCTCCGTCACCGCGGAGAGTGGGTAACCGGCGCGCAGCATCCGTGACCGGATGAGGTGCGTGGCGATGTCCTTGTCCCCGAGGCCGAACCAGCCGGGCTCGGCGTCGTACGCCGCCAACTCCTCCTTGACCGTCCACGTCTCGCCGGAATGACCCCACCCGCGTTCGGTGTCGATCCCCCCGCCGAGGGTGTACATGCACGTGTCGAGGTCGGGGCAGATCCGCAGGCCGTGCAGCCATACGTCGTCCCCGGTGTTCACCAGCGCGGTGATCTCGTGCTCCGAGCCGCCGGGCGTTTCCCCGACCGCGGGAAGACCCAATGCGGCTTTGACCCCCAGCAGGAAGCGGGCCCCGCCCACTCCGCCTACTACAACGACAACCTTCACGATTTCCGATCCTTGCACGTGGCCATCGGCGGCACCCAGTACCGGTACCTGTGGTGTTCGGTGAAGCCCAATTCGCGGTACAACGCCAGCGCGGGCGCATTGCTTACCGAGACTTGGAGCACTTCTTGCGTGGCGCCGCGTTCCTTCGCCCACGAACTCGCCGCGAACATCAGCTCGGCGGCCAGGCCCCGCCGCCGGAAATCGGGACGCACGGCGAGCCGTGAGATGTGCGCCACCTGCCCGACGATCGCGACGCGGACGGCACCGGCGGTGACGTCGCCCGACTCCGCGACGCCGTAGCCGATCTCGCCGGTCGCGAGGACATGCCGCTGGGCGGGAGTCGGCTCGATCGTGCCCGCACTCAGTTCCCACCAGGCGGGAGTGGGGGTGTCCCGGACCGACGCTGTGAACGGACCTCTTTTCGCCGGCAAAGCGACGCCGACGAGGACCGAGACTTCGTATCCTGCTTCGTGCTCGACGTTCTCCTGCCAGCCCTCGGCGAGGATTTCCGCTTCGGCCCGGCTGCCGTTGACGGCCTGGACAGCGGGCGGAATGCCTTGTGAGTGGGCGAAGTCACAGACCGCTCGCAAGGCGTCCGCGATCGGCATTCCGGGGTCGCCGATGGCCAGCGCGCTGTTCGCGCGCCCGGTGAAGCCGTCCGCCCAGCGCAGGCGCCATTCGCCCAAGTGGTGCAGTTCGAGGGGTGGCCAAGCATCCGAACACGCCAGTTCGAGCGTTTCCACAGAATTCACGCGTTAGATTGTGACAAAGAGCTGAGGAGGGCCGATGAGCGTCGCACGCAAGGACGACCGGCACAACGATGACCTGGTCGGCGAGATCGCGGACAGCTTCAACCGCGCGGTCGGGGAGAAGCAGGCCAAGGACGGCGAGCCGAAAGCCGACAAGCCACGGTTCGTGGTGACCGGCGACAACCGGGTGCAGCCGCGGAAGAATCGCGGTGTCCGCTAGGGGTGTGCCTAAGGGTTGCCTCACCACCCGATGGAGCTCGAAGTCGCGTAATGTTCCGGGTGCTGCTGGACCGGAAGAACAGACTAAAAGCAGGAGAGCGCAGTGACCTACGTGATCGCCGAGCCCTGCGTCGATGTGCTCGACAAGGCGTGCATCGACGAGTGCCCCGTCGACTGCATCTACGAGGGTGAGCGGATGCTCTACATCCACCCCGACGAGTGCGTCGACTGTGGTGCCTGCGAGCCGGTCTGCCCGGTCGAGGCCATCTACTACGAGGACGACGTCCCCGACCAGTGGGTCGCCTACACCAAGGCCAACGTCGACTTCTTCGACACGCTGGGCTCGCCCGGTGGCGCGTCGAAGGTCGGCAAGGTCAGTGACGATCCTGACTGGATCAAGGCCCTCCCGCCGCAGGGCGAATGAGTAAGGTTTCCCTCCCCGACTTTCCGTGGGACGCCCTGGCCGGTTACGCAGAGACAGCGCGCTCCCACTCCGGCGGCATCGTGGACCTCTCCATCGGCACGCCGGTGGATCCGGTCCCGGCTGGGATCCGTGACGCGCTCGCGTCGGTTTCCGAGATCCCGGGATACCCGACCACGCACGGCATTCCCGCGTTGCGTGCCGCGGCGATCGACGCGTTGCGCAGGCGCCACGGCATCGACGGCCTCGAACCGGACGCCGTGCTGCCGACGATCGGCTCGAAAGAGCTCGTCGCCTGGCTGCCGCGGCTGCTCGGGTTCGGCCCTGGCGACACGGTGGTCATCCCGGAGTTGGCGTACCCGACGTACGAGGTCGGCGTGCTGCTCGCCGGCGCTTCGGTGCTGCGTGCGGACAGCCTGACCGCCATCGGGCCGCAGCGTCCGGCGATGCTGTGGCTGAACTCGCCGTCGAATCCGACCGGCCGGGTGCTGGGGGCCGAGCATCTGCGCAAGGTCGTCGAATGGGCGCGTGAGCGTGACGTGATCGTCGTTTCCGACGAGTGCTATCTGGCGCTCGGCTGGGAAAGCGAACCGATTTCGATCCTGCACCCATCTGTCCACGGTGGACGGACCGATGGATTGCTGGCGGTGCATTCGCTGTCGAAGTCGGCCAACATGGCGAGCTACCGGGCCGGGTTCGTGACCGGTGACCCGAAGCTCGTCGCCGAGTTGCTCGCCGTGCGCAAACACGCCGGGATGATCGTGCCGCGGCCGGTCCAGGAGGCCATGGTCGCCGCGCTCGTCGACGACGAAGCGCTGGAAGCGCAGCGCGAGCGGTACGCCCGGCGCCGGTTGGTGCTGCGGAAAGCGTTGCAGGACAAAGGGTTCGAGATCGAACATTCCGACGCGGGCCTGTACCTGTGGGCCACGCGTGGCGAGGACACGTTCACCACGGTGAGCTGGCTCGCCGAGCGCGGCATCCTGGTCGCGCCCGGTACCTTCTACGGCCCGGCGGGCGGCGAGCACGTGCGGATCGCGCTCACCGCGACCGATGAGCGCATCGACGCCGCGGCGGACAGGCTTTCTCACTCGTGAGTGTTTCGCGGGGTTCTAACCCCGCGAAACACACACCACGGTAGCGGCGGCGGCCTCCACCCGGGTCCAGACGGCCGGCCAGTCGGCGCGGGCCTGGGTGCGTTTGCGTAGCTCCAGCTCGGCGATGCGGCCCGCGATGAAGCCGGTGTGTCCGTCGAGCGAGTCCAGCACGGACCGCATCCGGTCGGCG
>JAVXWP010000135.1:0-32034 GCA_032230695.1 Actinomycetota bacterium | reverse complement strand
TCGGTTTCTCCACGGCGATCGGGATCGGCGGGGACCCGGTCATCGGGACCACGCACATCGACGCGCTCGAGGCGTTCGAGAACGACCCCGAGACCGAGGTCATCGTGATGATCGGTGAGATCGGCGGCGACGCCGAAGAGCGGGCCGCGGATTACATCAAGGCCCACGTCACCAAGCCGGTCGTCGGCTATGTCGCCGGGTTCACCGCGCCGGAGGGCAAGACCATGGGCCACGCCGGCGCCATCGTGTCGGGTTCCTCGGGCACCGCCGCCGCGAAGCAGGAGGCCCTTGAGGCCGCCGGCGTCAAGGTCGGCAAGACCCCCAGCGCCACCGCCGAACTGGCCCGCGAGCTGTACAAGAGCCTGCACTAGTTCACCGTAAGCACCCAAGAGCCGGGCATCGATTCTTCGATGCCCGGCTCTTTTTTCAAGATTCATGGCACATTCCCTGGTGAAAAGGGAACCGGTTGGGTGTTCACCCGTCCGATACCCAAGGCGGCGCATGTCCGCCTGTGCGCTAGCGTTCCACCATCACAAGGCGCCTCGTTTGAACCCGGGTGTCCCGCGTGCTCCCGGGGTGCCGGTCAACGACAGGAGAGCATCGGATGACCTTCCCTAGCGGCGGGCCTGGCTACCCCCAGCAGGGTGGCTCCCAGCAGCCCTACCAGCCGGCGCCCGGCACCGGATCCTTTCCACCGGTGCCCCCGCCCCCCAACGCGCCGGGCGGCCCTGCCGTGCCGCAGAACCTGCCGATGCTGCTCGCGCTGGGCATCGCCGCGCTCGGCGTGATCCAGTACCTCCTCGGTCTCTCCGACGAAGCGAGTGGCGCGGCTTCCTCGACCAACTTCCTACTGGTCGGCGGACTTTTGGCCGGGCTGTACCTGCTGCCGAACGGCCCGAAGGCGCTGCCGTTCGCCGCGTTGTTCAGCGTGCTCGGTGGGCTGGACGCGATCGACACCGTGATCGGCATCCCGTCGACGAGCAGCACCCCCGGCATCGTCGTCGTGGTGCTGATCCTCGGCATCGTGCAGATGCTGGTCGCGGTCGGCGCATTGCTGCTCGCGCACAACGTCGTCAAGCTGCCCGTGTCGAAGCCGTCCGCACCGCAGCAGAACCCGTACGGCCAGCAGTTCGGCCAGGGCGGTCCGCAGCAGCAGTTCGGCCAGCAGCCGCCGCGATTCGGCCAGCAGCCCGGTCAGGGCGGCCAGCAGGGTCCGGGCCAGGACCCGTCCGCCCAGCCGACGACCTACTCGCCGCCCGTCACCCCCGGTCCAGGACAGCAGTCCACGACCTATTCCCCGCAGCAGGGCCAGTTCTTCCAGCAGCCCGGTTCGTCGTCGCCGGAAGGCGGCAGTCAGCATCAGTCGCCGGGCACGCCGCCCGGTGGTTTCGGCCAGCAGAGCTGATCTTCGCCGGAGAAGCACCTCGTGGTGACACAGAGTCGCCAGGGGGTGCTTTTTCTGTCATGGGCAACTCGTCCGAGTGGGTGTGACCTGCGAAGTAGCATTCGGGCGGCGTGGCTCATCGCATCGGCCCCGGCCGGATGCGAAGGTGCAGATCATGGACCTGCTCACGCCCTCTGCGCGCCCGCCGGGCGACGGGCGACTGAGCGATCCCGAGCCCGGCTTCGAACCGTCGCGTGCCATCAGGGCCCGGGCGCTGCTCGCCGCCGCGCTCGGTCCGCTGATCACCGGTTATGCCCTGGTGGCGGCGGTGTTCGCGCTGATCACCGTGACCGCGGACAGGACCCGGTTTTCGACCCTCGACGTGCTGGCCTCGGCCGGGCCTGGCTGGCTCGCCGCCCATCAGGTGCCGCTCGAGATCACCGGGCATCCGCTTGGGATGCTGCCGCTGCTGCCTGCCATCGCCGCTGCCCTGCTCATCGCCCGTACCGCGGCCGGTGCCGCACAGCGTCTCGGCTTGCGCGAGCCGCGGCAAGCCGTCGTTGTCGTCGCGGTGTTGACCGGCGCGCACGCCGTGTTCGGCCTGGTCATCGCGCTGGAGTCGAAAGGTGGGGTGTTCCAGGCCGACCCTTTTGCGGCGTTCCTGCTGCCCGGCCTCTTCGCCGCGCTGACAGCTACGGCAGGGCTCGCGAAGCGCTGTGGCCTGGTCGATGCCGCGCAGGACTACCTCGACCCGCTCGCCTTGCGGGGGATCCGAGCCGGGGCACTGGGGCTGGCCGGGCTGCTGGCCGCCGGCGCCGTGGTCTTCACCCTCAGCCTGGCGTTGTCGACGTCCACCCTGCGTGAGCTGTTCGAGCCGGGCTTCGGCACGAGTTTCGGGCTCTTCCTGCTTTCCCTCGGCTATCTGCCCAACGCGATCGTCGCCGGTCTGTCGTTCGCGACGGGGCCGGGATTTTCGATCGGCACCGTCACAGTCGGGCCGCTGGGTTTTTCCGGTGGTTCCGTGCCGGGTGTGCCGCTGCTGGCGGGCATTCCCGACCACCACGCGGCGTGGTGGCCGGTGCTGGTGCTCTTGCCGGTGGCCACCGGCGTGCTGGTCGGCTGGTCGGTGCGGAAGGTCGACGACGATCCCGTCGCGCGGCTGCGCACGGTCGGTGTCGCGGGCGCGATCGTCGGCTTCGGCTGTGTGGTGCTGGGCACCCTCGCCGGCGGCCGGCTCGGTGACGGGCCCTTCGACCCGGTCAGCGTGCCGGTCGGGGTTGCGTCGGTCGTCGCCTTCTGCTGGATCGTGATCCCCGCTGGGATGGTCGCCTTCTTCGCCGGGGCGCACGAGCCGCCCGTGCCGCCTGCCGAGGCCGGCGAAGGAGCCTTCGCAGAAGTCGAGGACGTCGCCGAGCCGGAGGTCGACGAGACTGAAGACAGGGAACTCGAAGACGGCGAAGCCGAGGACAGCGAACTCGAGGACGAAACCGTGGACGAAACCGAGGACGAAACCGTGGACGACGAGCCGACGGACGCCGAAGAAATCGAGCTCGAAGAAGAGCTGCTCCACGATGACGTTGTCGCGCTTGAAGAAGAGGCCGAGTTCGAGTCCGAAGTGGACGTCGCCGAGCCGGACCCGGCTGCGGACGCCGATGTGACCGACTCCACCGTGGGGTCCGTCGCCGAAAGCGAGCCGGAGCCCGGCAGTTAGGGTTACCACGACCAGGTGAATCGCTGTGCGTCCGAGCACGCACGCCCCGCCAAGGAGACCGTTCTGGCCAGTCGCTTGGACCTGCCCATCCCGGCGAAGGTCGTCGTGCTCGCGTCCGGCTCCGGCACGTTGCTGCAGGCTGTGCTCGACGCGACCCATCAGCCGAACTATCCGGCGGAGGTCGTAGCTGTCGGCACGGACCGTACCGGGGTTCAGGCGTTGTCGAGGGCCGAGCGCGCGGGCATCCCGAACTTCACCGTGCGGGTCGCCGACCACGCTGATCGGGCCGCGTGGGACAAGGCGTTGACCCAGGCCGTCACCGCGTACCGGCCCGACCTGGTGGTTTCGGCGGGGTTCATGAAGATCCTCGGTCCAGACTTCCTCGGCGCGTTCCCCAATCGGGTGATCAACACCCATCCCGCGCTGCTCCCGTCCTTCCCCGGCATGCACGCCGTCGCCGACGCGCTGGCGCTCGGGGTGAAGGTGACCGGGTCGACGGTGCATTTCGTGGACGCGGGCATGGACAGCGGGCCGATCATCGCGCAGGAAGCCGTTGTCGTCGAATCCGATGACGACGAAGCCGTTCTGCACGAGCGCATCAAGGCCGTCGAACGACGGCTGCTGGTGGAAACGATCGAAAAACTTGGCCGTGGTGGCTGCATTGTTGAAGGACGAAAGGTGAGGTTTTCGTGAGCACTCTGGAAGGACGGCGTCCCGTTCGGCGCGCGCTGATCGGCGTCTCGGACAAGGCGGGCCTGATCGAGCTCGCGACGGGCCTGCACGCGGCCGGTGTCGAAATCGTCTCGACCGGCGGCACCGCGAAGGCGATCGCCGATGCCGGTGTGCCGGTGACGCCGGTCGAAGAGGTGACCGGGTTCCCCGAGTCGCTCGACGGCCGCGTGAAGACGCTGCACCCCGGGGTGCACGCGGGCCTGCTCGCCGACATGGACCGGCCCGACCACGTCGAGCAGCTGAAGCAGCTCGGCATCGCGCCGTTCGACCTGCTGGTGGTCAACCTGTACCCGTTCACCCAGACCGTCGCTTCGGGCGCAGGCCCCGAAGACTGTGTCGAGAACATCGACATCGGCGGCCCGGCGATGGTGCGTGCCGCCGCGAAGAACCACGGCTGTGTGGCCGTCGTCGTCGACCCGTCGCGCTACGGCTGGGTTCTCGAGCGTGTCGCCGAGGGTGGTTTCGGTCTGCACGACCGTAAGCGCCTCGCCGCGCAGGCCTACGCGCACACGGCCGCTTACGACACCGCGGTCGCTTCGTGGTTCGCGAACTCCTACGCGCCCGCCGACGAGTCCGGTTTCCCCGACTTCACCGGCGCGACCTGGGAGCGCGGGGAAATCCTGCGCTACGGCGAAAATCCGCACCAGCAGGCCGCGCTTTACAAGCACTGGCGAGGCGGCCTCGCGCACGCCGAACAGCTGCACGGCAAGGCCATGTCGTACAACAACTACGTCGACACCGACGCCGCCCGCCGCGCCGCGTACGACTTCACCGCCCCGACCGTCGCGATCATCAAGCACGCCAACCCGTGTGGCATCGCGGCCGGCGTCGACATCGCCGAGGCGCATCGCAAGGCGCACGCGTGTGACCCGGTTTCCGCGTTCGGTGGCGTGATCGCCACCAACCGGACCGTGACGCTGGCGGCCGCCGAGCAGATCGCGGAGGTGTTCACCGAGGTCGTGCTCGCCCCGGACTTCGACGCCGACGCACTGGATGTGCTGACCCGCAAGAAGAACATCCGGCTGCTGAAGCTCGAGCCGCTGGAGAACCCGGACCCGATCGAGTTCCGGCCGATCTCCGGCGGGATGCTCGTGCAGACCGTCGACACGATCGCCGCCGAGGGCGACGACCCGGCGAACTGGACCCTGGCGACGGGGACGGCGGCCGACGAAGCGACTCTCGACGACCTCGAGTTCGCGTGGCGCGCGGTGCGGGCGGTCAAGTCGAACGCGATCCTGCTGGTCGACGACCTGGCCACCGTCGGCGCCGGGATGGGCCAGGTGAACCGCGTCGACTCGTCGCGGCTGGCCGTGCAGCGCGCCGGTGACCGCGCGAAGGGCGCAGTCGCGGCGTCGGACGCGTTCTTCCCGTTCCCGGACGGCCTGCAGGTGCTGATCGACGCCGGTGTCCGCGCCGTCGTCCAGCCCGGTGGCTCCGTCCGCGACCCCGAGGTGATCGCCGCCGCCGAAGCCGCCGGCGTCACCCTCTACCTGACCGGCACCCGCCACTTCGCCCACTGACCGCAAGCGCGTTTCGCGGGCTAATCGCGCTCGTTAGGGTGCGCAAGTAATTCGAGGGGCCGGGGGCGGCCGCCAGCCGGCCCCGGCCCTTGCCGTACCCCCTGAGCTGCGTTTCGCGGGCTAATCGCGCTCGTTAGGGTGCGCAAGTAAATCGGTGAGGCGGTCGAGAAACGGGCGCTGGCCTGCGACGAGCTTCTCGCGGGCCTGCTCGGGTTCGAACCATCCGGCGCGGTCGATTTCCGGGAACTCCCGCATCCGCCCGGAGCCCCTCGGCCACTCCATCTCGAACGTTCCCGGGACGACGGCCTCCGGATCGAGGTCACCCTCCAGTGCCCAGGCCGTCACGACCTTGCCGCCGGACTGCTTGATTTCGCCGAGCGCGAGAAGCTCGCCCGCCGGGACCGGGACCCCGAGCTCTTCGGAGAACTCGCGCCTGGCCGCGGCCTCGGGCGCTTCGTCCGCTTCAAGCTCACCCTTGGGCACGGACCAGCCGCCCGCATCCTTTCGCGCCCAAAACGGCCCGCCCATATGCCCGAGGAGCACCTCGACGCCCGTCTCGGACCTGCGGAACAACAAAAGCCCGGCACTGCGTTTACCCGCCACGCCGCTCATCCTGCCGTGCGGCCGGGCGCTGCGCGTGCTCGGATTCGGTAATGCGTCGTGCGGAACGAGCCCTTCATCAACGGACCACGCTCGCTTGCGCGGCGGCGGTGGACGCGGGACTGCCGGGGCGGTTCCGCGTGTGGGAGCAGGACGGTTTGCTTGCCGTGCTGGTCACGGATCCGGCGTTGAGCTTCTTGTCGACAGTGTCCGGCGTCGGCCCGGAGAACCTGGCCACGGCGGTCGAGCTCGTGGCCGGCCCGGTCTGGGACGGTGTGCGCCCGGCGTTGGTCGGCTCGTCCGAGCCGGTGCTGCCCGGGTTCACGCGGGCAACCGATCGCGGGCTCGCCATGCGAAGAGTCGGTGAACACACCACGTCGCCTGATGTGGTGGTTGGCGATGAGGGTTTCGCGCGGGTTCTGCTGGCCGGTTACGACGTCGAAGGCACCGTCGCGGAGTTCATCGAAGCCGAACATCGGCGTCCCGAGGTCCGGCGGTTCCTGCTGCTGGAGCACGACGTCCCGATCGCGGCGGCGGCCATGACCGTCCACGGCGACATCGCCGTGCTCGGTGGTGCCTCGACGTCGCGCGCTCACCGAGGCAAGGGCGCTCAGTCGCGGCTGCTCCGGCACCGACTCCGGATGGCCGCCGACGCGGGCTGCGCGCTGGCCGTCGCGACCGCCGTCCCGGCCTCGGTGAGCGCGGCCAACCTGATACGAGCCGGTTTCACCTTCCACCGGCGCCCAACCTGGCTCCCACCTGCGCGATTACGTTTAGCCCGCTAAACGTAATCGCGGGGCGGAGGTCTTGGACCACGGCGGCCGCACCGCTCAGGCAGTGATCGGGTAGCTCGCTTGGAAGGCCAGTCTGTGGTCGGCGTCCGCCGCGATCCGGTCGAGTTCGTCATCCAGCGCCATGAACGTTTCCCACGACTGCCGACCACTCGCGGCAGCCAGGCGGTCGACGACCAACTGCTCCAAATCCGGCACCCGCTTGGCTTTCCAGATCTTGTCGGCGAGGCTGACCAGCAGATCCTCCACGCCGACAGCCGCGCCCCACGACGCGTGGCTACGCGCGAAGCGGGCAAGGTTGTCGTCGACGTCATGTGCCAGCAAGAGTTCATAGCCGGCTCGCTCGTGGAGGGAGCCGGGACCGGACAGTTCGGCCAGGTGGATGGTCTTTCCGATGTCGTGTGTTGCCGCGCCGAACAGCACGGCCGTGCGATCGAATTTCACCGCCGGATGGTTCGCCGTCATCCACTCGGTCAGGTGACAGGCCACTTCGTGGACCAGGCGCAGGTGCGCGGCGAGTCTGGGCGGCGCCTTCAGTTTTTCCAGCAGGGTCACCGCCCGATCCGGCAGCGCACGCACGCCGGAATCGGCCAGGGCGCGGCGCAACAGGGCGGAGGTCACGCCGGGAACTGTAATCAGGTGGTGCCGACGATGTGGTCGACAAAGCCGTAGGCCAGTGCTTCGTCGGCGTCGAACCAGCGGTCGCGGTCCGCGTCGGTGGTGATCCGCTCCACGGACTGGCCGGTCTGCTGCGCGGTGATCTCCGCGATCCGGCGCTT
Organism: Actinomycetota bacterium; assembly: GCA_032230695.1. Lineage (GTDB taxonomy): Bacteria > Actinomycetota > Actinomycetes > Mycobacteriales > Pseudonocardiaceae > Amycolatopsis. Next base: position 24,517 of record JAVXWP010000135.1, on the reverse strand, counting down.
CATCTTGCCGAACACCTCCGCCTGGATGGCGATGTCGGTGGCGGCGCCGCCGATACCGGCCGACGGCTGGTGCATCACGATCCGGGTGTTGGGCAGCAGGTGGCGTTTGCCGGGGGTACCGGAGGACAGCAGGAACTGGCCCATGGAGGCGACGAAGCCGAGGCCCCAGGTCGCCACGTCCGGCTTGACGAGCCGCATGGTGTCGTAGATGGCCATACCCGCGGTGACCGAGCCGCCCGGGGAGTTGAGGTAGAACGTGATGTCCTTGGCCGGGTCGTCGGCGGCCAGCAGCAGGAACTGCGCGATGAGCCGGTTGGCCACCTCGTCGGTGACCTCCGAGCCGAGGAAGACGATGCGGTCCTGCAGGAGTTGTTCGTAGACCGAGTCGTTGAGGGACAGGCCCGTCGGTGCCTGCATTTCGGGTGCCAGGGTCATATCGCTGCCTTCGCTCGGGTGTCCGGGGCGGAACCGACGGTAGGGCGTGGAAGACGGCGCGATGGGCGCCGTTCGCTTAGAGCATGGGGCGTTCGCTCCTGGCGATCATGGGTCCGGACGAAGGGTTGACATTTGAGTCGAACAAGTGTTCTATCTGAAGGTATCGAACAGACGTTCGAGAAACCGTCTTCCCCACGGTGATTTCGACGTCGTTCGCGCGGTGGCGCGGGTGGCGGTGATGGCTTGGTGGGGAGGCGGACCCGGTGACGGCTGGTGTGGTGGCGGACGCCCCGGTGGCCCGCCTGGCGTCGTTGCCAGGGGTGAGCACGGCGAGCGGGATCGCCGCGGCGGCTGAACACGCTCAGGTGACAGGTGGGGTGCTCCCCGCGCTGCCTGAGCTCGCGGGCCTGTTTCCCGCGGCGGGGCTCCGGCGCGGGAGCACCGCCGCGGTACTCGGGTCGACGTCGCTGCTGCTCGCGCTGCTGGCGGGGGCCACGGCAAAGGGGGCATGGGCCGCGGTCGTCGGGGTGCCCGCACTCGGGCTGGCCGCGGCGTCGGAGTTCGGGGTCGATATCGGCAGGCTCGCTTTGGTACCGAAGCCAGGGGCCGATTTCGCCGCCGTGACGGCCGCGTTGCTGGACGGGATCGACGTCGTCGCGGTCGGCGGTGGGCAGGTTGATCCGCAGGTCGCCCGGCGGCTTTCGGCTCGGGCGCGGCATCGGGGTGCGGTGTTGCTGTCGTTCGGGGCTTGGCCGGGGGCCGAGCTCGAGCTGCGGTGCGAGCCGGGGGAGTGGGCCGGGCTGGAGGGCGGCTACGGCCGGCTGTGCGCGCGGGAGGTCGTGGTCCGCACCAGGGGGCGGGGCGCGTCTTCGCGGCCGCAGCAGGACGGGCTGCTGCTGCCGGGGCCGGCAGGAACGGTCGCGCGGCCGGAGCGGGCCACACCGCTGCGGGCGTTGGAGGTCGGATGAGCGACCTGCTTCCGGTGCGCATGCTGGTGCTGTGGTGCCCGGACTGGCCGGCGGTCGCCGCCGGTGCGGCGGAAGGCGTGCCCGCGCATCTGCCTGCCGCGGTGTTCTCGGCGAACAGGGTCGTGGCGTGCACGGCTGTCGCCAGGTCCGCCGGGGTGCGGCGCGGGATGCGGCGCCGTGAGGCCCAGTCCAAGTGTCCCGAGCTGGCGGTGTTCGGTGAGGACGACGGCAGGGACGCCCGGCTTTTCGAGCCGGTCGCCGCCGCGGTCGAGGAGTTGGTCGTCGGGGTCGAGGTGGTGCGGCCAGGGGTGGTCGCGGTGCCGGTTTCCGGGGCGGCGGGGTACTTCGGCGGGGAGCACCGCTTGGCCGAGTTGCTGGTCGACCAAGTTTCGAGCTCGGTGGGCGTGGAGTGTCAGGTCGGGGTGTCCGACGGGCTTTTCGCCGCGACGCTGGCCGCGCGCCGGTCCGAGCTGGTCGAAAAGGGGAAGGGCGCGGAGTTCCTCTCTCCGCTGAACATCGGCGAGCTGAACCAGCCGGGTTCGGATCGCGGGGAACTCGTCGATCTGCTGTACCGCTTGGGTTTGCGCACGATCGGCGCGTTCGCCGGGCTCGCCGAACGAGACGTCGCCTCCCGCTTTTCGCAAGACGGCGTGCTCGCGTATCGCCTGGCCAAAGGGTATTCCGAGCGGCCACCACTGCGACGCCGTCCGCCCCCGGAGCTGTCGATCACGCAGTCGTTCGACCCCGTTCTCGACCGGGTCGACGCCGCCGCGTTCATGGCGAAAACGCTCGGCGAGAAGTTCCACGCCGGACTTTCCGGGCGTGGACTCGCCTGTACACGGCTCGGTATCTACGCCGTCACGGAGAACGGCGACGAGCTGCGCAGGGTGTGGCGCTGCGCGGAACCCCTTACCCCGCAAGGCATCGCGGATAGGGTGCGGTGGCAATTCGAAGGCTGGCTCAAGGCCGCGCCCGGGGGCAGGCCGACGGCCGGGGTCTCCCAGCTTCGGCTGGAGCCGGAGGAAACGGTCGAAGGCCGATCCCTGCAGCTCGGGCTGTGGCAGGGCGATTCCGGACCGATGAGCGAGGAACACAGCGTCGCGGCCGAGCAAGCGAGCCGCGCGCTGGTCCGGGTGCAGGGCCTGCTCGGGCCGGAAAGCGTGTTCACCGCGTTGCTCGACGGTGGACGCGGACCCGGCGAGCGGGTGCGCCTGGTGCCGTGGGGTGATCGGCGGGCTGCGATGTCGCCGCCGGACGCGCCGTGGCCCGGCCGTCTGCCCGCGCCGTCCCCGTCGATCGTGCCGGAGCGGCCGATTCCGGCGCGGGTGCTGGACGCCGAAGGCAGGGAGGTCGGCTTGACCGATCGGCGGCGGCTCACCGGGGAGCCGGCCACGGTGAGCCTGGACCGCGGCCCCGAGCGCCACGTCGTGGACTGGGCGGGGCCGTGGCCGGCGGACGTCCAGTGGTGGGGACGGCCGGGGGTGAAGAGCCGGATCCGCCTGCAGGTCCTGCTGGAGGACAACTTCGCGGTGCTGTTGCTCCGAGAGGGCGGTATTAATCCTTTGTGGACGGTTGAAGGGATATACGATTGAGTATGGACGAGGAATACTCGCGCAACCTGCGGAAGTGGCTGGAGACGGAGATTTCCCTTCCCCTGCAACGCGGAGTCGCCGACGCGCCCTGGGACTCCTTCGGTCCCCTGATCCCGCCGCCGAGGTCGTCGCCGGAGAACCGGGAGCACTGAGTCACCGTGGCCTATGACAACCCGCCGGTGCCCTGGAAGGAGCTCGAACGGAAACTCTCCGGCGAATCCCCGCCCGGTGACGGCAACGACAGCCCGGCGTGGGGACGCCATCGAGACGGCTATTTACGGCCGTCGGATCTCGAGGAGCTGCGGGGGGACGACACCTGTGGCGCTGTGGAGCGGATTCCCTATGCCGAGCTGCACTGCCATTCCAACTTCAGTTTCCTCGATGGCGCAAGCCATCCCGAGGAGCTGGTGGAAGAAGCCGCCCGGCTGGGGCTCGACGCCATCGCGCTCACCGACCACGACGGGATGTACGGCGTGGTGCGGTTCGCCGAAGCGGCCAGGGAACTCGGCGTGCGCACGGTATTCGGCACCGAGCTCAGCTTCGGGCTTTCCGGACCGCAGAACGGGATCGCTGATCCGGAAGGGGAGCATCTGCTCCTGCTGGCAAGGAAACAGGAGGGGTACGCGAGTCTTTGCCGGGCGATCACCCAAGGGCAGCTGCATGGTTACGACCGGGACCTGCCTCCCGAACAGCGGGCGGAGAAGGGTCGGCCGGTCTACGACCTGGAGGTCGTCGCGCGGGAGGTCGCCGGGAAGTGCGTGGTCCTCACCGGTTGCCGCAAAGGCGCGGTGCGTAAGGCATTGCTCGCGGGTGGCAAGGAAGCCGCCGCCGAAGAGCTGCGCCGATTGGTCGATTTGTTCGGCCACGACGGGGTCTTCGTCGAGCTGACCGAGCACGGGCTGCCCACCGACACCGAGCACAACGACGCGTTGTACGACTTGGCCGAGGAGTTCGACCTGCCCACGGTCGCCACCACCGCGGCGCATTACGCGACGCCGGACCGAGGACGGCTCGCGGCCGCGCTGGCGGCGATCAGGGCGCGGCGCGGTCTTGACGAGATGGAAGGCTGGCTGCCTGCGGCGGGGATGGCATATTTGCGCTCCGGAGAGGAGATGGGCCAGCTCTTCAAGCGTTATCCCGGTGCTGTGCAACGAGCCGCTCTGCTCGGTATGGAATGCGCATTCGAACTGCATCTGGTCGCTCCGGAACTGCCGCCGTTCGACGTCCCGGAAGGGCACGACGAGACCAGTTACCTCCGTAAGCTGACCTATGCGGGCGCCGCCGAGCGTTATCGGGAGCACAGCAAAGAGGAAAAGAAAAAAACCTACGATCAGCTCGCCCACGAGCTGAAGATCATCGAGAAAATGCGTTTTCCCGGATATTTCCTGATCGTCTCCGATATCGTGGACTTCTGCCACCGCAGCAACATCCTTTGTCAGGGACGAGGATCCGCGGCAAATTCGGCGGTATGCTACGCGCTGGGCATCACCAAGGTCGACTCGGTGAAGTGGAAACTGTTGTTCGAGCGGTTCCTCGCCCCCGACCGGGACGGCTATCCGGACATCGATCTCGACATCGAGTCGGATCGCCGTGAAGAAGTCATCCAGTACGTCTACGAAAAACACGGCCGCCTCCGCACCGCGCAGGTGGCGAACGTGATCACCTACCGGTCCCGTTCCGCGGTGCGGGACGCGGCGCGGGCGTTCGGCCATTCAGCGGGACAGCAGGATGCCTGGACCAAGCAGATCGACCGCTGGGGCGCGTTGCGGACCACCGAAAACGACCATGATCACGACATCCCGGAATCGGTCGTCGGGCTGGCCGTCGCGCTGGAGGACTTTCCCCGGCATCTCGGCATCCATTCCGGTGGAATGGTCATCTGCAACCGGCCCGTGAGCGAGATCTGCCCGATCGAATGGGCGCGGATGGAAAACCGAAGTGTGCTGCAATGGGAAAAGGACGACTGCGCGTCGGTCGGGCTGGTCAAGTTCGACCTGCTGGGGCTCGGCATGCTTTCGGCGCTGCACTACATGATCGACCTGGTGAAGGAGCACAAAGGCATCGAAGTCGACCTGGCGAAACTGGATCTCGGGGATGAAAAGGTCTACGAGATGCTGTGCCGGGCCGACGCGATCGGTGTGTTCCAGGTGGAAAGTCGGGCGCAGTTAGCCACTTTGCCCCGGCTGAAGCCGGACACGTTTTACCAACTGGCCGTCGAAGTCGCCCTGATCCGGCCAGGGCCGATCCAAGGTGGGTCGGTACATCCCTATATCCGGCGGAAAAGCGGGAAGGAGAAGTGGGAGCACGATCACCCCCTGCTGAAGAACGCCTTGGAGAAAACCTTGGGTGTGCCGTTGTTCCAGGAACAGATGATGCAGATTTCGCTGGACGTCGCGAACTTCACCGCCGCGGAGGCCGACGAACTCCGGCATGCCATGGGCTCCAAGCGGTCCGAGAAGAAGATGGATCGATTGCGGCAGCGGTTCTTCGACGGCGCCGCGGCCAACGATGTCTCCCCGCAACTCACCGAGAAGATCTTCGACAAGCTGAAGGCGTTCGCGAACTTCGGTTTCCCGGAAAGTCACGCGCTGAGCTTCGCCTATCTGGTGTTCGCCAGCGCCTTTTTCAAGCTCTATCACCCCGACGCGTTCTGCGCGGCTTTGCTGCGGGCCCAGCCGATGGGCTTCTACTCACCGCAGTCCCTGGTCGCCGATGCCCGGCGGCACGACGTCACGGTGTTGGGGCCGGACGTGAACGCCAGCCTCCCGCACGCGACGCTGGAACCGTTGGGGGACAAGGAACACGCTGTCCGCATCGGGCTGTCCGAAGTGCGGATGATCGGCAAGCCGCTCGCGGAAAAGCTCACCGAAGAGCGGGAAAAGAACGGGCCTTTCCAGGATATGGCCGATGTCGCCAGGCGCGTGCGGCTGACCACGCCGCAGGTGGAGGCGCTGGCGACGTCGGGAGCGTTCGGGTGTTTCGGCCACGAGCGGCGAGAAGCGCTGTGGGCGGCGGGCGCGGTCGCGCAGGAACGCCCGGAGAAACTGCCGGGAAGCACTGTCGGCGTGCATTCGCCCACCTTGCCGGGCATGGACGAAGTGGACCTCGCGGTCGCGGACGTGTGGGCTACCGGGCTTTCGCCGGACAGCTTCCCCACGCAGTTCATCCGCGAGCGGCTCGACGCGCTCGGCGTGATCACCGCGGCCGGGCTGCAGGAGGTCGAAGACGGCAGCCGGGTGCTCGTCGGCGGCGCGGTCACCCACCGCCAGCGCCCCGCGACGGCAGGCGGGATCACGTTCCTCAACATCGAGGACGAGACGGGCATGGTCAACGTCATCTGCACGATGGGCCTTTGGCGGCGCTACCACCGGATCGCGCGGTCCAGCCCGGCGCTGCTGATCCGCGGCACCCTGGAGCGGACGGAAGGAGTGGTCAACGTGCTGGCGGACCGCCTGCAGCACCTGCCGATGCGGATCACGGCGAAGTCCCGCGACTTCCATTGAGAGTGAGCCGACTGCTGCCCAATTCGGCGGCTTCCGGAACGACCGGCCGTCGGCCGGCTCGTTCCGCCCTCGGACGACACCGCCGGCATCTCATGTGACACCCTGCCGTGGTGGGCGAAATCGAGACCGGCGAGGACTACCGCGATGCGGTACTTCCCCGGGAACAATGGGAAAAACGGCAGTTCGTCCAGTGCGACTTCGCGGAGGCGGATCTGCGCGGGCTCCGCACCAGGGCCTGCACCTTCGACAACTGCGACTTCACCAAGACTGATCTCGGCGAATCCTGGCACGAGGCGTCGGCTTTCCGCTCGTGCACCTTCGACCGCAGCGTGCTCGCCGACACGAACTGGGCAGGCTGCTCGTTCCTCGGATCGTCCTTTGTGGACTGCCGGCTGCAGTCGATCAAGCTAACCGACTGTGACTTCTCGCTCGTGAGCCTGGGTGGCGCGAGGCTCAAGAAGGCGGGACTGGCCAAGCTTCGCTTCCGCGAGACCAACTTCGTCGACGCGGATCTGACCGACGCCGACCTGCGTGGCTCCGACCTGACCGGCGCGCGGCTACACGGCGCCCGGTTCGGCGGCGCCGACCTGCGCGGGGCGAAACTGGACGCCAACGGCCTGGTCCAGGCGAACCTCGCCGGTGCCCACGTCGACATGGACACCGCCGTCGCCTACGCCGCCGCGCGCGGCCTGGTCGTGCACTAGGCCTCCTCCGCAGCGTTAGACGCTTGCGGAGGAGGCCTTCACGGAGCAGCTAGTCGATCGGGGGTTCGCCCGGGTCGAGTTCCAGCAGATCCCCGGTGGCGACGAGCTCCTCGATCGATGCGGGAAGCAGGTACGCCGAGCCGCCACCCGGCTGTTCGAACCACGGGATCGCGATCCCGTAGAGCGACTCGATCGGCCGCTGCACGCGGTACACGTGGTACGGCCGGCTCGCCCATTCCGGCACCAGCGAACGTTCGTGGAACGGCGTCCCGGCGGCGTAGGTCAGGTTGCCGTTCGGGCCGCCGAATCTGTCGAGTTCGCTGCCGGCGGGAAGCTCACGCAGTTCCTTGCCACGGAACAGCGTCAACGGCGGCTCGCCGGACATCGGGTAGATCGGCCACTGCTGGTTGTTGGACGCCGACCGCTGCTCGGGCGCCGCCGCGGCCGGAGGCCGGACGGGTTCCGCCCGGCGAGGGAGGGCGGGCGCCTGCGCCGGGGCAGGTGGGGGCGGCAGCTGGACCGCGACTGTCGGCGCGGGAGGCGGTGGCTCCCGCCGGGGCGGAAGCGGCGGCGGAGCCTGCTGCGGCGGCACGGGGTTCCTCAACGGCGGTGGCGTGGTGGCCACGCCGTCGATGCCGCGGCTGTCGAAATCGCTGAGACCGCCGCGGGACGGCTGGTCGGGATGCGCCACGGTCTCCTCGTCGTCGCCGAACGGGTGGCTCGCCGGGATGCCCGTCGCGAGCTCGGGCGACAGCGTGGCCAACACCGGTACGGGTGGTGGCTCTTCCTCGGGCGCGGGCTCGGGTTCCGGCTCCGGTTCCTCTTCGACCCGGCCGTCAGGAGCCAGCAGCAGCTTGCCCAGCATGAACGCGGCCGCGTCCTCGGCGTCACCGAAGACGGCCGGATTGGCGAGTTCGCCGTCGTACCAGCCGACCCGCCAGCCTGATTCGACCTGCTCGACGCTCCAGCCGCGCTCGGCCGGTTCGCCGATGCGGTAGATGTCGTCCGAGATGTCGAGCTCGTCGAGCTTGACCTGCAACCGTTCGAGCGGGGGCAGCGCGGGCTCGGCTTCCGCCGGAGCCTGCGGCGCCACGGGCGCCGATGCCGCGGCGTGCTGGACGCGCGACGGCTCGCTCGGTGCCTCCACCGGTGGCTGCGGAGGCACCGCAGGTACCTGGGGGTATGCCGCCGGCTCGGGCCGTGACGGGGTGATCGGCGCCGACAACATGGTCGGCGGGCCGGGATCGATCTGTGGACCTGGCGTGTACATCGTGGCCTGGGCGAGGCCCGGCCCGGAGCCGTTCGGGCCCATGCCGTGGGCGACGGGCCGCTGCTGCTCCTCCGGAGCGTCTTCGACGAACCCGCGCTCGTCGAACTCCGGCTCGGGGAACTGGTCCACCTGGTCGAAGTGCTGCTCCTCGAACGGCTCGTCGCCGAACGCCTCGGCGAACTCGGCCTGGTCGTGGAACTGGGTCTCTTCCAGCTCGTCGAACTGCGGAGCTTCGGGCTTTTCCTCTTCCGGCGGGGCCTGCTCCTCGAGTGCTACCGGCGCGGCGACGGGAGGCGGCTGCGGGGGCGGTGCTTGGGGAACGAGAGGCGGCGCGGGCGGGCTCGGCGGCGGCGTCGAACCCTGCAACGGCTGAACCGGCGGCGGGCCCGGCGGACGCGGCGGCTGGAGGTACGCCCCGGCAGCCTGGAGGGTCTGGTCGTCGGCCTCGGGCAGGGTGAAACCGACCGCCCGCACGTGCTCGACCAGGTCGGGCTCGGGCGAGACGCCGTACTGGCGAAGGTAGAAGTTCACCGCGGCGGGCCAGATCCAGAGCCCGTCGCTGTGGAACGCGACCGGCACGGTGGCTTCGGGGGTCGCCGCCAGCCTGTCGACGTCGTAGCCGCGGTCGGAAACCACGAGCGGCGCCGAGTCGAGGTATTCGAGCAGGCGATCCTGCTCCTCGACCTCCAAGTCGGGGCGGTTGATCACCGGGCGGCCCGCCGGGCCGACGGTGTCGAAGATGCGGGCGATCCGGAAGCGTGGCTGGCCGGGTTGCTCAGGGGCGAGCCCGGACATCCGCCGGATGAGCCATTCAGGGACGTTGTCCTCCGAACGGGGGAACATCCGCAGCTCGTCGGAGTACGCCTGCGGCGGCGGGATCAGGTCCCACTTCGGTTCGTCGCGGTTGTATTCGAGGTTGTAACTGGAGGGATGGTCCAGTTGGTAGCGGGCGTTGAACCAGGTACCGCGGCCGTCGCGGTACATCCCGGCGCGCAGCCTGCCGAACAGCGTCGCGATGTCGTGGGTGGCTAGCCAGTCCTGGGCGGTGCCATCTTCGTTGATGATCTCCCCGGTCATCTCGTGGTACCGGCCGACGGCTCGGTACTCCGCGGTTACCCGGCGCCAATCGCGCGGGGCAGCACGGAGCAGCGCGAGGCCGATCTGCTTGACCAGGGTGTCCTGCTCGGTCGCGTTCAGCTGGGTCGTCGGTTGTGCCACATGAACATTTTGACTGCTTAATCGCCGGTGTGCACCCCGCATGTGAGTATTACGGCTCGAAACCCCGGGTGAATGGCTCTGACCTCGCTCTACTCAGGGTGCGCAAGGACACAGATCACCACTCCGAGGTGCCCTCGGTCCCGTCGAAGGGCGGACAATCGTACTGATGGCTACCGCAAGCACCGCCTCGGCGCCACAGGGCGCGACCGACCGATCACCTAAAGCGAGCAAATCGGTCGGCGTGGGCCTCGCTGTCGTGTCGGGACTCGCGATGGCGGTGCAGGGTCGGGTCAACGGTCAGCTCGGCAGTGAGCTCCACGACTCGATGCTCGCCGCGGTCGTGTCGTTCGGCGGCGGGCTGGTCGTCCTGTTGGTCGTTTTGCCGGTTTCGCCGAAGATGCGTGGCGGCTTCCGGAAGCTCCGTGACGCCGTCCACGGCGCGACGCTGCGGCCGTGGCATCTGCTCGGCGGGGTCGGCGGCGCGACTTTCGTGGCGGGGCAGTCGATCACCGTGCCGGTGCTCGGCGTGGCGATGTTCACCGTCGGCGCCGTCGCCGGCCAGACGGTCAGCGGGCTGTTCGTCGACCGCGCGGGACTCGGTCCGGCCGGGCCCCAGCCGTTGACGCCGCTGCGCGTGTTCGGCGCGCTGCTGACACTGGCCGCGGTGGGCGGCTCGCTGTCCGGCGGGCTCGGCAGCCGGGGCGCCCAGCTCTGGCTGCTCGCGCTGCCGCTGGTCGCGGGCGTTCTGGTGGCGGTGCAGCAGGCGTTCAACGGCCGGGTGGGTGCGGCTTCGGGCAGCGTGATGACGGCGACGCTGCTCAACTTCGTCACCGGGTTTTCCGTGCTGCTGCTTGGCTGGGTGGTGTCGCTGGTGCTGCGCGGCGGGCCGACGGCGTTCCCACACAATCCGGTGCTCTACGTGGGCGGGCTGGTCGGGATCCTGTTCATCGCGCTGGCTTCGTTCGTGGTCAAGTGGATCGGTGTGCTGCTGCTGGGGCTGTCGGCGGTCGCGGGGCAGCTGATCGGGGCGGTGCTGCTGGACGTCTTCGTGCCCGCTCACGGCGAGCACCTCGCGACGTCGACGTTGGTGGGCGCGGCGATTGCACTGGTCGCCGTCGGGCTGGCCGCGTTGCCAACGCGCGGTGCGCGATAATGAACACCGTGACGGCGCGAATACTTGATGGCAAGGCTACAAAGGACGCGATCTTCGCGGAACTCAAGCCGCGGGTCGCGGCACTCGCCGCCCGGGGGGTGACACCCGGGCTGGGTACCGTCCTGGTCGGTGACGATCCCGGTTCGCACTCGTACGTGAAGATGAAGCACGCCGACAGCGCGAAGATCGGGGTCAACTCGATCCGCCGCGACCTACCCGCCGACATCACGCAGGACAAGCTCGAAGCCGTGGTCGACGATCTCAACGCCGATCCCGAGTGCCACGGCTACATCGTCCAGCTCCCGCTGCCGAAGCATCTCGACGCCGGCCGGATCCTCGAGCGCATCGCCCCGGCGAAGGACGCCGACGGTCTCGCGCCGGTCAGCCTCGGCCGGTTGGTGCTCGGTGAAGTCGGCTTCCTGCCGTGCACGCCGTACGGGATCATCGAGCTGCTCAAGCGGCACGGCGTCGAGCTCAACGGCGCGAACGTCACTGTCGTGGGGCGCGGGATCACCGTCGGCCGGACGCTCGGCCTGATGCTGACCCGCCGCAGCGAGAACTCGACGGTCACCCTGTGCCACACCGGCACCGTGGACCTCGCCGGTGAAGTCCGCCGCGCCGACGTCGTGATCGCCGCGGCCGGTGTGCCGGGGATCATCACCCCGGACATGGTCAAGCCCGGTGCCGCCGTGCTCGATGTGGGCGTTTCCCACGTCGACGGCAAGCTGACCGGCGACGTCGCCCCCGGTGTCGAAGAGGTCGCCGGCTGGCTGTCCCCGAACCCGGGCGGGGTCGGGCCGATGACACGGGCGATGCTGGTCAGCCAGGTCGTCGAAGCCGCGGAGCGTTCGCTCGAGGGCCGATGAGTTCCGCTCAGCCGCACAAACGCCGCTTCGCGCTGAGCCAGCTGCCGTTCGCGCTGGTGCTGCTGATCGTGGCCGTCGCGGCGCTACGCATCGGCCAATACCACTGGCGGCAGGGCACCGCGCTGATCGGCGGTGCCCTGCTCGTGGCCGGTGTGCTGCGGGCCGTCCTGCCCGACGAGAAGGCCGGACTGCTGGGGATCCGCGGCAGGATCGTCGACGTCCTGAGCTATGCGGGCCTGGCCCTCATGATCCTGTTCCTGACGGTCACCATCACCGGTGGGCCGTTTTCATGACGCCATAGCGGGGACCTGCGAACCGGCTTCCCGGACTTCCCTGCGGTCCATGCCGCCGGACACCGCCGCGATACCGAGGCCGAGCACGGCGAGCACCGCGCCGACCCAGTTCGGGGCGAGCAGGCCGAGACCGCCGGCGATGACCAGGCCACCGAGGTATGCGCCGATCGAGTTGGCGATGTTGAACGCCGACTGCACCGCCGCCGAAACGAGCGAAGGTGTGCCGCCGGCCTTTTCCATGATCCGTGCCTGCATCATCGGGCCGATCATGAACCCGGCGAGGCCGACGAAGAAGATCGTGATCGCGGCGCCGACCTTGCCCTGCGCGGTGATGGTGAAGATGCCCAGCACCGCTGCCAGCGCGAGCAGCGACGCGTACAGACCGGGCATCAGCGCTTTGTCCGCGAGCCTGCCGCCGAGATAGTTGCCGATCGTCATGCCGACCCCGGCCAGCGAAAGCAGCAGCGTCACGTTGGTGGGCGAGTACCCGGCGACGTCGGTCAGCATCGGCGCGATGTAGGACAAGCAGGCGAACACGCCGCCGAGGCCGAAGGTGACGATCGCGAGCGCGAGCCACACCTGCGGACGCCGGAACGCGCCCAGTTCGCCACGCAGCGAAGGAGCGATGGGCTTGCCCTGGTGCGGCACGAGTTTCGCGATGGCGGCGATCGCGACGAGGCCGATCACGGCGACCACCAGGAATGTCGCGCGCCAGCCGACCTTTTGGCCGAGCAGTGTGCCGAGCGGCACGCCGACGACGTTCGCCAGCGTGAGGCCCATGAACATCATCGACACGGCCTTCGCCCGGTTGCTCTTTTCGACGAGACTGGACGCGACGACCGCGCCGGCGCCGAAGAACGCGCCGTGAGGGAGCCCCGCGATGAACCGGAACACGACGCCGATCTGCTGGTTTGGCGAGAGCGCGAACAGGACGTTGCCCAGCGTGAACAGGCCCATCATGGCCACCAACATGGTCTTGCGCGGCAGGCGGACGGCGAACGCGGTGAGCAGCGGCGCACCGACGACGACACCGAGCGCGTAACCGGTGATCAGATAGCCCGCTGACGGGATGGAGACACCGAAATCCGCGGCGGCCTGAGGCAGGACACCCATCATGACGAACTCGGTGGTGCCGATGCCGAAGGCACCAATGGCGAGCGCGAACAACGCGACGGGCACGGCTTTCCTTTCAACACTTGCTGAATCGATTTAGGCAAAGGGCACAAAAGAGGACAGCTCGTAGCGGCAACCGCGTCGATGAGCTGTCCTATGACTAGTCAACCGAGGGGAGGGGTCATTTCGTTATCACGCAAGGGAGTGAGGATGGACACCCTGCACAGAATCGTTGTGCCGCAACGGATCTGAGTCCAGCGGTGTGTGGATTTGATCACGGCGGCTATGCTGGGAGCATGACCATCGAACTCGGAGGCTCAGCGCCTCATCTCTGGTGAGCCCGGCCATCCGGGTCCGCACTCGTTCCGAGTTGCGGGCGACCCGGCGCCGGACAGCGCATTCCTGCTGGGGACATCTCGTCGTGGCGCCGCTCTGGCCGCTCCATGGCGTGAACCTCGGGACACTGCTCAGGACCTGTGACGCCGTCGGCGCATGCATGGCCGTGCCGAAATTTCCGTGGGTGCCGGAGGCGCTCCGCCGCGGCAACACCTTGCGACGGCCCGCGTGCGTGCACTGGGTCAACGACCCGCTCGGCTGGCTCTCGCAAGAGCGCGAAGCGGGTACAGCCATCGTCGGCGTCGAACTTGCCGACGAGTCCATCCGGCTCGCCGACCTACCCGCGGCACGCGGCCGCACCATCGCCGTCCTCGGCCACGAGCAGCAGGGAATCCCCTCGGACGCGCTCGACCTGCTCGATACCGTCGTCGAAATCCCGATGGTCGGCATCGGCGCGAGTTTGAACGTCGCGGTGGCGGGCAGTCTCGTGCTCTACCGGCTCGCGGGACTGCTGTGACTCATCGCGAGTGCAGTTCGATTTCGCTGTCCGGCCCGGGGAAGATCAGATTTTCCTGGCCGTCCGCGAACTTGACGAGGTACGGCGGCTTGCCGTCACTGCCACGCACCTCGATGATTTCCCCGTGCCGTTCGGTGGCACCGACGGTCCGTCCGTGCACGAGGATCCGGTCTCCCACGGTCGCGTACATTGGTCTCCTCCTCCGCTGACATTAGGATAAGTCCCCCTGACGCCCCCGTCGAGATGCCCGGTTCAGGCAGTCTCCTCCTTTATTGTGGCCCGATGACCGAGGTGCTTGAAGACGTGGACGGGGTGTGCGGGCGGCTTCTGCTGCGCCGGGTGGGGGCCGATTTCGAGGTGATCGCCAACGGAGTGTTCCTGATGGACACTCGAAACGGCGAGTCGGAGCGGCTGCTCGTGTCGGTCGCCGCGGACATGGTCCCGGGCAGGGCACGCATGCTGATCGGCGGCCTCGGCGTCGGCTATTCACTGCGCGCCGCGCTCGATCACCCCGGCGTGGGCGAGATCGTGGTCGTGGAACGTGAATCTTTTGTCATCGAGTGGAACCGCAGCGGCCCTTTGCGTGAGGTGCACGGTGACGCCCTCGCCGACGAACGCGTCACCGTGATCGAGGCCGACCTGGTCGAATGGCTGGGGCGCACCGAGGAACGGTTCGACGCACTGTGCCTGGACATCGACAACGGTCCACTTTGGACCGTGACGAACGGGAACGCCTCGCTGTACGGCCCAGCCGGGCTGGTGAAACTGGCGACGCGGCTGCGACCGGGCGGGGTGCTCGCGGTCTGGAGCGCCGAGGCGAGCCCCGCTTTCACGCGACGGTTGAAGGCGCGCTTCAACGAGGTGCAGGTGCTGGAAGTGCCGGTGCCCCAAGGCGAGCCCGACGTGGTCTGGCTCGCGAGGTTGTGAGAGCACCGTTTACCTGGTCAGCTGGTCACAAGACGCGACCTAGCCGGCTTTCGCGGCTGCTTTGGCGGCTTTCTTGAATGCCCGGACTTCGGCGAGTGTCTTGGCGTCGATGACATCGGCGATGGACCGGCGCGAGCCGCGGTCCCCGTAGGCACCGGCGGCTTCGCGCCAGCCCTTCGGCTGGACTCCGCGTTGCTTTCCCAGCAACGCGAGGAAGATTTTCGCCTTCTGCTCGCCGAAGCCGGGCAAGGCCTTGAGTCGCTTCAGCACCTCGGGTCCGTCGGGCTTCGGACGGCCCGACGTCCAGATTCCCTCGGTGTCGCCGCCGTAGTTTTCGACGACGTGGTGGGCGAGTTCGTGCACTCGCCGTCCCATCGATCCGCCGTAGCGGTGGATGGCGGGTTTGGTGACGCAGAGCTCGACGAACTCCTCGAGATCGGCTTCCGCGATTTTCGTGATGCTGAAGCCGTCCATCCGGTTGGCGATCTTCTGCGGCCCGGCGAAGGCCAGTTCCATCGCGAACTGCTGATCCAGCAGCATGCCCGTGAGCAGGGCGAACGGGTCGTCGGTGAGGAGCTTGTCGGCAATGGGGTCGCCGGTCAGGCACAGCGCGCGCATCATGTGACCAGTCTTACACAATGCCGTGTTCCGGCAGCTATCCCAGGGAACGCCGTGAAGGCCACCATGAGGGACTCTGAGTCCCTCAAGGTGGCCTTCACGAACATCGGGAGTACAAGCCCGAAACGGCTAGGTGAGGCGTCGCCTTCCGGCGAAGCCGAGGTCGGCGCGGTGATACCAGACGAGCTCCGCATCGCCCTCGATCCAGCACAGCAGTACGTCGACGCCGTCGAGTTCCGCGGGAAAGTCGATGAGCAGCGGGGCAAAGCCCTTGAGCTGGGCGCCGGTCTCCTGGACGGTGGTCATCAGTTCGTCCAGCCGGGCTTGCGCGGCCTTGAATTCGGGTAGCCCGCCGAGCGTGGTCGGTGTGCCTCCCGGCGCGAGGGACGCCGTCAGCTCGGCGGCGTCCGCGCGGAGGGACACCAGTTCGTCCAGCACGGGCAGCAGTCGCGCGAGCTCGGCTTTGGCTTCCTCCACCGTGAACAGTCCCATGGGTTGAGGGTGCCACTTCGCGCGTTCACGTGATCGGCAGGCTCAACCTGCCGGTCATGTCGTCCCGCGTGACGTGGGAGCCCGGGGCCGGTGCTCCGCCCGGTGACTTCGCCCACAAGGGCCTGCTGCGAAACTTGATTCAGGCCACCACTGGAGCATTCAGGACCGTTTACCAGTACGCTTGTACCGCTACAAGAAGTCTTAAGAACAGACGCGAAGATCCGCGAGAGGAGCACCGCCGCTCATGGCCAAGATCAAGGTCCAGGGCACCGTCGTCGAGCTCGACGGTGATGAGATGACCCGCATCATCTGGCAGTTCATCAAGGACAAGCTGGTCCACCCGTACTTGGACCTCAACCTGGAGTACTACGACCTGGGCATCGAGGAGCGGGACCGCACCGACGACCAGGTCACCGTCGACTCCGCGAACGCCATCAAGAAGCATGGTGTGGGCGTCAAGTGCGCCACCATCACGCCGGATGAGGCGCGGGTCGAAGAATTCGGCCTGAAGAAGATGTGGCTCTCGCCCAACGGCACGATCCGCAACATCCTCGGCGGCGTGATCTTCCGCGAGCCGATCGTCATCCAGAACATCCCGCGGTTGGTGCCGGGCTGGACCAAGCCGATCATCATCGGCCGCCACGCGCACGGCGACCAGTACAAGGCCGTCAACTTCAAGGTCCCCGGACCCGGTACCGCCACGATCACCTACACCCCGGACGACGGTTCGGCTCCGATGGAGTTCGAGATCACGAAGTTCCCCGAGGGCGGCGGTGTCCTCATGGGTATGTACAACTACAAGAAGTCCATCGAGGACTTCGCGCGCGCGTCGCTGCAGTACGGCCTCGACCGCGAGTACCCGGTGTACCTCTCCACCAAGAACACGATCCTCAAGGCCTACGACGGCATGTTCAAGGACGTCTTCGAAGAGGTCTACCAGGCCGAGTTCAAGGCCGACTTCGACGCCAAGGGCATCACCTACGAGCACCGCCTGATCGACGACATGGTCGCCGCGGCGATGAAGTGGGAAGGCGGCTACGTCTGGGCCTGCAAGAACTACGACGGTGACGTCCAGTCCGACACCGTCGCGCAGGGCTTCGGCTCGCTGGGCCTGATGACGTCGGTGCTGCGCACGCCGGACGGCAAGACCGTCGAGGCCGAGGCCGCGCACGGCACGGTGACCCGGCACTACCGCCAGCACCAGCAGGGCAAGCCGACCTCGACCAACCCGATCGCGTCCATCTACGCGTGGACCCGGGGCCTCGAGCACCGCGGCAAGCTGGACTCGAACCCGGAGCTGATCGGGTTCGCGAACAAGCTGGAGCAGGTCGTCGTCGAGACCGTCGAGAGCGGCAAGATGACCAAGGACCTCGCGCTGCTCGTCGGCAAGGACCAGGCGTTCCAGACCACCGAGGACTTCCTCGCGACGCTGGACGAGAACCTCGCGAAGAAGATCGCGCAGGGCTGAGGCCAGTTCGCTCGAAGGGGGCGCGTTCCCGGATTAGCCGGGATGCGCCCCTTTTGTTGTCACCGATCGATTACCGAACGTCACGGTAGAGTGACCGTATTGGCGCCTATGGGTGGTTGACCCGGACGCACCTGTTGCCGGGTCAACTGTGTGTCTACCCTGGTGGAAGACAACTTCTGCCTCTGAGGAGCACACGTGATCCTGGGCATTCCGAAGCGAATGGTGATCATCGTCGTTGTGCTCAGCGGTATTGGGCTCATCTACCTGGCCGGTGCCGACAAACGGTCGGCCGGCGCCTCGGGCGGTTCCCCGACAGGCTGCAAGGTGGCCGTCGTGGCCGACGTCCTCAACGCGCGTTCCGCCCCGGTGGCCGAGGCCGGGATCGTCGGCAAGTACAACAAGGACGCGCAGATCGACGCGCAGCCGGTGGTACAGGACGGTTTCCGCAAGATCGCGGACAACAAGTGGGCCAAGACCGAATACCTGCAGCCGCTCGCCGGCTCCAATTGCGGCTAGTCGAGGAAGTGTTTCAGACGCGATCCGTAACGGGCACTGATCGTCCACGACTCCTACAGTGACCAGTCAGGTTGCGGAGGCCACGATGAAGACGGTTCACACACGGGTCGTCACCCCGAAATCGGCCGAAGACGTCTACGGCTACCTCGTCGACTTCACCAACCAAGCCGACTGGCGTTTCGACGTGATCACCTCCGAGCTCGTCGCGGGAGAGCCCGGCGTGGTCGGCGCCAAGTACACCCAGCTCGTGCGGGTCGGCCGCAAGGAACAGCAGAGCGAAGTCGAACTCGTCGAAGCCAGCCGTCCCGGCGAGGTGGCATTCCGCACGCTCGACCCCGGCATGATCACGGTGTCCGGCGCCTGGCACATCCGCCCGGCGGGCGAGGGCACCGAGGTGATCTGCGACGTCGCCATCGAGACCCGCGGGCCCCTGCGGCTGATCGAGCCCACGATGGGGCCGCAGCTGCGGAAGATCGCCGGGAAGTACGAGAGCGCGCTGTCGGAGAAGCTGAACTCCTGAAGCCGGGTCTTGGAAAACGTTGTCGGTGGCTGCAGGTAGGTTCGGCGAGTGCTGACTGTCTCCACCGTGAATGTCAACGGCCTCCGTGCTGCCGCGAAAAAAGGCTTCGTCGAGTGGCTCGCCGCCAGCAGCGCCGATGTCGTGGCCTGCCAGGAAGTACGCGCCGAATTCGACGAGCTGCCGACAGCGGTCGCGGCGCCCGAAGGCTGGTTCAGCTTCCACGCCCCTTCGCTGATGAAGGGGCGTAGCGGCGTCTCGGTGTACACCCGGGCGGAGCCGGAAGCCGTGCGGATCGGCTTCGGCGAGCCCGAGTTCGAGGGCAGTGGCCGGTATCTCGAAGTCCAACTGCCAGGGGTGACCGTGGCGAGCCTGTACCTGCCGAGCGGCGATGTCGGCACGGTTCGGCAGGAGGAGAAGGAACGCTTCATGGCCGCGTTCCTGCCCTATCTGGTCGAACTGCGCGCGAAGGCCGAGGCGTCCGGTCGCGAAGTGCTGGTGGTGGGCGACTGGAACATCGCGCGCGCCGAAGCCGATCTGAAGAGCTGGAAGACGAATCAGAAGAAGTCCGGTTTCCTGCCGGAGGAGCGTGCGTGGCTCGGCCGGGTGTACGACGAGGCCGGGTACGTCGACGTGCAGCGGAAGCTCGATCCGGAAGGGCCCGGCCCGTACACGTGGTGGTCCTACCGCGGCAAGGCGTTCGACAACGACGCCGGCTGGCGGATCGACCTGCAGGTCGCCACTCCGGGGCTGGCGGAGAAGGTCAAGTCCGTGGTGGTGGAGCGGGCGGAGACCTACGCCGAACGGTGGTCCGACCATGCTCCGGTGACAGCGACTTTCGACTGGGACTTCGGTGGTGTTTTCGGCGACCCCGCGCGCTGACGGTTTCGCGTCGCCGGTGCGCGACCAGGTGCGTAAGTCGCGGTTCGTGGTTGGCCCCAGGCAAGTCTCGACTCGAGGTGGCGTCGGTAAATCGGGATGGCGCTGGTGGCGTTCACGGGCGGCGGTGGGCTAGGCGGCCGCGTAGGACGACGGCACGGGGGACGGCTAGCTGGTCGAAGTCGGTTCTTGGGTCTTCGTCGTAGACGACGACGTCGGCCGGGGCACCTGGAGTGAGTCCGGGGAAGCCTAGATAGGTTCGGGCTGTCCAGGAGGCGGCGCCGAGGGCGTCGTGCGGTGTCATGCCCGCGGCGGCCAGGGCGCGGATTTCGTCGGCGATGCGGCCGTGGGGGCGGGAGTCGGTGCCGGCCAGCAGGGTGACTCCGGCTTCGGTCGCGGAGGAGACGAGGCTGGGGTGGGCGCCGGCGCCATTGACGTACCAGTCTCGGCGCGGGCTGGGTGGGCTCGTTCGTGCTTTGCCAAGTGACCTCGTCAGGACCGAGAGAGTGGGGGTCAGGGCGGTGCCTTGGGCGGCCATTTGGGTGAGCAGGTCCGGCGCCAGGCACATGCCGTGTTCCAGCGAGTCCACTTTGGCGCCGACGGCGACCGCGCCGCCGGCGGCTTGCTGGGAGTGCACGGCGACGCGGCCGCCGACGGCGTGGACCTGCTTGACGACTTCGGTGAGGACGTCGAGGGGGATTGGGGCGTCGTCGACGCCCCAGTCGGCGATCAGCTTTGTCCAGCCGGTGCGCGCGGCTTGGGCGGCGGCGACGGCGGGGAGTTCGGCGTGCGTCGCACGGCGGCCCCAGCCGTCGAAGAACTGGCCGTGCTGGGCGATCCATGGGCCCGCATGGGTGGCTCGCGGGACGTCGGGGTCGTGGCCGAACCATGGCGGGGGATCGCCGGCCAGGCCGGGGGAGCGGATCACGGTGACGCCGGCGCTGACGTGCTCGTGCAGGTCGTCGCGGAGCATGTTTTCGTCCAGCGGATTGCCGGGGGCATCGACGCCGGGGTGTGTATGGGCGTCGACCAGGCCTGGCAGCAGCCAGCCTTCCGCGACCAGTTCGGCACCGCGTACGGGATCGGTGGTCCACCGGTCGCCGTCGGCGTACAGGTCGACGTGCTCGCCTGTCGGAAGGGCACGGCCACGCACGCGAAGTACTGTCATGGTCAACAGCATGGCAAAAAGCGAGGGAGGGTGCCGGCCCGCGCGGCCGCACCCTCCCTCGGTTGTCTCCCTGGAGCGGTACTAGCAGTACAGGTTGCTGCCGGCGGTGGTGCCCAGGATCTGCACGAAACGCTGGTAGGCGTCGACGCGGCTCTGGACCTGGGCGGGGTTCCCGCCGTTGCATTCGATGCTGCCGTTGATGCTCCGGATCGTTTCACCGAAACCGCGGCTGTTGACCATCGCGTTGTGCGGGGTCATCGTGCCGGGGCCGCTCTGCGTGTTCCAGTACCAAAGGCCGGTCTTCCACGCGATCGCCGAGTCGGTCTGGACGAGGTTCGGGTTGTTCAGCAGGTTGATGCCGAGCGCGTCACCCGCGGCCTTGTAGTTGAAGTTCCAGCTCAGCTGGATGGGGCCGCGGCCGTAGTACATCGCGTTGCCCGCGGGGCAGCCGTACGACTGGCTCGTGTCGCAGTAGTGCGGGTAGTTCGCCGTGTTCTGCTCGACGATGTAGACCAGGCCACCGGTTTCGTGGTTCACGTTGGCGAGGAACGCTGCGGCTTCCTGCTTCTTGATGGTGTCGCTGCCCGTGTTCGCGAACCCGGGGTAGGCCGAGAGGGCCGCGGTCAGGCCGCTGTAGGTGTAGAACGAGTTGCGGCTCGGGAACATCTGGTTGAACTGCGCTTCACTGACGACGAAAGCCGTGGTGCTTGGCGGGGTGGTGGGGGTGCCGCTGCAGGAGTACGGCTCCCAGTACCAGGTGCTGATGACCGGGTCGTAGCCCGGATTGTCGTTCTTGGCCCGGTAGTACAGGCCATTGGTGTACTTCACGATGTTGCCGACGACGTAGGACTGGCCCGCCACCCAGTTGGGGTAGGAGCAGCTGGTGCCGGGCGGGGTGGACCCGCCGCTGCAGGTGCCCTGATCGGCCCAGACGTCGACGGTGCCGGGGGTTTCGCCCTGGGTCCACCACTTCGCGGACCAGTTGTGGCCGTTGTAGGAGGCGACATTGCCGCCGACGTAGACCGCGGAGGAACTCCACCCGCCCGCGCAGGCGGCGGCGGTCGTGGAAACTGAGGCGGTGGCGGCAGATGACGGAACCATGACCGCCATCGCCGCCGCGGCCGCGATGGCCATGAGGGACGCCATTATGCGTTGTATCGACACTGGATTACTCCTCGTGATGCGGAGATCGTCGGCGGTGACGCGGAGGTCAATCGATTGGTCTATACCAGTTAGGTATAGACCAATTTGCCGGAGAAGCCAAGGGCTGGAGGAGTGCTTGACCGAATTTGTCAGGGTCGCCCCGTGTCCGGTGAAGATCGGACATAACGGTTGACGCGCGGTTTAGCATCGACATATGACCTGGCGACATTGACCTTCCAGCCCCGCGCCGGCCGCACGAACGAAGCGGCTGGCCGCCACCCTGTACGGCTACTCGTTCCTCGATGACTTCGCGCTGCTCTACCCGGTGTATGCCGTGCTGTTCACGGACTCCGGGTTGTCCGTCGCCGAGATCTCGTCCCTGTTCGCCATCTGGGCGGTCACGGGCATGGTGCTCGAGGTCCCCTCCGGCGCGTGGGCGGACGCGGTTTCGAGACGGCTGCTACTGGCGGGTGCGCCGCTGCTCAAGGGCGCGGGCTTCGCGCTGTGGGTTTTCGCGCCTTCGTACTGGGCGTTCGCGGCCGGATTCGTGCTGTGGGGCGCGCAAGGCGCATTGCAGTCGGGTGCGCTGGAAGCGCTTGTCTACGACGACCTCGAGTACCGGGACGCCGCCGGCAAGTACGCCAAGATCATGGGCCGTGCCCGGTCCTGCGGGTTCGTCGCGGTAATGCTGTCGACGGCGGCCGCGGGGCCGGTGTTCGCCCTCGGTGGCTACCCGGCACTGGGTATCGCCAGCGTGCTGGCCTGTGTGGCCGGCGCCGCGGTCGGGCTGCGGTTCACCGAGCACAAGCGGTTTACCGAGCACAGTGAGGACGGGCATGACGAGCTCGGCTATTTCGCGACGCTCAAGGCCGGGCTCACCGAAGCCCGCGAGAGTCGCTCTGTGCGCCGGCTACTGCTGATCATCCCCGCTTTGACGGCAATCTGGGGCGCGCTCGAAGAGTACGACGCCCTACTGGCCATCGACACCGGCGTCGCGGTCGAAACCGTCCCGTGGCTCATGTTGCTGCTGTGGGCCGGGGTCACGACCGGTGGTCTGCTCGCACCGATCGGTGAGCGCATGCCGGGGAAGGCGTTCGCCGGGACGGTCGCGGCCGCCGCGCTCGCCATGGCGGCTGGTGCGCTCAGCGGGCGGCCGGCAGGTTTCGTGCTGCTGGCCGCGGCGTACTGCGCGTTCCAGATGGCGACCGTGGTGGCCGACGCACGGCTTCAGGAGACGATCTCCGGCCCGAGCCGGGCCACCGTGACGTCGTTGGCGGGACTGGGCACGGACCTGGCGACGGTCGGCGTCTACGGCGCGTACGCCGCCGGTTCCGCCTTCTTCGCCAACAGCACGATCTTCGCCCTGTTCGCCGTGCCATACGCCGTGATCGCGTTGTGGCTGCGTCAGACCCAGGACACCGCGGCCCGTCCGTAGCGGTCCGCGAGCCGGATGACGTCGTCGAGCTGGGTTGTCGACGCTTCGAGCACGTACGAGTCGGCGACGGCGGTCATGCGGTGCACGGTGGTCGGCGTGATCCGCACCGATTCACCGGGCAGCAGGTCGAAGCTCTCCAGCATGTCCTGGTCCCGCCCGATGTCGAGGATGATGTGGCCGCGCTGTACCGCCACCGTCTCGTCCTTGCTTTCGTGCAGCTGGAGCGAAAGCGCGTGACCCTCCCTGATGAACAGGACCTTGCCGCAGTACAGCCCATCGGCGAGCGCGAAATGCTCCTCATGGCCCCACGGTTTTTCGATGATGGCAACGGCGGACACCCAGTCCTTCTTCGCCATGACGAACTCCTTGTCTGCGATTGATCAGTGACACGTGCCGGTTCCCGAGTCGGCGAACGGCGTGGCCGGGTCCGGGACGAAGGACCAGTCGTAACTGGATGAGTGGAACGTCAACTTCAGTACGCCGAAGATATTCGGTTTGCGCACTTCACTGTTCGGGGCCACGGTGCCGAATCCGGTGTAGAACGATCCGCCGGTGCCGACGATGATCTCGCGAATGCCTGCCGCGTCATCGCGCGCTCCGGCCGCGTTCTGTGGCGCGAAGCGTTCGTAGCTGTGCGCGTGTCCAGTGAGCAGGAGGTCGACTTTCCTGGCATACATGGTGTCGATCAGCGGCTGGGTGTCCGCGCTGGCGAAGCTGTTCGAGCTCCACCTCGGCCGGTGCTGGATGACCGCGGTGCAGGCCGCCGGGTGCGCGGCGAGATCCGCGTCCAGCCATTGCTGCTGGGGTGATCCGGCGGCACAGCCTGTACCGCCGCTGATCCACGTGCATTCGGAGTTCAGCACCACCACATGCCAGCTGCCGATGTCCAAGCTGTACCAGCCGTTGCAGTTCTTCGTGCACCCAGGCTGCAGCGGTGTGGCCGCGTTGCCGAAGTAGGTGAAGTACCCGCCGGCGCCGCTGGTGCCGTATTCGTGGTTGCCGACCGCGGGGTGGGTGATCGACTTGAAACGCCCCCACGTCGGGTCGTAGCTGGCGTTGGCGGCAGCGAGGCCGCCGCTGTTGTACTGGAAGTCAGCCAACTCGAGCACAGCGGCCGGCGCGATGCCCAGTACCAGGTCCGACGTAGCTTTCATATGGCATTTGCCCGGCGTACCCAGGCCGCCGTTGTAATTGGGATCGTCAGGGGCGCATGCCATATCCCCGGCCGCGACGACCACCGGGTCGCCAGATGGTGGCGGCGGTGGTGGTGGCGGAGGGGGTGTGGACGTGTCGAGCACGAGTTGTGGTTTGTTGGTCGCCTCGCGGCTGTCAAGGGTTCGGGACGAGGTGCTCGCGGTGGTCAATGCGAAGGAGAACAGCCCGTTG
>JAVXWP010000116.1:0-5559 GCA_032230695.1 Actinomycetota bacterium | reverse complement strand
TCGAAGGGCTGTGGGAGAGTAGGACACCGCCGGACACAATTTAACAAGAACAGGCCCGGAACCCCGGTCGAGAACCTTCACGGTCCTCCCAGGGCTCCGGGCCTTTTCTGCATCCTCTCCCCCCGGTAAGGGATCGCGTCCACGCTGCCACAGTCCGCACCCACACGTGCACAGAATGCACACACACCGAATCGGTCCGAGTGCAATGCAGGTCGTGCACGCGTGAGGGTGCGTTGTGCACGGGTGGGGAGATGGCGAAGGCCACCTTGGCGAGCCAAGGTGGCCTTCGGAGGGAGCGGGGTGGTTAGTTGAGGGCGCTGCCGGCTTGCCATTGGGTCCAGCTTTGGGACCAGTCGCCATAGAGGTCCCAGACCGGGAGCTGCGGGCCGCCGGAGTTGGTCACCTCGACGACGTCGCCGAGGCCGAGGTTCTGGAAGAACCACTGCGCGTTGGCGGAGTTCAGGTTGATGCAGCCGTGCGAGACGTTCGCGCTGCCCTGAGAGCCGACGCTGTTCGGGTTCTCGTGGACGAACTCGCCGTCGTTCGAGATTCGTTCGGACCACTTCTCGTTGGACCTGTAGTAGCCCGGCTGCCCCTGGCAGACACCGTATGTGCACGAGTCCATCGTGTAGTTGGCCTGCTTGTCCGAAATGACGTGTGCGCCGAGATGTGTCGGCGTGGCGTCCTTCCCCAGTGAAATAGGCATGGACTTCACCATCTGTCCATTGTGGAAGATCTGCATCTGCTCGGTGCTGCCGTCCGCTTTCGCGATCCACGAATCGTGCACCTTGTACGTTTCGGTGCGGTCCTCCGCGCCGTAAACGCCGTTACCGAAATCGACGCCGTAAATATTGGCGGTGACCTTCAGCGTGGTGCCCGGCTGCCAGTATGTCTTTGGGCGGTAGTGGACGTTCTTGTCGTCGATCCAGAACCAGCCGCCTTCTTGTTTCGGCGTCGATTCGACGGACAGCTGCTTTTCGACGTCCGCTTTGTTCTTCACCGACTGGGCGAAACTGAACACGATCGGCTGGCCCACGCCGACTCCGGTGCTCGCGACGGCGGACGGCGCCGGGATCAGGTTCGCGTTCGCCTGCTGCTTCGGCTTGAGTGTGGTCAGCTGGCTCTGCTGCTCGACCGGGCTCCCGTTGGTGCTCTTCGCGTGCGCCAGGATCTTGTACGTGCTGCCGTACCCCAACGGCTCCGTCGACACCCAAGAAAGATTGTCCGCGGCCAACTTCCCGGCCACGGTGGTGCCCTTGGCCGTGTTCGTCACCGTGACGTCGACGAGAGTGCCGTTGGCCGCCTTGACCGTGATCGGCGTCGCCGGATTGACGTTGGTGCCACCCGCGGGGTCGATCGTCACCGCCACGGCCGCCTCACTCGGCTTGCTGGCTGCCGGCGCCGGCCCACCCACGGTCGGGCTGCCACCGTTCGAACTGCAGGCCGAAAGTACGAGCGCCGCGACGAGAAGCCCGGTGATCCCCGCAGTGCGGGGTGCGGCCGGTGAAAGTAAATTCCTCTTGGGAAACATTTTGTCTCTTTTTTGTAATATCGGGTATGCGGCCATTAACCTCAAAACTACGCGATGGGAAGACGTTCCTTGTCCGCCGTTGTTGCCCGCCCGTGTGATGTGTCACCGTTCCGTTACAGCACAAGTCCGGGACTTCCATAAAGTCCCGGACCGTCTACTTCGAGAATTTCGAGGTATGTCCTGGCCGTCTCATATGCCTGATTGGTAAGTTCTTCTGTCCGGCTGAAATCGAGCGGGCTGAGCCGCACCGGAGCGGGGCCCGGGAGATACACCACCGGCACTTCGACGGCGGCCAATGGTGCTTCCAGTACCGCTTGGTTGCGCATGCTGATCATGGCGGTGAACATCAGCACCTCGGCGATGGTGCGCGGCGCGCCCGGCATCTTGCCGGGGAACGCGCAGTCGAGCACCACCAAGGACTTCGCGCCCATCTCCAGCGCTTGACGCATCGGGACGTTCGCGACCAGGCCGCCGTCGTAGAGCAGGTTGCCGTTGTGCTCCACCGGCGGATAGATGCCCGGAATGGCCGCGCTGGCCAGTAGGGCGGGGCGGAGTTCACCCGTACGGAGGAGGATGGGCTTGGCGGTGTCGACGTCGGTCACTACGACGCCGAGGGGCAGGGGGAGGTCCTCGAAACGCGTGCCGTATCCGATGTGCTCGTCGATGATCGCCGCGAGCCCGGTGTTCGGGAACAGGTGCGTCTTGCTGTGCCGTAGCGTCCGCACCTGGCTGAGCACGCCGCCGGGGAACGCTTCGTGCTTGGTCATCGACGCCCAGATCTTCTGCAACCGCGACGCCGAGTCGCCGCCGGGCATCGCCAGCACGGCGGCGTTGAGAGACCCCACGGACGTGCCTGTCACCAGATCGGGTGAGATTCCGGCGTCTGCGAGCGCCCGCAGCATGCCTACCTGCATCGAGCCGAGACTGCCACCTCCGCCCAGCACGAAGCCGATCGGGCCGGGGAGTGTCAGTTCGGGCATACGGCCGAATCTAATCCTCGTACGGACAGTGGGTTCCGAATTCGCTACTTATGGGTAACACTCGTGGGTAGTGATGTGACTCACACAGGAGTACGCAACGAGGAGGCGGCCGTGGCCGACCAGCCGAAGGTGACGGAGAAGGAAGCCAGGGCGGTAGCAGAGGAAGCCCGCGAGAGCGGTTGGAACAAGCCTTCCTTCGCCAAAGAGCTCTACCTGGGCCGATTCCGCCTCGACCTCGTTCACCCGCATCCCCGGCCGACGCCGGAAGCCGCAGCCAAGGCCACGAAGTTCCTCACCGAGTTGCGCGCGTACTGCGAAACCCTCGACGGCGCGGTGATCGAACGGGAGGCGCGTATCCCGGACGAGTACGTCAAGGGCCTCGCCGAGCTGGGCTGCTTCGGAGTGAAGATCCCCGAGGAGTACGGCGGCCTCGGGCTCACGCAGGTCGCCTACAACCAGGCGTTGATGCTGGTCGGCTCGGTACATTCGACCCTCGGCGTGCTGCTGTCCGCGCACCAGTCCATCGGCGTGCCGGAGCCACTGAAGCTGGCGGGCACCCCTGAGCAGAAGGCGAAGTTCCTGCCGCGCTGCGCCAAGGGCGCGGTCACCGCGTTCCTGCTCACCGAGCCCGACGTCGGTTCTGACCCGGCGCGGCTCGCGACGTCTGCGACCCCCACCGAGGACGGCGAGGCGTACGAGCTCAACGGCGTGAAGCTCTGGACCACCAACGGCGTGGTCGCCGAACTCGTAGTGGTGATGGCCAGGGTGCCGAAGAGCGAAGGCCACCGCGGCGGCGTCACGGCGTTCATCGTCGAGGCCGACTCTCCGGGGCTCACGGTGGAGCGGCGCAACGCGTTCATGGGCCTGCGGGGTATCGAAAACGGCGTCACGCGGTTCCACAACGTCCGGGTGCCGAAGGAGAACGTCGTCGGCGGCGAGGGCAAAGGGTTGAAGATCGCGCTGGCGACCCTCAACACCGGCAGGCTGTCGATTCCGGCCCTGTGCGCCGGCGCCGGGAAATGGTGCCTCAAGATCGCCCGCGAGTGGTCCGCCGAACGCGTCCAGTGGGGCAAACCGCTGGCCGAGCACGGCGCGGTCGCGAGCAAAATCTCGTTCATCGCGGCGACGACGTTCGCGCTGGAAGCGGTGCTCGACCTCTCCGCCCATATGAGCGACGAGGGCCGCAACGACATCCGGATCGAGGCGGCGCTGGCGAAGCTGTGGGCCAGCGAGATGTCGTGCCTGATCGCCGACGAGCTGATGCAGATCCGTGGCGGCCGCGGCTACGAGACGGCGGAATCCCTTGCCGCGCGCGGAGAACGCGCGGTACCGGTCGAGCAGATGGTGCGCGATCTGCGGATCAACCGGATCTTCGAGGGTTCGTCGGAGATCATGCACCTGCTCATCGCGCGTGAGGCCGTCGACGCGCATCTGTCGGCGGCCGGCGACCTGGCCGACGCCGACGCGGACGTCAAGAGCAAGGCGAAAGCGGCCGCGAAGGCCAGCGGTTTCTACGCGAAGTGGCTTCCTCAGCTCGTCACCGGCAAGGGTCAGGTGCCGACGTCGTACCGCGAATTCGGGCCGCTCGCGAACCACCTGCGATACGTTGAGCGGACCGCTCGCAAGCTGGCGCGTTCGACGTTCTACGGCATGGCACGGTGGCAGGCCGGGCTCGAGAAGCGGCAGGGCTTCCTTGGGCGTGTCGTCGACATCGGGGCCGAGCTGTTCGCGATGTCGGCGTCGTGTGTGCGAGCGGAGATGCAGCGCGGCGACGATCCCTCGCGGGGCGCGGCGGCGTACGAGCTGGCCGAGGCGTTCTGCCAGCAGTCACGCCTGCGCGTCGAGAAGCTGTTCGATGCCTTGTGGGACAACACCGACGACCTCGACTACCGGCTCACGGCCGATGTCCTCAAAGGACGGCACACCTGGCTGGAAGAGGGCGTGCTGGATCCGAGCGAGGGCACCGGCCCGTGGATCGCGCATTGGGAGCCCGGAGCGTCGAGCGAGGAGAACCTCTCCCGGCGCTACGTTCCCCCGACGAAATAGCTACTTCGCGAGCCTGGCGAGTACGGAGCTGGCTTCTTGAGCGGCGGCGCCCTCGACAACCAAGTGCGACAGGTTGTCGGGCAGCGTCTCGCCGCGGTGAGCCTTCGTCTGCGCGTACAGCCGTCCCGCACGATAGGACGAACGGACCAACGGCCCCGCCATAACACCCGCGAAACCCATCGCCTCAGCCGCCTTCGAATGCTCCACGAACTCCTCCGGCTTCACCCACCGATCCACCGGATGATGCCGCGGCGACGGCCGCAGGTACTGCGTGATCGTCAAAATCTCACACCCCGCGTCGACCAGATCCCGCATCGCCGGAGCGACCTCATCCGGAGCCTCCCCCATACCCAGGATCAGGTTCGACTTCGTCACCAACCCAGCCTCACGCGCCGCGGCAATCACCGACAACGACCGCGCATACCGGAAACCAGGCCGGATCCGCTTGAAGATCCGCGGGACCGTCTCGACGTTGTGGGCCAGCACCTCGGGCCTAGACGAGAAGACTTCCGCCATCTGCACCGGGTCCGCGTTGAAGTCCGGAATCAGCAGCTCAACACCGGTACCGGGATTCAACTCATGGATCTGGCGAACGGTCTCGGCGTAGAGCCACGCGCCGCCGTCGTCCAGGTCATCGCGTGCGACACCGGTCACCGTCGAGTAGCGCAGGCCCATCGCCTGCACCGACTCCGCGACCTTGCGCGGCTCGGCGCGATCCAGCGCATCCGGCTTACCCGTATCGATCTGGCAGAAATCACACCTTCGAGTGCACTGACTACCCCCGATGAGGAAGGTGGCCTCGCGGTCCTCCCAGCAT
Source organism: Actinomycetota bacterium (assembly GCA_032230695.1). Taxonomy (GTDB): domain Bacteria; phylum Actinomycetota; class Actinomycetes; order Mycobacteriales; family Pseudonocardiaceae; genus Amycolatopsis. Next base: position 185 of record JAVXWP010000116.1, on the reverse strand, counting down.
TCGTAGATGTTGGGACAACCAGCCTCCTCACACACCGTGTGCAGGCCTTCGCGCTTGACCAGCGCCTTCAGCTCCGTGAACTCAGGACCCATCCGAGCCTTCGTCTTGATCCACGGCGGCTTCTTCTCAATCGGCGTCTCCGCGTTGCGAACCTCTAACCGCAACAACTTCCGCCCATCCGGTGC
>JAVXWP010000090.1:0-23932 GCA_032230695.1 Actinomycetota bacterium | reverse complement strand
GAGACCAGCACGCCGACAACCGCGACGTGATCGAGCGGTTGGGTGGCGTGCTAGGTGAGGAGATCTCCGGCCCGAAGCTGTCGGCGTGGAGTCCGAAGGTGCACCGCCCGGGCTGGAAAAGGATCATGAAGCGGGTCGCCGCGCGGGCGTGTGACGGCGTGCTGTTGTGGAACACCGACCGAGGGTGGCAGCAGTCGCCGGACCTGGAGGACATGTTCAAGCTGATCGAGGGCTTCGACTCGTTCACGGTCGCTTCCTCGCACGGCCGGTATGACCTGTCGGACTACAACGACCGGTTCCAGTTGCGGCAGGAGGTCACGCACAACCAGCGCAACTCCGATGAGGCGTCGCAGCGGATCTCGCGCCGGTTCGATGTGCTGCGCCGAAGATGCATTTCGCACCACAGGGCCGCACCTTCGGGTTCTCGGGCCTGGACCGGACCGTCTCGCGGAAAGCGGCGCTCGACGAGGATGGCAAGGACACCCGGCAACCGGTTCCGGCGGAACTGGTGGAGCGGGAGCGGACCGCGCTGCGCGCGGGAACGGCTGCGTTGCTGGCCGGTCTGTCGCAGCTCCAGCTTTGCGAGGAGTGGAACGCAGCGGGGCCGCGCACGGTCACCGGTGGGGAGTGGGTACCGGCGAAGGTCAGGGCGGTGCTGTTGCGGCCGCGCAACGCCGGGTTGATCGAGTACGACGGCGAGATCGTCGGGCACATGCCAGGAGACCCGATCGTCGACCCAGGAGAGGTTTGAGCGGCTGCGGGCGCTGTACGCCGGGCGGACGCGGCGATGTCGGGCTGTCAGGTGCCAGGGAAGTCCCCTAGAGACAACGCTCGGGCAAAGCTGGCTCGAATCTCATTGAGTTGAGATGCATTGTGCTCTTGGTCCCGTTGTTTCGCGTCCATCAGCACTCTGAGTTCTCCATCTATCTCGTTGAGCACTAAGACCAGCGTGTTTATGTCCATACTGGGTCCGATGCTGAGAGCCTGCCTTCTCCAGATGGCGGACTGTATCTCTTCGCGGCCATAGATTAGATCTTGGATATCTTTATGATGAGCCTGGACTTGATCTGCTACATGAAGGTCAATTTGAACTGCGGGTTCTCCATTGATGGTTTCACGGCGGAGGGAGATATTTGTGACCCAGTCGGGGATCCCATCTCTCTTCTCTGCGAAATCCAGTGCGAGCCTGCGGTCTTCGTCTTCATTTTCAACCAGTCTTGCCTGGGTTTCAGCATGTGATTGCCGCCATGCATGCTCGGCATTTTCGAGTATGATCCGCACCTCGCCAACTAAGTCGGCAGGCATGTGAGATTCAGATATCTCCATTGTGATGTTGTGGACAACATCTCGGCTGCACCAGATTTCAAGCCTGCTTCTTAGGTCGTCTAGGCCCTGTCCGACGGCAACTGACCATTCAAGTCGCTCGGCTCTATCCTGAAGTATATCGATCACCTCAAAGTGCACTCGATACGTATTTGGCTTGGATCGCATGGGAGTCACGAGAATACCGCTGATCCGTGCAGGAGTGTCGCTCTTGCGGGCCTTTTTCTCAAGCTCTGCGGTCAGCCATCGATCACGCCGCTCCCAACTTGTGACAAGAGAATCTTTCAGGGTTTCCCAGCGGACAAGCCACCAAAATACGAACGTGAGAGCCCGCCGTGCCTCATCCGCTGAAATATGACCAGGATCACCTTTGCCTAGCTCTGAATACCATGCGTACTCACCGGGATCAGTGGCGAATGCTTGAGCTGCGTTCGTGTTATGAGCTTGCATGAAAATGTTGTCAAGGTCATTAAAGCCTGTTGATGGACGACTACCGCCTATTGCTTGGCTATGAAACCTGATCCAAGCCTGGAGTACGGGCCCGAATGCTTCTTGGGTCTTCCTTATCGAGCTATTTGCGTCTCCTGCTAAAAGGCATGCTTCAGCCTCACGGAGATATCGCGAGCTATCTGAATCTCGAATGGCATTAGCAAAGAAGACTTCATTGAGATCTACACTAAACGTCGCGCTGACAAGGGAGTATGTGTAGCGCTCGGTCGCAGCTAGCCAGCCGGGAAATGACACGGGATCGCCGCTGATTCCTTCGTGTTGTGCGGAATTTCGCGCTTGATGCAGCTTTCGCACCTCTGCCCATCCGTTTTTACTACTATTCCAAGACGGGCCGAGTGCGCTCGCTACCTTGCTGTAGAGCTCGATAAACTTATCTTTTGCGCCTACCGTTATTCCCGGCAGAGTCTGAACTGCCAGGTGTGTCACTCGCTCGTTTACCGCGTCAAGCAATACCAATGCAATGAGTCGGCCGGCTTCGGCCGAAGACGTCGTCGCGCGCTTCGCCTGGTCGAGTAGTGCTCTCAGTTGTACGAGGGCTAACGTGTCGCTTGGGCTTAAACTCATCGGCACTTTATACCCGCCCTGGGCTGTCTTCGCGAACGGAATATGGCCCTGCTGAGTAGGTCGCATTTCCCGATCGACACAGTGATCTAGCGTGAGCACCCATCGCACTGCTTGTCAGCGACCTCTAGGCGACCTGTAGCAGCGTCACTGCGCTGACCAATCGAACGAACGCACTAACATCACCCGCCTCTACAGGGCTGAGTAGAACTACACGGCTCGCCTCGCAAGTGATCGTCCGACAGGACGGTGGGCTGCCAGTGAGCACTCCAACTGGAGTAGGCGATACTTACGAGGTGACTGTTGATAACGAGGATGCTGCTGAGCGCAGTGAGCTGCCGACGCTGAATAGTCCGCCGGTTATGTCCGCAGTGACAATATGGATTGGCGGGGGTGTCGCGGCACTCATTGCGGCCTTTGCCTTTTGGTTTCTAATGACCAGATATGGGGATGGAACGAATGCGCAAGCTGGGAAACTGGATGCCATTAAGACCGCCGGATCAATTGTTCTTGGCACGGGTGGGTTTGTTGCCCTTCTGCTAGCTGCACGGCGTCAGCGTTACGCCGAAATCGCAGTTAAGCAAGCAAATGAAGCGCTCAGCCATCAGCGTCGCGTAGCGGAGGACACAAGGGAGCACCAGCTCCGCGTCGCTGACGACGCGCGCCATGACGCTACCCAGCGTCGCATAATCGAGCTATATACGAAAGCGGCAGACCAACTGGGGTCCGAAAAGGCTGCCGTTCGCCTTGCGGGTGTTTACGCACTCGAACGTCTAGGTCAGGAAAATGAGGACACTAGACTTCGCCAAGCAATCATGAACGTTTTGTGTGCCTATATCAGGATGCCGCATAAAGTAATTAAGTCTGCGGGTCCTTCATTGCTCGGCCGCTGGCCAGCGTCGACTCCTGCGCGATACGAATTTAAGGCTGCGGAAGCCCTGGACGCGACGGATGACTCCGTTATTCGATCTGACGCAACACAGAAAGAGGAGCAAGAAGTCCGGAACGCCGTACAACGCGTCATATGCTCCCATCTAAAACCGGGCGATAATCAACAACTTCCACTCGCAACATTCTGGCCAAATATTGACCTGGACCTATCCGGTGCCGCCCTCACGTTCTTTGACTTCGATTCGTGTGTCGTGCGCAGCATTGATTGCACTGGAACGCTTTTTACTGCACATGCCGGATTTGGGCGCGCCGTAATTCGAGGCATAGTGACGTTTCATGGAACAAGATTCGAAGGGGCTGCAGACTTTACTGGGACTACTTTTGAAGGCGCGGGATCTTTCGTGGGAGCGCACTTTTCAGATGTGGCATTTTTCTTAACGTCCCACTTTAAGGGGCAGGCAAACTTCTATAGTGCAAGGTTTGCGAGTCAGGCAACCTTTCAAAGATGCAATTTTGGTGCTACCACGTGGTTTGATGCTGCCCAATTTGGCGAAAGGGCCGACTTTGTAGATGCTCGATTTTTCGACGATGCCTACGTTGGTGGTGTCGGATTCCAGGGGGTTGCATACTTTGATCGTGCTTTTTTTGGGAAGCAGGCCAATTTTCTGGCATCATTATTTCAGGCTGGAGCTTCTTTTGAGTCGACTGTCTTCACTATTCCCCCAAAGTTGGAGAGAGTTCGTGCCAGGTTATCTTCAGAAGAAGGTAAGGGGGATAATCACATCTGGCCTCCGAATTGGCAGTTGAAGGATGCGGCTGGTAATGCGTGTGTGCCCACATGGGACGGATCGTGGGGACTTTTGACCCCAGACGAGAATGATGCAGTGAAACCAGATTCAGTTACCGTGGAATCGCTCACGTTTGAACAGGATAGTAGTGGCCTTTGACGCCGTCGTACCGGCCGCTGCTACGGCAGCATCTACGGAAATTTCCGCCGGAACCGCAAGGTAAAGGTTGCTACCCGCTGAGTTTCTCGACGAGTTTGATGTCTTCACCGACGGTGCGGTCACCGCATTTTACCGACTCCCGCTTGAGGGAACCCGATGGCGCTTGCTGGTTGGCTCAAAAGGGACGACTCGGTGTCGTGATCGCGATACATGGCAGGACCTCCATCTGGTCAAGGTCGACGACGTGGCCAACCTAGCCACCGGCAGGGTTCTCCTTCAGCGAATTCCGATGCCCTGCAACCTGCGCTTGGCGCACGGCACGGCACGATGCACCCCAGCCTCATCGGCGGGAGGACACGAACGGTGGCTCACTCACCTCTGGCAGGAGGGTCGGTGAGCCACCGTTGTTGTGTCGCGGTCAGCCGTTCGGTCGCCACTGGGGCCGTCGTTTGGCCTGGCGGGCGTCAATGCGGTTAAGGATCACGGCGAGGGCACGGATCTGCTCCTCGGTCATCAATGGGCTTCCTAGCCATCGCGCCTCCGGCCCGACGTCCTCGTCGTGAGGGAGGGACCCGGGCGCGGTCCTTGGCAACACTCAGTTTCCGGCCCGATTCCGGAGTTGGCCGGCAGCGGGTCCCTGGGGTCCCTGAACCGGGTTTGCGAACGGCTTGTGAACCATCTCGAAGCGCTGCAAGCCGTGGTGTCTCGCGCGGCCGAACTGGTCGCCACCGGGGCCGCAGCATTCGACGGCCCGCCAGCCGAGAGCGAGGCGTGACACCCAAGGCGTTCCACACGATTTGCCCGGCCAGCGGGCTGCTCCTGAGCCAGAACCGAAGGTCACAAGTAGGTAACAAGAGATGGCCAGCTCTAACCCCGCGAAACACTCACGAGCCCTCGGCTATGCCTGCGCCTGCGGCCTGCTGCTCGTACAGCGACAAGAAGTCCACGTCTCGCCAGCCGGTGCCTATCGCGGACTGGATGAGCTGGTACACCGCTGATCCGACCGGCATCGGTACTTCCAGCGACCTCGCCGTGCCGAGCCCGAGGTCGAAATCCTTGCGCAGCAGTTCGGTGGTGAACGTCGGCGTCCAGTCCCGGTCCACGAGCGCCTCGGTCCGCCTGCGCACCCAGTCGGACGAAACGACCGTGCCGTTGAGGAACTCCAGGAATGCCTCGCGGCTGGTGCCGCCTTTCTCCGCAAGACTGGTGACCTCGATCAACGCCTGCACCAGCATTCCCAGATACAGGTTGTGGCAGAGCTTGACCAGCCGGCTCTGTTCTTCCTCGCCGGCATACACCACTGTCCCGGCGATCTCGTCGAGGTACGGCCTCACCCGCTGGAACGTGTCGGCGGCACCCGAGACCGCCAGGCAGGCGCGGCCCTCGGTGACGACGTGCGGATTGCCACTGACCGGGGCCGCGAGAAACGACGACCCGGCGTCCTCGACGGCCGCCCGCACCACGGCCGACACGGCCGACGACACGGTCGAGCAGTCGACGATCACGTCAGGTTTGCGGTCGCCGCTCAACAGCCCCAGCGTCCCGGTCACGACCTCCTCGAGGTCCGCCGGTGCGGAAACGGTGATGAACACGACGTCGCAGCGACCCAGGTCGGCAATGCGCTCGACGACGGACGCGCCCTGCCGGGCCAGTGCGTCGGTCTTCGACGTCGTCCGGTTCCACACCGCCACCTGTTCGCCGGCCGACAGCAGTCTTCCTGCCATCGCGGCACCCATCCGTCCGGTGCCGAGCCAGCCCAGTCGCGTGCTTTGTGTTGTCATGCGTCCTCCTTGAGCTACCAGGGATGTGCTCATGTCAGGTTGGCTCGGCCGCCCCGGATACCGCGCTCATGGTTGATCGCGGAAAGATCCGGGGCTTCCTCAGCGCAGGCCCGTTGCCGCCGCGGGCCGGCCGTTACCCACGGACAGACCGTTTCCCGTGGGCTGCGACAGGTCGACGCCGGTCCAGTACTGGGTTCCGGCGACGTAGAGCTGGTCGGCAGGGAACCTGGTCAGCAGGCGGCAGCCGTCCGGAGTCACCACGACCTCCTCTTCGATCCGCGCTGCCGCCGTCCCGTCCGGCGACGGCCAGTAGGTCTCGATGGCGAAGACCATGCCCACCTCCAACTCCACCGGATGCTCGAACGAGTGGAACCGGCTCATCAACGGCCGTTCCCAGTTGGACAGTCCGATTCCATGGCAGTACTGCAATCCGAAGGCCTCTTCCTCGGTGGCGAACCCGAACTCCTGGGCCGCCGGGAAATGCCGGACCACATCGGCCGACGTCGCACCGGGCCGGATCTCGGCGATCGCGTTGTCCATGAACTCACGTGCCCGCCGGTAGGCTTCCCGTTGGGCGGCGTTCGAATTGCCGACGTTCAGCGTGCGGTAGTAACAGGTGCGATAGCCGTTGTAGGCATGGATGATGTCGAAGTAGGCGGTGTCGCCGGGCCGGATCAACCGGTCGGAGAACACGTGCGGGTGTGGGCTGCACCGGTCACCGGAAATGGAATTGACCGCCTCGACCTCGTCCGAGCCGTTCTCGTAGAGGTAACGGTTCACGAGGCTGACGCAGTCGTTCTCGCGGATTCCTGGACGCAGGAATCGATACAACTCGTCGTAGGCACCATCGACCAGTGCGGCGGCGTGGTCGAGCAAGGCCACCTCGTCCCCGGTCTTGATCGACCGGATCTCCTGCATGAGACCATGGCCGTCCTCGATGTGCAGCCCCTCGCGCTCCAGCGCGCGCAGCACCGGGAGCTCGACGACGTCCACGCCGACCGGCTCACCGGCCAGGCCGTGTTCACGCAGGATGTCGGCCACGCGACGGGCGTTGCCGGACTCGACTCCGACCTCCTCGGGGATCGATCCGCGCCAGCTGGACAGACCGGATCGCCAGCTGTCCTTGCCGAACCAGTCGGCGTGCTGCTGATGCGTACGGGCGGCGGAACCGATGTCCCAAAGAATAGGGTCCTGGCCACGCATCACCAGCGCGCAGCGGAAGAACTTGTCCCTGGCCCAGTTGCCGATATGCGTCGCGGTGGCGTAGCGGATGTTGTTCATGTCGAATAGAAGCAGCGCGCCGAGGTCCGACCGTTCCAAGGCGGCCTTGACCTTCGCGAAGCGGTCGTTGCGCAGTCGGTCGAAGTCGACCCGGCGCTCCCAGTCGACCCCCTGAGTCGCGCCGGGGGACGCGATCGGTGTTGCCTGGGTCGAAGCCGAATAAAAGGCTGTCATCGAAGAACTCCTCTGGATCGAGGTGGGGATCAGACCGGCGAGTACTCGCCGGCATCCACGACGGGTTTGGGTGCCACGGGAGCCGGACCGGGCCGCCCGAGGACGGACCAGGCTTCGTCAATGAGGGACTGGGTGGACAGGCCGTACTTGTCGAACAGGTAGGGCCCGCTGAGTGAGCCCTCGGCGAAGATGTCCTGCAAGCCGATCCGCCGCAGGGGGCGGCCCAGCCCCGCCTCCGCGATCGTTTCCGCTACAGCCGAACCGAGTCCACCGATGATCGAGTGGTTCTCCGCGGTCAGTACCGCCGACGATTCGGCCGCCACGCTCCGGATTGTCACTGTGTCCAGCGGCTTGATCACCGGGACGTTCACCACCGAGACGGACACCCCGTGCTCGCGGAGCACTCGTTCCGCCGCCAGCGCCGTGCCGAGCATCATGCCGTTGGCGAACACGGCGATGTCCGTTCCGCGGGTCAGTACGTCGGCGCGTTTCAGCGACAGCTGATGCCCGTCCTCGAAGATCACCGGTGTCTCGCCGCGCTTGAGCCTGACATAGACCGGTCCTGGTATGTCCACAATGGACTCGACGACCTGGCTGACCTCCACCGCGTCGGCGAGGTCCATGACGGTCATGTTCGGCAGCGACCGCATCAGCGCCACATCGTCGATCGCCTGGTGACTGGGGCCACCGGGAGTCGACACTCCTGGCATGAAACCGATGATGCGGACCGGGAGGTTGGGATAGGCGATCGCATTGGCGATCTGGTCGAACGGACGCCGGGTGGCGAAGACCCCGAACGTGTGCACGAACGGGAGATACCCGCAGCGGGCGAGCGCCCCCGCCATGCCCATCAGGTTCGCCTCGGCCATCCCGCCATGGATGAACCGCTCAGGAATCTGATCTTGGAAAAGATCGATCTCGCACTGACGTGTGAGGTCACCGGTGAGACACAGGACGTCGTCCCGTCGCCGGGCGAGTTCGAGAAGCGCCTGTCCGTAGGGCTTCAGGACGGTGGGATAGGGCGGTTCACGCACGAATACCCTCCAATTGGTCGGTCAGTTCACTGACGGCGGCCGCTGCCAGTTCTGCCGGCAGTTTGATGAAGTGACCGTCCGCGTCGGGCGGGAGACAGGCCAGGCCGTGCACGGTGGAAGTCCGGCACACGAGCACGCTGGGGCGGGTCGTCTCCCCGTCCGCCTCGGCCAGTGCGGCCATGACCTTGTCGATGTCATGTCCGTCCAGATCGATCACGTGCCAGCCGAATGCGGACCATTTCTCCGCGATCGGCTCGATGGTGGTGATGGTGTCGATCGGCCCGTCCACCTGGGAGTTGTTCGCATCGAGCAGGACGGTGAGCCGGTCCAGTCCGTGATGGCCCGCGAACAGCGCCGCCTCCCACAACTGGCCCTCTTCCATCTCTCCGTCGCTGACCATGGCGAAGGTGCGGGCATCGCTGGCGCGGAGGCGGTCGGCCAGCGCGAATCCCAGCGCCGCGGACAGGCCCTGCCCGAGCGAGCCGCAGGTGTAGTCCACGACCGGCGAACGCTCGGTGCCGATGGCCTCCAGCGGTGAGCCGTTCTGCCCGTAGGTCTGCAACACCTCCTCGTCGATCAGGCCGAGTTCACCGGCTGCCGCGAACGGCACGATGATGTAGTGACCGGGCGAGCAGACCAGCCGGTCGACCCCGGGCCTCGCCGTCGCGAACACCGCGGCGACCTGTTCGGCTGCCGACAGTGCCTGTCCCAGGTAGCCGAACCCTTGCGGAGCCACCATGCGGACCGAGCGCAACCGAATCCGGATTGCGAGTTCCTGCGGATCCGCAACGACCCAATGTGTTGCGGGATCAGAGAAGCGCGATGACGAAACCAATTTCTCGCCTTCCTCATGTGGTCAAGTGACTTAGCCAATTTGACATGCGGACAAGGGCCGTGTCAAGCAGCTACTGGCTAACTGGCCAAACCACATCTAGACTTCCTGGCACGACCATGTTTGCCATCGTCGATCCGCAACGGATCGTTCACTTCACCGTTGCCGCCGGAGTGAGGTCACCAATGCCGGGTGAATGGATACGCGAGCTGACATCTGCCGACGTCGCGCACGCCGAGGGCGCCAGTGACTGGCGGACCCGGCAGGACCTTGGCGTCTTGATCGGTGACAATGCCGTGCACTGGGCGGTGGCCACGGCACGGACCGTCACCGATGACATCGTGAGCACGGTGCCACGGTTTCGCACCGATACCCTGCTCCGTCCGACGCTGAGCAGAGCGGTCGAGGCCACGACGCTCGGCGTGCTGCGCGGGTTGGCCACCACCGATGTCACCGCGCTGTGGCCGTGCCGCGAGGCCGGCGACGCGGTGGACTACTACGTGCGGAGCAAAGTCGCCATCGACGACGTGCTGCGAAGCGTTCTGCTCGGCCAAAAGTGGATCACCCGCAGAGTCTTCGACTCGCTGCACACACACTCAGAGCGCACCCCTGTTCGGGAGGCCGAGTACGTCAAGGACGTGCTCGACGACTCGTTCGACCACTTCACCGTCGGGGTCGCCGCACAGTACGAACGAGTCCGCGCGACCGCGGACACACCGGCGACGCTGCTCAAACGCGTACCCGGCGGCACGGCCAGTCCCGTCGAGACGGCCGCGCGGTTCGGCTACGGCCTGTCGGGAACCCACGTCGCGATGGTCCTCGGCTCTCCGCAGGGCTCCGTCACCGATGACGACGCCGTCTCCGGCGAACTGGTCGCCCAGCTCGAGCAGGCCACCTCGAGCAGTGGCGTACTGGCCGTGACCGATCTCGGCGACACCCATGTGTGGCTGCGTGATCCGAAGCTTTCCCTTGACGATCTCCATACGACGGTCGCCGCGGTCACCGGTGGCCCTCGCGAGGCGCTCCGGGTGGCGGTCGGACTGCCCGGAGCCGGGTCGGACGGGTTCCGGCTGAGCCATCAACAGGCCCGCGCGACCTGGCGGGTGGCCCAGTTGGGCGACGCACGACTGGGCCGTGTCCTGGGCTACGGGTCGATCGAGACGGTCTCCCTCTTGGTGAGCGACCTGCCGCGCGCCCGGTCCCTGGTTTTCCGGGCGCTCGGACAGCTCGCGACCGACGATGCCCGAATGCGCGAACTTCGACAGACACTGCGTGCGCTGCTGGACGCCAAGGGCAGCGTGGCCAAGGCCGGACTGGCCCTGCACGCCCACCGCAACACCGTGACCTACCGCGCCCGCCAGATCGACAGCTTGCTGGGCGGCAACTCCAGTCCGCTCGAACTCCGCGCCGCGCTCGAACTCGCCGAGACAGTGCCCGCGGCGGTGTTGATCCCGCCAAGGTCCGTCCGAACCCGCCCGCCGCAGCAGCGTGGATCACGATGACTCGGCGGCTTGCTTCTCGTAGAGTTCCGTCAGGCAGGCGAAATCGCGTTCCGACCAGCCCAGGTCGTGGCAACGCGCATACAGGTCACGTGCCAGCTCGGTAACCGGCAGCTGCACTGCCACCTCGGTGCCCGCACCCAGCGCGAGGTTGAGGTCCTTCAGCATCAAGGCCAGGCTGGCGGCAGGTGTGTAGTCGCGTGAAGCCAGCGCCGGAGCCTTGGCCGAGAAGAACGGCGAACCGACCGCGCTCTGCTCGACCACGTCGAGGAACTTTCCCCGGTCCAGTCCGAAGCTGTCGGCGAGCACGACCGACTCCACGAGTGCGGCCATCCCGATTCCGACGAGCATGTTCAGCGCGATCTTCATCGCGCGGGCCTCCTCGGCCTGCCCGACGTACACACAGCTGCGCCCGAGCGAGCGCAGGATGGGCAGGCAACGTTCGTACACGTCCTCGCGGCCGGAGCAGATGAAGCTGACCTGGCGGGCCGCGGCCGCCTGCGCGCTACCGCTGACCGCTACACGCAGGAAATGCGAACCGGCGGTTTCCACCATTTCGGCGATCCGGGCGGAGCTCGAGGGCGACACGGTGCTCAGATCGAGTACGGCCGACCCGGGTCGTAGACCTGCGAGCAGGCCGGTGTCGCCGTCCAGCAGATCGCCGAGGTCGTCGGCGGTGCGCACGCAGGTGAGTACGACGTCACTGCCGTCGGCGAGCGTGGCGAGAGATCTCGCACCGGGAAGCCCGGTAGCGGCCAGCATGACCGGATTTACATCGAAGCCGGTCACCTGATAACCCGAGCCGGCCAGGTTGACCGCCAGGGGACCACCAAGCCGCCCAAGACCAACAAACCCGACCGTCGGAAGAGCGGACGCGCTGTCCATCGTCACCACCATCATCCTTGAGTAGCAATGAGATTCACGGAGTCGCACCAGGTTTCTGGTGGACGCGGTGCGGAATGCGCCTCAGGTTTCCATTCCACTGTGCGGGCTGTCAACGAGCCCGGATATCCCATTTCCCGTACGGCGTAAGGATTGTGCGGTCAGCACAAACCTGCTCGAATTTCGTGCGACGCGCACATGGTCGTCCGATCCGGATTTCCTTACTGTTGGCGGTAACACGGTCCCCGCTCGGCGCGGACTCCCAGACAGGAGGCACATCGGTGGCCCAGCTCTCCTCCGGCCCTGACAATCCGGATCCGGTTCCCCCCACGGCCGCAGTGCGGCAGGACTGGACACGCGCAGCCACGCCGTGGCCGTTTCTCGGACATAGCGACGGATTCGACCGGCTGGCGATTCTCGATCCCACTGTCGGTACCACGCATACCGATCTCGGTGTCGGCCGCCTGATGCCGGGCGGGGTCGTGCCCGCTCACGTGCACAGCTACGAAGAGGCGATCTACGTTCTGTCCGGCGAGCTATCGGTGCAGATCGAACACCGCGCGTATCTCCTGCGGTCAGGGGATTTCGCCTTTTTCCCGGTGGGCTCCGCGCATGCCATGGCCAACACCTCCACCACCGAGGCGAGGTGGATGGACGTCAACAGCCCGGTCTCGCTGCGCCGGTCCAGCGGCCGGGCCGACACCTTCTTCCCGACCGGGTTCGCCGACGTGCTCCGCGACGCCGAACCACCGGACCTGGCCGACCCCACGCTTCGCCTGGTGGGGCACTATGACGGCACCGAACCGGAGCACGTCCGGCAGTCCGTTTCCAGCCCGGCCCGAGGGCGCGCCTCGGCCGGAATGAACACCGCACTGCTGGCGTACAGCGGAATCTCCGTCAAGATGCTCGTCGACCAGAACCGTGGCGCCCATCTGCTGACCATGTTCATGGTCGACTACGAGGTCAACGGCGCGGCCCAGGTGCACGACCATCCTTTCGAGGAGGCGTACTTCTTCCTCAAGGGCGAGACCGATTTCGAACTCGGCGGAACGACCCACCACTTCCAGGCGGGCGACGTGGCCTGGGCCGGTGTGGGCGCGACGCACGCCTGCTTCAACACCGACGGCGGCCGGGTCCGCTGGATCGAGACGCAGGCGCCGGCGCCGCCACAACAACACAGCTACCGGTGGCCCGCGGACTGGGCCCACTACGAAACGTCGCACCATTGAGGAGAAAGATGCTGGACCACTACGTCGTGTTCAAGCCGCGACCCGGCCGTGAGCAAGAGCTTTCCCTCGCACTGGGCGAGTTCGCCGCAGCGATCACTGGACTCGCCTGCTTGAGCGAGCTCACCTGGGGAGAGAACGTCAACAAGTCGGGACTGGCGCTCGGCTTCACCCACGGCTGCCATGCCAGCCTGACCGATCTCGCGGCGTTGCAGGGCGAGTACTGGAATCATCCCGCCCATCAGCGGCTCTTGTCCCAGCTCGATATTTTGTGCGAGGACAGGTTCGGGATGGATTACCTCGTCGGGGAAAAGGGCTAGCCGTGGGCACCGTCGAACTGGAGCTGCACGGTGCGACCGCGTGGCTGACGATGGCGCGTCCGCCGGACAACAAGCTCGACCTGGAGCTGACGCGTCTGTTGTCGGCGCGGCTGGCCGAATGCGACGCGGACGCCCGCGTGGCGGCGATCGTCCTCACCGGAGCAGGGGACGTCTTCTGCGGCGGGGCCGACACGCCCGAGATCTCTCGGTCGGGCACCTTGCACGAGTTCGCCGACGCCATCGTCGAACTGTTCGCGTCGCTGGCCGAAATCGGCACGCCCGTGATCGCCGCGGTGAACGGTGACGCCCTGGCCGGCGGATTCGGCCTGCTCTGTAGCGCTCACCTTGTCCTCGCCGTGGAGAACGCCCGCATCGGCACGATCGAGGCCCGGTACGGGTCATGGCCGGTCGTCGCGCAGGTCGCCGCGCTCCGACGCACTCCCCTGCCCGTACTGGTGGCCAACGCGCTGACCGGTGAGCCGTTGTCCGCGACCCAGGCCGCGGACAACGGCATCGTCAACGAAGTGGTGCGCGCGGAGGACCTGCGTGGGCGGGCGGCCGAGCTCGCCGCCGCTGTCACCCGCGGTGGGGCGGCGATCCCGCTCGGGTTGCCGGAGTTGTACCGGGCGGCCAGACTGCCCTACCGCGAGGCACTCCGCCGCGGCGCCGACCAGTTCGTGCGACTGGCCGAACGGTAGATCCGGCTGACAGGCCACGTTCGCCGCACGTGCCCGCTGCCGCGGATGTGGCCTTGCCGCTTAACCACATCGTCGGCTACGCTTGCGAGTGGTATGTGGTGTTTTCCGCAAGGACAGGGTGTTTTCGCGCGGCACGGCGATCACCAGCGACGGTTGATGAGGGGATATCGGTGACGGAATCCGGACGGGCGAGGCGTTCGTCGGGCAGTCGACAAGGCGCCGTGGATTTCTCCGGGATCGAGCCGTTGACGGTGACGCGTCTTGCCGATGACGTCGCCGACCGCATCCGCAAACTGATCATCAGTGAGAACCTCAGCGAGGGCACCAGGTTGCCTTCGGAACGGGAACTGGCTGAACGTTTCGGCACCAGCCGTCCCACGGTGAGCCAGTCACTGCGGACGCTGGCGCTGATGGGCCTGGTCGAAATTCGCCGGGGGTCCGGCGCGTACGTGCTTCGCCGTCCCGAATCCATGGTCACCGCGTCGGTGAACCTGATGCTGGATCTCGACGAGACGTCCGTCAGCCACCTGATGCAGCTACGCCTGTGGCTCGAAACGCTTGGCGTGCAACACGCCGCCACCCGCGAACCGGCTCTCAGCGAGGATGAAGTCGCCGATATCCGCACCGCGCTGGACCGCCTGAAATCAGCGAGCGACAAGACATCCGAGTGGATCGCGGAAGACACGGTGTTCCATGCGACCATCGTGCGCAGCGCCGGAAACCCCTATCTGGCGTCGTTGTACGAGAGCGTGCACACCGCGGTGATCTCCTACGAATACCGGTACTGGGTCGAGAGTGAGACCGTTCCCGGATGGCTGCGCAAGGCCAGTCCGGACGAGCTCATGAGCCTGCACGAGCCGATCGCCCTCGCCGTCATCGAGCGGGACTCCGAAGCGGCCCGCGTCGCGGTGCTGAACCACCACACAGCGATGTCGGAACACCTCCGCGCGACCCGGCGGCCGGTGAAGCGGCAGCCCGGCCGTAGCCGATCACACGACTGAGGACCGAGGCGGCGAGGTTACCCGGACTGGGTGACAGCTACGGGACACTAGGACCGGCGGCGAGGTTTCCCGCGCTTGCCACCTTTAGGGCCGCCGGAACCTCCCTGCCGACTCTTGGCGGCCGCGGGCTTCCGCCGATCGGCATCGGGACGCTTGCTCTTCGCCGGTGCCGGTGCCGGTGTGCGCCCTCGGGTGCTGTTGACGGTCCGCCCGCGGACGATCCCGATGAACTCCTCCATCAAATCGGTGGTCTCGTCCTCCAGCCACGACAACGCGACGCGCGACTCCGGGGCGTCGGTGACCGGGCGGTAGGTGAGATCCTTGCGGTGGTGCAGCCGGGCGAGTGACTGCGGAACGACGAGTAGCCCCACTCCCGCCGCCACCAGTTCGATGGCGTCCGCTGTGGTGGCCGGGCGCTCGATCGCCGGCCGTCCGGGCAGCTGCTCCCAGTCAAGGGTGTCGTCAAGGGGATGCAGCACGACGTCGTCGGCCAGGTCCTCGGCGGACACCTCTTCGGCCGCGGCCACGAGATGGTCCTTCGGGACCACGACCACTGTCGTCTCGGTGTAGAGCGGTATTGCGTGCAGGCCCTCCCGGTCGATCGGCAACCGCAGGAGAACCGCGTCGGCGCCGCGGTCCCGCACCAAGCCGGCGGCTTCGCCGGCGGGCACCCGGATGAGGGTCAGCGGAACCTCGGGCAACCGCTCGTTCCAGGTCCGCGCCCACTTGGTGGGCGTCACGCCCGCGACATACGCGAGCCTGAATGATAGAAGTCCGTCCGAGCCTGTCACGAGGCCAGATTACCGGGCGTGATCGGAGGTGGCGCATGCGCTCGATACCCTTGACGTCATGACGTCGCACAAGACCACCCAGACGATGAAGCCCTCGACTGCGGCGAAGAAGCTGGGTGTGTACCTCGAAGCCACCCCCGCGGAGTTCCAGGAGGGTGTCGTCTCGCGAGACGAGTTGGATGCCCTGCAGGCCGATCCGCCCGAGTGGCTGCGGGAACTGCGCCGCAACGGCCCGCACCCCAGGACGGTCATGGCGGCGAAGCTGGGCATCTCCATCGGCGGACTCACGCGTAGCGGAATCACCGATGCCCTCACCACAGAGCAGATCGACGCGTTGAAGGTGGACAGCCCCGACTGGCTGCAGCGGGAACGCGCCACGCAGGCCGAAGTCCGCAAGGAAGAGGCGCGCATCAAGGAGAAGAACGTGGAGCCCCGCCGTCCGCGTTCCTGACCGGGACACCGGAACGCTGTGCAGGGTCCTTGAGGGCTCCTGAGTCCCTCAAGGACCCCATCACTGCCTCGTCGGGAGGTGCAGCCGGCTTCGGACGGCGATCCGGGCTCCCCGTGGCGAAGGTCAGCCGAACGGTCAACGAAGATCCGCGGCGAACGACCACTCGAACTCGTAGTGCCGCAGCACTTCCGACAGCGCGTCGGACAGCTTGTCCTCAGCGGGCCTCACGACCCTGACCACGGGAGCACCTCGCTCCCGGCAGACAGCCACTCCCTCGGCGGGCAGGCCGAGCGCCACCAGTTCGCCGGCCACCACCTGACGGAGCGCCTCCAGCCGGAGCGCCGGCTTGAACTGCTTGCCGACCGACGTCATCGGCAACGCGTCCAGCACGATGACCTCCTTGGGCGCCGCGGCGCGCTCCGGGACCCGGGCGGCCGCCCAGTCCCGCAGCTCGTCGGCAGGCACATCCTTCGTCAGCGTGACGAAAGCGATCGGCACCTCACCGGAGTGGCGGTCCGGGCGACCGACGGCGGCGGCGCCGGTGACCGCGGGATGCGACAGCAACGCGTCCTCGATGACGCGGGGATCGATGTTGTGCCCGCCCCGGATGATCAGATCCTTTTCCCGGCCGATCAGATAGACGTAGTCGTCGGCTTCGACGTGGCCGCGGTCCCCCGTGTCGAGCCAGCCCCCGACGACCTTGCCGTCGCTGTCGAGGCCGCCCCCTGGCCGCACATACCCGGCGAAAACGGTCGGCCCCTTGATGAACAGCACCCCGGCCTCGCCGGTGGGCAGGTCCCTGGATGCTCCGGTGTCAGGATCGATTTCCACGGCCTTGATCCGCTGGTACGGCAGTCGCTGTCCGACCGACCCCGGCTTGAGCACTTGCGGGTAGTTACGCGCGCTGGCGCAGGTCGCCTCCGTGAGCCCGTAGCCTTCGCACAACTGGACCCCGGTGTGCGCCTCGAACGCCTGGCGCACGGCGGGTGGCAGGGGTGCCGCGCCGACGGCACCGTACTGGAGCGTGGTGATGTCGGCGTCGAGCGGCACCTGGGCGAGCACGGCATAAACCATGGGTACGGCCGAGAAACTCCCGACGCGGTAGCGCTCGACGATGCGCCAGAACACGCTGTACAGCTGGGGATCCCGGTAGCCGAGCGGCCCCGCCCACACGACGTGCACGCCTCGGAACACGGGCGCCAGCGTGGTGACCAGCAGGGCGTTGACGTGGAATAGCGGGAGGGCCGCCAGAATCGCGACTTCGGGGTCCGGTGTGCCGTGCGCCGCCAGGGTCCAGGCCATCACGACCTGGTTGGCATGGGTGTGGGCGGCGAGTTTCGGATCTCCCGTGGTGCCACCGGTATGGAAGTAGGCAGCGATGTCGGTTCCCGACGGCGGCTCGGCCAGTAGGCTGCCGACCGGCTGCTGGGCGGCGGCTTCGTCGAGGTAGCGGACCGGCACCGAGCCGGCCGGGTCGAGCACGGGCGGCTCACCACTCGCACCGGCCGGCCTGAGGGCGAACACAGCGGTCAGGCCCAGCTCATCGGCAAGGGTCGTCGCGGTCCGCCAGACCGCGGGGTCGAGCTCCGGACCGGAGGCCACCAGCACCTTGGCTCCGGAAAGTCGTAGCAGCGATTCCACCACGGCCCGGTCGAGCGCCGGGTTGAGGGGGCTGGCGATCCCGGCTGCCTCGGCCGCCAGAAGCACCGCCGGCAGTACGCCGGTGTTCGGCGTCAACACCGCGACCGGGTCGCCGCGCCGGATGCCGTGCGTGATGAAGGTGTTGGCGTAGCTGTGCACGGCGGCGCCGAGTTCCGCATACGTCCAGCGTTCCGGGTTCTCCCATCGCTCGCCCGAAGGAAGCACCGTGAGGGCGGGACGGTCCGGCCACTGCCCCACCGTGCTGATCAGCAGCTCATACGTGCTCGCGGGCAGGCCCCGCTCGGCGAGCGGGACGGCCTCCACCGCGGCCAGGTCCACCGGTCCTTCGTAGCTCGGCCATAGCAGGCTGATTTCGGGGTGTGCGGTCATCGGATGTGCTCCTTTGCACGATGGGTTTTGCCGGCCGGTAGCAGCCACAACCAGGTGGGGACTTCCCGGTCCGGGTACGTCGCCAGTACCACCCGCACCGCGATCCCCCGGCAGGTGCGCGATGTGCTCGACCTCCCGACCGCCCCGCAGCTCGATTTCGGGATATGTCGCGGCCGCGTCGCGCAGCAGGTGCCGAGCGCACCGTCCACCAGCCGGAGACCGGCCACCGGAACCCCTAGCTGTGCCAGCAGGATCGCGGCCGTCAGCCCCGTCGGACCGGCGCCGACGACGAGGACGCGCGCGGTCATGCGACCGTGGAGCGCTGGCAGCCGAGATCGAGTGTGCCGTCCGGGGTGGCAATGCTCGAGACCACCAGATCACCCGGTCGCAGGTAGTCCGGGTTCTTGGCCTGGCGGGCGAAGAACGTCTTCCACTTGAACTCGGGTGGCAGCAGTGCTCCCACCTTTTCCAAGATCTTCGGCGGCGCCTTGAGCGCGGTGCCCCCGGGGGTGCCGGTCAGGACGAGGTCCCCGGGCGACAGATGCTGAAAGCGGGCGAGTGCGGTCAGCGCCTCGGCCGGGCGGATGATCATGTCGGCGACGGTCCGGTCCTGGCGCATCGCCTTGTTGACCGACAACTGCAGCCGCAGGTTCGTCAAGTGCTTGATCTCCCCCGGCTCCACCAGCGTCAGCCGCGGGCCGACCGGGGTGAACGTCGGGTACGACTTGCTCTCGTAGAACTGGCCCTTGCTCAACTGCACGTCCCGCGCCGAGACGTCGTTGGTCACCACGAGGGCCGCGATGTAGCGCGGCAGGCTGGCTTCGGTGACCGTGGTACCGACCGGAATTTCCGCGCCGAGCACGAGGCCGAGCTCGACCTCGTAGTCCAGCAGCCGAACGTGGGCAGGGGTCACGATGTCGTCGTACGGCCCCGTGATCGACCCGGAGGCCTTGCGGAAGAAAGTCGGCTGCACGGTGTCGGGATCGAAACCGGAATCCCGGGCGTGAGAACGGTAGTTGACCATCTGCGCCACCACCCGGCAGGGAGCGGTCACCGGCGACACCAGTGCGAGTTCGGTGACGGCGATGCCCTCGCCCTGGCTCGCCACTGCCTTGTCGACGGCCGGGCGGTCGGCGAGCAGTTCAGCCGTGGTCCTGGCGGTCGTTTCCACCTCCACCGCCTGCCCACCTGGCTTCTCAACCCACCAGGAATCGTTGGTACGCAACACGTTGATGCTCATTTGCTCATCGCTTTCATCAGATCCAGCAAGCGGCCGGCGTCCAGTTCGTTTTCCCCGCGCAGTGCGCGGAACACCTCGCGGAGCAATCTCGGTGAGGGTTGGGAGCCGAGGAACTCCTTGGTGATGGGCGGTCCCCACTGCGAAAGCCCGCTGGCCGACATCGGCGCCCACCCCGGCTCGACCGAGCTGTCGAACAGATCGCCGTCGGCGAAGTGCTCGACCATCAGCCGATCCGGGTCCCGCCAGTAGTCGAACAGCTGACTGCCCTGGATGTGCCTGCCGATGCCCCATGCGCGGTGGTACCCCCGTTCGGCCAGGTACTCCCCGCCCGCCGCGATCGAATCCAGGTCGGCGACCTGGTACGCGGAGTGCACGTACTGGATCGACGGCCCGAGGTGCATCGCCACCGTGTGATGATCGGCAGGATCGCCGGCCCGGTCGCACCGCAGGAACGCCATCGTCGGGCCCCGGTCGCGATAGCCGGGCAGGAAGAGGAAGTCGCTGGCGATCATCCCGAGCGTGTCGAGATACCAGTCCAGCGTGCGGCGGAACACCCGCGTCTCCAGCACGACATGACCGAGACGCTGGACCCTCGACGGCTCCCGCGCCGGGCGCTGCGGTTTGTTGATCCGCGGGCGCTCGGTGCCGAAGTTCAGGGTCAGGGCCTGCTGGCCGGGTAGTTCCGGCAGCACCGGCACGCCGTGCACGACCCGGACCGTGAACCCGCTCGGATCACGCAGGTCGAGCACGTCACCGGTCTCTTGGCCGCCCAACCGGCGCACCTCGGTGCCGGTGGCCTCGGCGAGCCGGAACAAGTCCCGGCGCTCTGCGGCGAAGAACGCGGGTCCGGCGAACCGTGACACCGGACCACGCCGGATGACGAGACAAGGCGGTCCGGCAAAGCCACCACGCAGGTAGAGCGTGTCTTCGTCACGGCGGGCCACCTCGAAACCGAAATCCTTCGCGAACGCCTCCGCACGGACCAGATCCGGCTTTTCGAACTCCAGCCACGCCAGGTCGGCGACCTTGATCACCGGGTCGAGACTGCGTCCGCTGTGCTCATGGCGCAGCGCTCCACGCTCGCTGTGCAGATTCGCATGGGCGTGAACGGCCATCGCAGACCCTTCCGGCTAGTTACTGATGCTTTCATCAACTACGATGACAGATGCCAACCAGGAGCGCAAACAAGACCGGTATAGAAATGATGAAATCATCAGGATTGATGTCAGGTAGGGTTCCGGTCATGACCACGCGCACCCGGCCCCCCGGCGACACGACGTCCGACGCACCGTCGCGACAGGACCGCCGCAAGGCGCGAACCCGGCAGGCGCTGATCAACGCGGCTCGGGAATTCCTTGCTCAGCAAGGAAAGCTGGATATGAGCATCCAAGAGATCACCGAAGCCGCCGACGTCGGCTTCGGCTCGTTCTACAATCACTTCCCCACCAAGGAAGACCTGCTGCAGACCGCGATCGCCGACACTCTCGAAGAGCACGGCCAGATGCTCGACGTCCTGACCGCCCACCTCGAAGATCCAGCTACCGTCTTCGCGGCCAGCCTGCGCGTGACGGCGCGGCTCGCCGACAGCCATCCCCAGATCGCCCAGATCCTCGCCAGGACCGGCCTGCTCTACCTCGACTTCGACCGCGGCCTCGCCCCCAGAGCGCTTCGCGACATCCAGCGCGCGATCGAAAGCGGACAGTTCCAGGTCACCAACCCCTACGTCGCCCTCGCCACCGCGGGCGGCTCGCTGCTGGGCCTGATCCACTTGCGGCTCGAACATCCCGATCTTCTGGGTGAGGACGCACCCGAGGAGTTCGCCGAACAGCTCTTGCGAGGATTCGGCATGTCACGCCGGGCCGCCCACTCAACAGCCCGCAAGCCGTTGCCCAGCGTGACAACCGAACTCGACTGAGCTCGAGACATTGCCTCGGCGGGAAACCGGGCGGCGTTTTCACGCGAAAGTGCCGTGGCCGGAACGCTGCCGGACCACGCCACCCTGCCTTTCCCATCAGTGACACTCGCAGGTACTCAGTACCCGGAATTATTGCCGGCCGCCGGTCACCAGACCTTGTACGGCAGGAACTTGCCGGTCCAGACGAGCCGGACCCGGTCACCCTTCGGGTCGGGGACACGCTCGAAGTCCAGTGTGAAGTCGATGGCGCTCATGATCCCGTCGCCGAACTCCTCGCGGACGAGTTCGTGCATGGTCGTGCCGTAGACCTGGAGTGCCTCCCGCAGCCGATAGGTCATCGGCTCGGTGGGATCCATCGCCTGCTCGCCGCGAACCGGCGGCCGGCACAGCGCGGCGACGATCTCGTGGCCGAGCCCGAGCATGTCCGCGACCTTCTGGGCCTGGTCCGCGTCCAGCGGCTGCTGACCCAACAGAGCCGAAGTCGTCCACACCAGCGAACGGTCGAGTGCCTTGGCGAGCTGGGCCCAGGTGATGCCCTTGGCGTCCTTGGCCTCGACGATGTCACGGCCGGCGTCGAGGCGGGTCATGGTGGTGCTCATGGTTTCGTTCCCTTCGGATGGATCTGCGAATGCGAGTGGTGGATCAGGCCGCGGAAACGCTCTGCTTGGCCGCCGACGCCCTCGGTGCGTCGTTGACCACCGGCGCGGTGAGCGGACTGCTCTGGGCGCGCCCCACATAGCCGTACGCGGCGCCGATCAACCCGCCACCGACGAGGTTGCCCAGACCGACCCAGACCATGTTCCACGCGAATGCGCCGACCGTGGCGCCGGGCAGCCCGGCGAGCATGGCGAGCGAGAACACCGTCATGTTGGCGACCACGTGATCGAAGCCGGTCGTGATGAAGGCCAGCAGCACCCAGGCCAGCAGAGCGAGCTTGGCGACGTCGGACTTGGTCCGAGCCGCCATCCACACGCCGAGCGTCACCAGCATGTTGCACAGGACCCCGCGCAGGAACAGCGCCGTGACACCCTCGGAATGTTTCGCCGCGAAGACCGACGAAAGGAGCGCGGCACCTGGCCCGGCGCCACCGGGCTTCGCTCCGGCGTCGAGCACACCACTGCCGTGCACCAGCAGCGCGAACACGATGCTGCCGACCAGATTGCCCGCGAACGAGAGCACGATCACGGCCAGGACCGCGTTGGGCCCGGCACCACGAAGCCGGTCGAACATCCCCATGATCATCGTCATCATGTTGCCCGTGGTCAGCTCGGCGCCGGCGAACACGACCAGCGTCAGCGCGATGCCGAACACCAGGCCCTGCACGAGTTTCGTCATCGGATGCCCGGCCGCGCTCATCGGTCCGGTGGCGGAGAGCATCAGGACCACTGCGACCCCGATGTATACGCCGGCCAGCAAAGACTGGATGGCGAAGGAAAGCGGCCTCCTACGCAGCTCGTCGCACTTCTGTGCTGCGGATTCGGCCTGCCCGCGAGTGGCTTCAGGAATAGAGATCGGCATGGTGTTATCAACCTCACAAAGGCGGTTCGGCGGATCACTTCTGGAAATCCGAACAATGCCTGAATCGCGCTTATCCTGTCCAAGTCGCAATTAACATCACGGCTATAGTGCTCACCTATAGTCCCGGATGTGTCCGTGGAGCTTCGCCATCTCAAGTACCTGCTGGCCGTCGCCGAGCACGGCCGGTTCACCCGTGCCGCAGAGGCACTGCACGTGTCCCAGCCGACCCTGTCCCAGCAGGTCGCACAGATGGAGCGGGCTCTGCAGATCCAGCTACTGGACCGGACGGGACCAACGGTACAGCTCACCGACGCCGGGGTCGCCTACGTACAGCATGCCCGCCGGGTACTGCAGGAGATGACCCTCGCGAAACTCGCACTGACCGACGTCGAGAATCTCTCGCGCGGCACTCTGAGACTGGCGATGACTCCCACCTTCACGCTTTATCTGGTCGGTCCGGTAATAGGG
Source organism: Actinomycetota bacterium (assembly GCA_032230695.1). Lineage (GTDB taxonomy): Bacteria > Actinomycetota > Actinomycetes > Mycobacteriales > Pseudonocardiaceae > Amycolatopsis. The sequence goes on along the minus strand of JAVXWP010000090.1, from coordinate 558 downwards.
GAGTTCCACAATCGACATCCCGGCGTAACATTAAAAATCATAGAAATGGCCCAGGAACGGATCGAGCCCGCATTGCTCGCGGACACGGTAGACCTCGGAATCGCGTTCGGCCGCCCACATCTGCCCGGGATCGACGGCACCGCCCTGTATGCGGAGAATCTCAGCCTGGTCGTCGGAGCCGGGCATCCACTGGCAGGCCGCCACACCCCGATGCCCCTGAGCGAGCTTGACGGCCGCCGGGTCGGCCTGCTCAGTCCCGAATTCATCACCCGCGACCACATCGACGCCTACTTCGCCGAACACGACGTGCACCCGGAAGTGGCGGTCGAGGTGAGCTCGATCACCGCCCTCATTTCGATCATCGAGCACACCGACCTGGTGACGGTGCTCCCCGACGCGATCGTCCATCGCCAGCCCGGCGTCCGGCGCATCGCCCTCGATCCGTCCATGGACACCCGTACCGTGAGCCTGCTGCGCCGCGAATCCGCCTACGAGAGCTTCGCCGCGCGGGCCTTCACCGCTCTTGCCCGGCGTCGGGCTCCAACCCTCGTCGAGCAC
>JAVXWP010000089.1:0-10801 GCA_032230695.1 Actinomycetota bacterium | reverse complement strand
CTCGCGGTACAGATGATCGACGAGGTCAGGCACTCGACGATCCAGATGAACCTCAAGCGCCTGTACATGAACCACTACATCGACCCGGCCGGCTTCGACATCACGGAGAAGGCGTTCTCGAACAGCTACTGCGGCACCATCGGCCGTCAGTTCGGGGAAGGCTTCATCACCGGTGACGCGATCACCGCGGCCAACATCTACCTGACGGTGGTCGCCGAGACGGCGTTCACCAACACGCTGTTCGTCGCGATGCCTTCCGAGGCCGCGGCCAACGGTGACTACCTGCTGCCGACGGTGTTCCACTCCGTCCAGTCGGACGAGTCGCGCCACATCAGCAACGGTTACTCCATCCTGCTGATGGCGCTCGCCGACGAGGACAACCGCGTGCTGCTCGAGCGGGACCTGCGGTACGCGTGGTGGAACAACCACTGCGTGGTCGACGCCGCGATCGGCACCTTCATCGAGTACGGCACGAAGGACCGCCGGAAGGACCGCGACAGCTACGCCGAAATGTGGCGCCGGTGGATCTACGACGACTACTACCGCTCCTACCTCATCCCGCTGGAGAAGTACGGCCTGAAGATCCCGCACGACCTCGTCGAGGCGGCTTGGGACCGGATCATCAACGGGTTCTACGTCCACCGCGTGGCGCAGTTCTTCGCCACCGGCTGGCCGGTCAACTACTGGCGCATCGACCCGATGACGGACAAGGACTTCGAGTGGTTCGAGTCCAAGTACCCGGGCTGGTACAACCAGTTCGGCAAGTGGTGGGAGGCCTACAGCCGCCTGCGCTACCCGGGTAAGAACAAGCCGATCGCCTTCGAGGATGTCGGCTACGAGTACCCGCACCGCTGCTGGACCTGCATGGTCCCGTGCCTCATCCGTGAGGACCTGGTGGCCGAGAAGGTCGACGGCGAGTGGCGCACATACTGCTCGGAAACCTGCGCCTGGACCGACACCACGGCGTTCCGGCCGACCTACGAAGGCCGCGAGACGCCGAGCATGGGCCGGCTCACCGGAAAGCGTGAGTGGGAGACGCTTTACGACGGGCAGGACCTGGCGGACATCATCAGCGATCTGGGTTACGTGCGGGACGACGGCAACACGCTGATCCCGCAGCCGCACCTCGATCTGGACGACCCGAAGAAGCTGTGGACGCTCAACGACGTCCGCGGTATTCCCTTCGGCAGCCCGAAGATCGCGCTGAACAAGATGTCCGACACCGAACGCGAAGCGCATCTCGCCTCGTACCGCGCTAACAAGAACATCACGCGGGTCTGACTGTCCTCATTTCAACCAGCGCTCATTTCAACCAGTGCTGATTTATCCAGTGCTCGTTAATTGCGGAGCTGGTCCAAAAAGAGCCCGGTGGCGGCCGGCCGGTCGATTCAGCCGGTCGCCACCGTTCCACCCGGTTTCCGTATCCGAAGTCAATCAGGAGTGACGTTCATGGGCGAAACCCACAAGGTCCGATTCGAGCCGGTCGGCATCGACATCGAGGCCGACGAGGACGAAACGATCCTCGATGCGGCATTCCGGCAGGGCGTCATGCTGATGCACGGATGCAAGGAAGGGCAGTGCTCGGCGTGCAAGTGCTTCCTGCTGGAGGGCGATCTCCAGATGGACCGGTATTCGACGTTCGCGCTTGCCGATTACGAAAGCGATGAAGGCTTCGTCCTGCTGTGCCGGGGACACGCCTACAGCGATCTCGAAATCGAACTGACCAACTACGACGAGGACATGATCCGGTCCGGGCTCCCCGTGGTCACGGCGCAGACCGAAGTCGAATCGATCACCGAGTTGACGCACGACATCTCGCTGGTCCGGCTGAAGCTGACCGATGATTCGGGACTGCGGTTCCACCCGGGTCAGTACGTGGACATCGCCATCCCGGGCACCGAGGAGCACCGGTCGTTCTCGATGGCCAACATCACCGTGGCCGAAGGAATCCTCGAATTCATTATCAAGCGGTACCCCGGCGGCAAGTTTTCCAGCCTGCTCGAAGGAACGCTCTCACCCGGCGACCCGCTTACGGTCACCGGTCCTTACGGGACGTTCACCCTGCGGGTCAGTTCCGACAGGCGGCTCGTGTTCATCGGCGGCGGCGCCGGGATGTCGCCGATCCTTTCATTGCTGGGACAGATGGCCGAAAGCGGCAATGAACGCGAGACGGTCTACTACTACGGAGCACGGACGGAGAAAGACCTCTTCCATCTCGAGGAGATGGAAGAACTTTCGCGGCGGCTGCCCAAATTCCGATTTGTACCCTGCCTTTCCGATTCGTGGCCGGAGGAATGGCCTGCCGATGGCACGGAAGGGGAGACCGGGTTGGTGACCGCGGTTCTCGAGCGGTGCGAACCGAACCTCACCGACTGCGATGTCTACCTGTGCGGTCCGCCGCCCATGATCGACGCCGCACTGCCGCTGCTCGAATCCATGGGCGTGCCCAAGGATCAGGTTTTCTACGACAAGTTCACCATCACCGCCGCCGCCGAGGACTAAGGCGTGTGCCCTGGTTCCAGGTGACATTCATACGGTGCCTATTCATGAGGAGAGGTGTACTGGCTCATGGTCAGCGCGGAAAAAATCCAACCACAGAGTTTCCCGAAACCTGAATTCACCGGTGCTGAAGCCGGTTTGCTCGTATTCCCCAGTTCGAAGAGCCGCACCTACAACTACTTCACGCCGAAGAAGCTTCGCGCGACCATGTACGAGGACGTCACCCTCGACGTGCAGCCGGACCCGGAACGCCACCTCGCGCAGGGATGGGTCTACGGCTTCGGTGACGGCCCCGGCGGCTACCCGCTCGACTGGACGGCGCTCAAGTCGTCCGACTGGCACAAGTTCCTCGACCCCAACGAGGAATGGGAACAGACGATCTACCGCAACAACGCCAACACGGTGCGGCAGATCCAGCTGACCCTGGAGAACGCCAAGGCCGCCGGCGCCTACAAGCACTGGACGCCGAGCTGGATCAAGTTCGTCGAGCACCATGTCGGCGCTTGGATGCACGCCGAGCACGGCCTCGGCATGCACGTGTTCCTCGCCGAGCAGCGCTCCGCACCGACGAACATGATCAACAATGCGATCGCGGTCAACAGCGTGCACAAGCTGCGCTTCGCCCAGGATCTGGCGCTGTACAACCTGGATCTCAGCGAATCCGACATCGACTTCAACGGTTCGGTGCACAAGGAAACCTGGCAGTCGGCCACGGAATGGCAGGGAGTCCGGGAGAACGTCGAGCGGCTCACCGCTATCGGCGACTGGGCCGAGTCCCTGTTCGCGGCCAACGTGGTGTTCGAATCGCTCGTCGGGGTGCTCTTCCGCAGTCACCTGGTGATGCAGATCGCCGCCCGCAACGGCGACTACGTCACGCCGACGATCATCGGCGCCGGCGAACACGATTACGACCGCGATCGCCGCTACACCAAGGCGTTGTTCACCCCGCTGACCTCGGATGAGACTCACGCCGAGGCCAACAGGGAAATCATGCAGGGCTGGCTCGACGTCTGGGTGCCGCAGAGCGTCAAGGCGGCACGCGAGCTCCAGCCGATCTGGTCGCAGCCGCACGAGAAGGTCATCACCTTCGCCGAATCCTGGGAAGCCGCCGTCGACGGGTTCCGGACCCTCCTGACCGATCTCCAGCTCTCCGAACCGAAGGGACTCGAACTGTGACCGCCAGCCGCCAGTTTGAAGTCAACCGCACCTCCTCGAACATGTGCGGGGTGACGCTGATGAACAACCAGAACGGGTACGTGGTCGCGGAGGTCATGCGCGGCAAGGAAGGCGTGGAGGTCGTCGAGTACCCGTCGATGATCCGCGTGGACAGCAAGAACAAGGTGATCTTCAACTGGGACGAGATCTCAGAGGTCATCGGATTCGATTTCTCGCAGACCGACTTCGAAGAGATCATGTCGACCCACTACGGCCGCATGGTCCACCTCGACGACGAGACGGTGTTGTTCGCCAACCCCGAAGACGCAGCCGAGTACATCGACTTCGACCTGAAGGTCGTCGACTAGTTCCACGTTTGCCAGCGCAGGGAATATGCCGACACTTTCCCGCCCGGAAAATGTCGGCATATTCCCCGCCGCGCCCGCTTTCACCGCGACAGCTCGAGAACTGAGGTTGGACGATGTACAGCAAGGATGGCGAGAACTACTTCATCGGGTCCGCGCCCGAGGTGCTCACATGACTGCCACCTTCCAGGACATCCTGGCGATGCGGGCATGGAAGGCGCTGGATACGGTCGTCGACCCGGAACTCGGCAAATCGGTGACCGAACTCGGGTTCGTCGCGGCGCTGAGCGTCACCCCGATCGTCTCGGGTGGTCACGCGGTGCACGTCCTGCTGCGGCTGCCGACATACTTCTGCGCGCCCAGCTTCGCCTACCTGATGGTCGCGGACGCGCATGACGCAGTGCTCGGCGTGCACGGCGTCAAAACGGCCCGGGTGGAACTCGCGGACCACTTCGCGTCGGAGGAGATCAACGCCGGTGTCGTGGCGGAAAAGGGCTTCGGCTCGGCGTTTCCGAGGCAGGGAGTCGGAAACGCTCGCGACGACTTGGAGGAGCTCCGGCTCACCGTCCGGCGCAAGGCACACTTGGCGTGTCTCGAAAGGACCTGCCGCCAGCTGATCCGGGCAGGATGGCAGGTGGACGCACTGGCGGACACCATGCTCGGTGACGTCCCGGATTCGCCGGAGCGGGAGAGCCTGCTGCGCAGGCGGGCCGACCTCGGTATCCCGAACGGGCCGGAGGCTCCGTTGCTCGTGGAGAGCACGGGAGAGCGGGTTTCCGCCGACGAGCTGCCGGGGAAGCTGCGGTTCGCGAAGGCCGTGCGGATCAGCATCGAGGGCAATTCCGGGCCACGCCGGGGACTGCTCGACCCCCGCCTGCAGCAAATGGCCGAAGAGGCACAGGGATGAAAGCGGTCCAGCTGAGCAAGTACGACAAGGAACCTTCGTTGGTCGAGGTGCCCGACGCGCAGGTGACCTCCCCGCTCGACGTCGTCGTCAAGGTCGGTGGCGCCGGTGTCTGCCGCACCGACCTGCACATCATCGAAGGGCAGTGGGAGCAGAAGTCCGGCGTAACACTGCCGTACACCCTCGGCCACGAGAACGCGGGCTGGGTGCATGAGGTCGGCAGCGCCGTCAGCGGTATCTCCGTCGGTGACCCCGTGATCCTGCACCCCCTGGCGACCTGCGGGCTCTGCCGCGCCTGCCGGGACGGTGACGACGTGCACTGCGCCACCTCGGCGTTCCCGGGAATCGACAGCGACGGGGGGTACGCCGAGTTGATCAAGACCAACGCCCGTGCGGTCGTCAAACTCGACGCTTCGCTGCAACCCGTGGACGTCGCCGCGCTCGCCGACGCCGGGCTGACGGCGTACCACGCCGTGCGCAAGGCCGCGCGGTTCCTGCGGCCGGGCGACAAGGCCGTGGTCATCGGCGCCGGCGGGCTCGGGCACATCGGGGTCCAGGTCCTCAAAGCGTTGAGCGCGGCGGAGATCATCGTGGTCGACCGGTCCACGGAAGCCTTGAAACTCGCCGGGGAGCTCGGCGCGGAACACCTGATCACCGCGGACGGCGGGCAGGTCGACGCCGTGCTGGAGCTGACCGGCGGCAACGGCGCTGAAGCTGTCATCGACTTCGTCGGTGAGGGCGGCGCCATCGAGGACGGCGTCGCGATGCTGCGCCGCGCCGGGAACTACTACGTCATCGGGTATGGCGGGAAGTTGCAGGTGCCGACGATCGACGTCATCTCGACGGAGATCAACTTCATCGGCAACCTCGTCGGCTCCTACAACGACCTCGCCGAGCTCATGGTGCTCGCCGCCCGGGGCAAGGTCACCCTCCACACCAGCATCTATCCGCTCAGCGAGTACGCACAAGCCCTCAAGGATCTCGACGAGGGAAACGTGCGGGGCCGGGCGATTCTCGTTCCTTAACCATTAATCCGCAACTGTAAAAAAACAAATCCGCGACATGTGAGAGGTAACTGATGGCCAAGGATCTGCGGTTCAACGTCGAGGCGCGTCAACTGCTGGAGGCCGGCGTCAACGCGCTCGCCGACGCGGTAAAGGTGACCTTGGGCCCGAAAGGGCGCAACGCAGTCATCGAAAAACTGACCGGCGCACCGACCATCACCAACGATGGCGTCACGATCGCCAAGGAGATCCAGCTGCGCAACCCGTTCGCCAACATGGGTGCCCAGCTGGTCAAGGAAGTCGCCATGAAGACCAACGGCGTGGCGGGCGACGGCACGACCACGGCGACGGTGCTGGCGCAGGCTATCGTGCGGGAAGGTCTGCGCGCGGTCGACGCCGGAGCGAACCCGATGATGCTGAAGACCGGGATCCAGCAGGCCGTGGCCGCGGTCATCGCCACCTTGACGGAGCGGGCCAAGCAGGTCAACGGACAAGCCGATCTCGCCCATGTGGCCATGCTTTCGGCCAACAACGACTCCGAGATCGGGGACGTCATCGCCGAGGCCATGGCCCGAGTCGGCGAAACCGGCGTGGTGACCGTCGAGGAGTCACCCGCGTTCGGGCTGGACGTCAGCTTCGTCGACGGCGTCGAGTTCAACAACGGCTACATCTCGCCGTACATGGCGCAGGACAAGGACCGGATGGAAACGGTCTTCGAGAACCCGTATATCCTGCTGACCAACGAAAAGATCTCGCGGGTGCAGTCGCTGATGCCGGTGCTGGAACAGGTCCAGCGCACCGGCAGCCCGCTGGTGATCCTCGCCGAGAACGTGGACGGGCCGGCGCTGGGCATGCTGGTGGCGAACAACGTCCACAACACGTTCGCGTCCGTGGTCGTTCGGGCACCCGGGTTCGGGCACCGGCGGGTGGCGGAACTCGAAGACCTCGGTGTCTTCACCGCCGGCGACGTCATCACCAACGATTCCGGGCGCACGCTGGATACCGTGAGGCTGGAGAACCTGGGCCGCTGCCGCCGGATCACCATCACCGAGAACAGCACCACTCTGGTCGGCGGCGCCGGTGAGGACAGGTCGGTGTCGGCGCGGATCGAGCAGATCAAGCGTGAACTGGAGCGGGCCGAGAACGAGCACGACCAGGACAGCCTGCAGGCCCGGATCGCCCGCCTGTCGGGCAGTGTCGCGGTGATCCACGTCGGCGCGGCTACCGGTGTCGAACTCAAGGAGAAGCAGCACCGCGTGGAGGACTCCCTTTCCGCGACGCGCGCCGCGATCGAGGACGGCGTCGTCGCCGGTGGTGGCACCGCGCTCGTGCAGGCGGAGGCGTCGGCCCGGGCGCTGGACCTGACCGGAGACGCCTCGATCGGCCGCGACATCGTGTGCCAGTCACTCGCGGAACCGTTGCGGTGGATCGCGATCAACGCCGGTTACGACGGCCAGGAAGTGCTGGACCGTGTGACGGCGATGAAGCTCGGTGACGGGTTCAACGCCTTGACCGGCGAGTACGGCGACATGTACGCCTTCGGGGTGATCGACCCGCTGAAGGTCACCCGGTCCGCCTTGCAGAGCGCCGCGTCCATCGCGGCACTGCTGCTCACCACCGAGACCCTCGTGGTCGAAGAGGTGATCGGCAACCCCGGCGCGATCATGGCGCCCGGTTTCGGCGACCTCGCCGAGGGCATGATCCGCCCGTCCAACATCTACTGACACCCGATTCCCCGTGTCCGCCCCGGGGGAGTATGTCGGCACTTTCCCCGGCGTCGCGCCCGGGAAAGTGCCGACATACTCCGGGCGGGTACGCGGGATTCCCAAGGTCCTTCGCTGGCGGACGCGCCATGCGGTGGGTTCGTCCGTGGGCACCGGGTGTGTCGCGGCACCCGGGCCCACGGCCGGAGACAGAACGGGCTCAGGGGCCTTTGGTTCGCACCAAAGGCCCCTGAGCCGCGTCTGGCTTCTTAGCCGTCGTACGAGTCGTGCAGACGCCACCATTGACTGGGCCCGCTCGTTCCGCGGCCGGACTCTTCCCAGGCTTCCTGTCGGCCGAACGGTGTCAGGTCGAGGAAGCGGAGTGTGCCGAGGAGCTGATCGCCGCCGCGCCCGGTGGTGAAGTACGTCCGGTAGACGTCGTCGCCTTCGCGCAGGAAAACGCTCACGCCGAAACCCTCGCCGACGCCGCAATCATCGGTGAAGTCGTTGCCGTAAGCGGAAACCCACGGCAACGCCCAGCCCATGCGTTCCTTGTACGACTCGATCTGTGCCAGGGGTGCGGGGCAGGTCACGACCAATGTCGTGTCGCGCGCGTGGAGATGTGCGAGGTGACCGATGTTGTCGAGCACCATCGAACAGCCAGGGCACCGGTGGTCGGAGCCCGCCCGCATCATGAAATGGTAGACGATCAATTGGCGGCGCCCGTCGAAAAGCTCCGGCAGGCTGAGTTTGCGGTCCGGTGCATCGAATACGTACGCCTTTTCGAAGGCGACCATCGGCAGCCTGCGGCGCTGGGCGTTGACCGCGTCCGCGGCGCGGGTGAGTTCCTTTTCCTTGACCAGCAACTCGTCGCGGGCGGCCTGCCATTGGCCCGCGGAAACGACTTGGGGAAGACTCGTGGTCATTTCTCCATCCTCTCGGCGAGTTTGGCGAGGGCGTCGGTCCAGCCGCCTTCGACGTTGCGGCGTTCTCCGTCGGTAACGAACCCGGACTGGGTGAAGGTCATCCTGGTCTTGACGCCGAGGTCGGCGAAGACGATGGTGACGACCGATTCCTCGCCGGCCACACCGGGTTCCGGTTCGATCGCCCACGTGAACACCAGTCGCTCCGGCGCCGAGACCTCGCGGTAGACGCCGCTCGAGAGGCATTCGAAACCGTCGTCGTCGCGGACCATGCACGCGCTCCACGCGCCACCGGGCCGCACGTCCATGTCGATCTTCGACCGCGGCGTGCTGAACCCGCGCGGCCCGTACCAGCCGGCGAGCTGCGCCGGGTCGGTCCACGCCTGGAACACCAGTTCGCGGGGAGCGTCGAAGTCGCGAGTGATGGCGAGTTCACGTTCCCGGGTCCGCAGCGGTGCGTCGGTCATGGCTTGCTTCCTTCCTGTATCTCTCGCAGATGGTCGTCGAGGCGATCGAAACCGCCCTCCCAGAAGGCCCGATACCTCTCCGCCCACTCGGCGACGTCGCCGAGTGGGCCCGCTTCGAGCCGGCAGGGGCGCCACTGCGCGGTACGGCTCCGGGAAACCAGGCCGGCCCGCTCGAGAACCTTCAGGTGCTTGGAGATCGCCGGGAGGCTCATCGTGAACGGTTCTGCCAACTCGGTGACGGTCGCCTCACCCGAGACCAGCCGCTCCAGGATGGCTCGCCGCGTCGGGTCGGCGAGGGCTGCGAAGGTACTGCTGAGCCGGTCTTCGGTCATGTGCACTGAACCACCTAGTTAATTAACTGATGGGTTCAATATAGCTCCGGCAGAGCTCATGTCAAGTGAGAGGGCGGCGCGGAGCCGGGTGGCCGACCTCGTGCGACGGAATCGGCTCAGTCGTCGATGGCCTGGTACACCGACGTCCAGAAATCGAGGTACACCCCGGAAGCCAGCGGAAATCCGCCGCGCTGCGTCAGCAGGATGGCGACCATGTCCTCCGCGGGATCGGTGTACCACGACGTGCCGGTGCCGCCGTCCCAGCCGAACCGGCCAGGACTCGCCGACACGTCGTCGCGCCGGGTGACCATGGAGACGCCAAGTCCCCAGCCCCGGTTGTCGAAGTAGCCAGGGAAGAAGCCCGAGACGGCCTTCTGCTCCGGTGTCAGCTGATCGGTTGTCATCGCCTCGACCGACGCTCGCGAAAGGATGCGTTCCCCACCGAGCTTTCCCTTGTGCAGCATCATCCGACCGAATGCGAAACAGTCGTCCACAGTGGACACCAGGCCGCCACCGGCGTCCGGGAACGAGGGTTCCTCGCTCCATTCGCTGTTGCCCGCCTTTTCGTCGAGGACAAGTTCCCCGGTTTCAGGATCGGCGTGGTAGGCAGCGGGAAATCGGTGGAGCTTTTCCGCGGGGACGCTGAAACTCGTGTCCTTCATGCCGAGCGGGCCGAAGAGTCGCTCGCGCAGGAACGTCTCCAGAGGCTGGCCCGACGCGCGCGCGACCAGCACGCCCAGAATGTACGACCCGGTGTTGTACAGCCACTTCTCGCCCGGCTGGTACATCAACGGCAGTGTCGACAGTCGCCGCATCCATTCGTCCGGCCCGTAGTCCGCCAGGCGGTTCGGCGCCGCGAAGCCCACCAGCTGCTGCTCGGCGATGGCGCGCTGGATGGGCGACACCTCCGGCTGCCCGAGGATCATGCCCAGCCCAAGGCGGAAGGTCAGTAGATCTCGCACGGTGATCGCCCGGTTCGCCGGCACCGTGTCGTCGACCGGCCCGTCGAGCCGCCTGAGGACCCGGCGGCCGGCCAGCTCAGGCAGCAACTTGTCCACCGGCTCGTCGAGCCGCAGCGTGCACTCTTCCACGAGCATCATCACCGCCGCGGCCGCGAAAGACTTGGTGATCGACGCGATCCGGAAGATCGTGTCCCGGCGCATCGGTTCGTCCCCGCCGAGCGTCTGTGCGCCGAGCACGTCGACATGCGTCTCGCCGCGACGGCTGACCAGCGTGACGAGCCCGGGCACCTCACCACGCTCGACGTACCCGGCCATGACGTCGTGCATCCGGCCGAGTCTGGCCTTGGACCACCCACCGCTGTTCATCGCACTCCTCCATGTCGGCCTTGCCTGACGGGAGTCTGCCAGCCCGCACCGACACTTTCCTGAGCTCGGCGCCCGGCGGTCGGGGCCGTGAAGGCCACCTTGAGGGACTCTGAGTCCCTCA
>JAVXWP010000079.1:0-5426 GCA_032230695.1 Actinomycetota bacterium | reverse complement strand
GGAAGGTGGGCAACCAGTGAATCTGCGAGCACCGGTGACATTGCTGGATGTGGCCCAGCGTGCGGGAGTGTCGGTCGCGACTGCTTCCCGCGTGCTCAACGGCGGGGACCGGGTACCGCGCCCGGAGTTGCAGGAACGCGTCAGGGACGCTGCTGCCGCGCTCGGTTACACGCCGAACGCCCAGGCGCAGGCGCTGGCGAAGTCATCCACGAACCTGGTCGGGATCCTCGTCCACGACATCGAGGACCCGTACTTCGCGGCGATCGCGAACGGCGTGATGCGGGCCGCGGACGAACGCGGTCTGCTGGTGATGATGGCCAGCACGTTCCGTGATGCCGACCGTGAGATTGCTTACCTCTCTTCCTTGCGGGCTCAGCGCGCCCGGGCCGCCGTGATGATCGGCAGCCGCCGGACCGACGCCGAAGGACTGGCCCGGACGGCCACCGAGATCGAGAACTTCCTCGGTTCCGGAGCCGGGCTGGCGCTGGTCAGCCAGGCCGGGATGCCGGCCCACACGATCGAGCCGGACAACCGCGCAGGTGCGGCCGAGCTGGCTCGTTCCCTGGTCGGACTCGGGTTGCGCAAGTTCGGCGTACTGGCGGGTCCTGACGCGCTCGCGACGGCGGTCGATCGGCGGGACGGGTTCCTGGCCGGCCTGGCCGAGTCGGGGATCGAGCCGGCCGCAGTACAGGCTGGTGATTTCACCCGGGACGGCGGGCATCAGGCGGCCGGAGAGTTGCTCGATCAGAAGCTTGATCTGGACTGCTTGTTCGCGGTCAACGACGTGATGGCGGTCGGCGCGATGTCGGCACTGCGGGCCCGTGGGGTCGACGTGCCGGGCGAGCTGGGGGTGGCCGGGTTCGACGACATCGCCACCCTGCGGGACGTCTGGCCGGGACTCACCACCGTGCGGTTGCCGCTGGAGCAGATGGGGCGCCGGGCGCTGGAGCTGGCGGTCGAGGGCGGCGACCCGACGACGGAGACGTTCCGGGCCGAGGTCGTCCTGCGGGAGAGCACCGCACGGGGCTGAAATAAGCTCGCACCCGTGACCGAATCCGAGCAGATCTCCGAGATTTTCGATCCGTCGGCCTGGAAGCAGGTGGACGGCTTCGAGCTGACCGACATCACCTACCACCGCGCGGTCGACGCGGGGGTGGTGCGGATCGCGTTCAACCGGCCCGAGGTACGCAATGCCTTCCGGCCGCAGACGGTCGACGAGCTGTACCGGGTGCTCGATCACGCGCGGATGTCCACGGACGTCGGCTGCGTGCTGCTGACCGGCAACGGGCCCTCACCGCGCGACGGTGGGTGGGCGTTCTGTTCGGGCGGCGATCAGCGGATCCGTGGCAAGGACGGGTACAAGTACGCCGAGGGGACGACGGCGGACACGATCGATCCGGCGAAGGCGGGCCGGTTGCACATCCTCGAGGTGCAGCGGCTGATCCGCTTCATGTCGAAGGTCGTCATCTGCGTCGTACCCGGCTGGGCCGCTGGTGGCGGGCACAGTCTGCACGTGGTGGCCGACCTGACGCTGGCGTCGGCGGAGCACGCGCGGTTCAAGCAGACCGACGCGGACGTGGCGTCGTTCGACGGCGGGTTCGGTTCGGCGTACCTGGCCCGGCAGGTCGGGCAGAAGTTCGCGCGCGAGATCTTCTTCCTGGGTGAGGAGTACACCGCCGAGGACGCCTACCGGATGGGCATGGTGAACCGGGTCGTGCCGCATGCGGAGCTCGAGGCGGTCGCGCTCGACTGGGGCAAGAAGATCTGCGCGAAGTCGCCGACGGCGCAGCGGATGCTGAAGTACTCGTTCAACCTGATCGACGACGGGCTGGTCGGGCAGCAGATCTTCGCGGGTGAGGCGACGCGACTCGCTTACGCGACGGACGAGGCTGCCGAGGGACGCGACTCGTTCCTGGAGAAGCGCCCGGCCGACTGGTCGCCGTACCCATACGCCTTTTAGTTAAGGCTTCTGCCACACCTGGTTGGCTGCTCCAGTGCAGGTCCGCAGGAAGAGCCGGCTGCCGTTGCCGTCGGCATCCGAGGTGACGCACTTGCCTTCGGCCGCCGGGTTCACCAGCTGGTTCTTCTGGGTGATCCGGAACTGCTGGGCGGCGTTGCCGTTGCAGGCGACGAGTTGGACCGGGGTGTTCTCGGCGATCGAGCCCCAGGCCAGGTCCATGCACTGACCGAGCGACCGGAGCGTGCCGTCCTTGTCGAACGTCCAGGTCTGGCCGGTGCCGTTGGTGCAGTCCCAGACCTGGAGCGGCGTGCCGTCGTTGCCGGACCCGGCGCGGCCGTCCTTCACGTCGATGCAGCGGTGTGAGCCGTCGCCCTTCATCGCCATCGTGGTGCCTTGCAGGGACTGCGCCTGCAGCTGACCCTTGCCGCTGGTGTCCTCCGCCGCCTTGCCGGGCTCGGTCACCTTGGTGGTGACGGTTGCCGTGGTCGTCGAGGTCGCAGTCGTGGTTGCGGTCACGGTATTGGCACCTGGTGCTGGAGCGGTGACCGTGGCCGGGGGCAACGTCACGGTGGCGCCCGGCTTCACGACGGTCACCTTGCCGCCCGGAGCGGTCACCGTCACGGTCGCGGTGGCGATCGAGGTCCGCGGGGCCGCGGTCACCGTGGCCGTCGTGGTCGGCACGGGCGTCGGCGTACCGGTGTTGGTCCGGAAATCGACCGGAGCGTCGACCGAGACGACGGTGTCCGAGCCACCCAGGTGGGTCAGCACCGGGACCGCGACGGCGGCGCCGGCCACGAAGGTGGCGACGAACGCGGTCGTCATCCAGGCGCGCCGGTCAGGGCCACTGGTCAGCCTCGGCAGACCGGGACGACGGGCGAAGGTGTCCGAGAACCGGCTCGAACCGCTCTTGGTGGACCGCACGATGACTCCAGGTTGCTCATCTGAGCGCGTTTGCTCTTGGGCGGAAGGGCAAACCGCCCCAGCGGTACCGGGCGGCAGAACGAGAATCTCCCCTGCACCCTATCCCCGTCAAACGATCCGTGAGTTACGCTCTCATAACGCTCCGGATCTGGATCGTTGCGTATTGTTCACCGAAAGTCATTGTCATTGTTGTAGAGCTCAACTACTTTGAGCCTTGATTTTGTGGTCCTCCGTTGAGCCCGTCCCCCAAATGAGGTCCATCATCGACGAGATAACGCCGAGCCGGATGAAGGCCATCGAGCTCTGTCTGGCCGAACGGGAAAGCCTGCGCCGCTACGTGAAGAGTCTGCTCGACTGGGACGTCTTCGCGGTCGAGGACGTGGTCCAGGAGACGCTGCTGCGCGCCTGGGTCGCGGCCGAGAGCCTCGACTGGGAGGAGCGGCCGATCCGGATGTGGCTGTTCCGGGTCGCCCGCAACCTGGTCGTCGATCAGCATCGCCGCAACCACCGGGCCATCCCGGTCGGGCTGTGCCGGTCGGAGTTCGAGGCGACCGGCTGCGAGGAGGATCCGGCCGAGCAGGTGGCGGAGCGGACCGTGCTGGTCGCGGCGATCAGCCGGCTGTCTCCCGTGCATCGCGAAGTGGTCACGAGGGTTCACCTCTGCGGCCATCCCGGCGAAGATGTCGCCATGGCACTGGCGGTCCCCGTCGGGACGGTGAAGTCACGCACGCACACTGCTGTCCGCGCATTGCGAGCGGACCTGCTGCGCGGTGGATGGGGCGAGGCCGCTGCATGACCCCGATGGGTGGCGGTAGCAACGTCCGCCAGATGCTCGGATACGCCGGCCTGGTGTTACTGGGGCTCGTCCTGCTCAACCTGCTGGTCCGCCGACTCGGTGGCTGGAAGCGGCTGTTCCGCTGGATCAAGCGGGAAGTCAGCCGCACAGTGCACGCGTTCGTCGACCCGATCGCGGCGCGCGTCCGGTACCTGCGTCGCGTGCAGTTCCTCCGACGCGTACTGCGTAACCACGCCGGCTGGACCGAAGCCGAGCAGGCGATGGGTTTCGCGGCGGCGGTCACCCCCGCGATGACGCCGTACGCGCTGGCGTTGGCCAAGCAGCGCATCGGCGTACTGGTTGCGGGGGCCGCGGCCGATCAGCCGTTGCCGGGGCCCTGGGTGAAGGACGAGCGCGATCCGCGGCTCTGGTGGATCCGGCGCTCCGACCTCGCGGACTACTCGGTGCCGTCCGGCTATGTGCCGCCGCAGACGCCGTTGCTGGTCTGCCTCGGGACCGACGGGAGCGGCAAGAACGCGATCATGATCGACCTGCTGTCCGGACCGCGGTCGTTGTCCGTGTACGGCGTACCTCGGACGGCGCGCGCTGTCGTCCAGGCGCTGGCGGCGCAACTCGACGTGCGACTCCCGGCGGGTGCCGTGGAAGTTGCCGATGGCATCCATCCTCGGCACCCCGGAATGCCCATGGAGGAAGCGATCCAGCGTCATGGCGCCTGGTTCGTGATCGGGGCCGACCCGCTGGATCAGCCGGTGCCACCTGGCGTACGGCTGGTCAGTCTCGGTGTCGCGCGGGGTAGCTCGCGGCTGGTGGAGGCGACCGTGGAGCACGGCCTGCACCTGCACGGTGCCGCGCCGTGGCTGGAGATCGATCCGTTGCCGTTGGCAAGGGCTGTCGCCCGTTCGGTACGCCGGATGCCGCCGCACGACTTCGAGACCCGTGGGCCGGTCGGCCCTGCCGTCGTGGACGACTTGGGCGACCTGGAGTTGCCGGTTGGCGTGGCCGGCGTCTCGGTGCTCGATCAGGAGCGGAAGGCGGCCTCGTGGAGCTGAACCTCACCACGGTCGAGCGCGGCGGCGAACGGCGTACGGACCGGGTCGTGAAGCTGCCGCGCGGCTTGCTGGTCGGCGGGCTTGCGGAAGGCCTGGGGCAGCCTGGGCAGCCGCTGTTCGTCGGGACTCGCAGGCTCGATCCGGCGGCTCCGTTGGCCGGTTCCGGCGTACGGGACGGTGGTGTGCTGGGCGTTGGTGCTCCGGCCGAGTCGCCGAATCTGCTGCAGAGTTCGGTCGGGCCGGCTCCTGTCGTCGTCGAGCTGCATGCGGTCTCCGGGCCGGATGCCGGACGCATTTGGCGGGTTGGGCCGGGGAGCCACGAGATCGGGTCGGATCCGCTGTGCTCGATCCGAATCAGCGGCGTCGGCGTACCGCCACGAGGGCTGTGGGTCACCGTCGGGCCTGCTGGTGAGACCTATTGGCATCAGACCGAGCCGATGCGCGGCAAGGTGATGAGCCGGCTGATCGGGCCGCCCGAGGACGATGCGGCGACCAGCGCGATCCGGGTCGACGACGCCGAGAACCCGGACGCCTTCGCGCCTTCACCGGCGGCCGATCCGGGCGAGGTGCCGGTCGGGCAGGTCAACGAGTGGCCGCCGGAGGAGGACCTCTCGGTCGGCTCGGTACTGCTGCGTTGCAGTGGATCCTTGGAGCCGGTCGCCGCGATCAGGGCTGCCGACGACGGCTTCGGGCTCGACTA
>JAVXWP010000073.1:0-24812 GCA_032230695.1 Actinomycetota bacterium | reverse complement strand
ACGAAGTCCTGAGACATCACACGGGGTTCTAACCCCGCGAAACACTCACGAGCCACCCACCCAAGCCTCGGCGACTACCAGGCGTCGACGTGCAGGACGTCGTCCAGCGGCTGGCGGCGCGCGGGTTTGAAACCGTCGCCCGTGTAGAACGCGGTCGGGATGAGCGCGGCCTGGTGAACGTTGGTCGGGAGGCCGAGGATCTCCGCGGCTTCCTTCTCGTACTTCAGGTGCAGCGTGGTCCACGCCGTGCCGAGGGTGAACGCCCGGCACGCCAGCATGTAGCTCCACGCGGCGGGCAGGAGCGACGCCCACAGCCCCGCCTGGTTGCCGCTGGGCAGGTCGGCGCTCGGTGTCTCCAGGCAGGGGATGACCAGCACCGGGACCTCACCCATCCGGTCGGCCAAGTACTCGACACTGTCACCCACACGTTGCTGGACCTTGGCCCGGTCCGGGTCGGCGGAGAACAGCTTTCCCGCCGCATGCGGTGAATCGAGGTACTCACGGCACGCCCGCTGGTAGAGCTCACCGATTTCGGCGCGCTTGCCGGGGTCGGTGAGCACGATCCACTGCCACTGCTGGGTGTTCGAACCGCTGGGCGCCTGCAGCGCGATGTCGAGAGCCCGCTTGACCAGCTCCAACGGAACCGGCCGGGTCAGATCGAGCCGCTTGCGGACCGTCCGCGTGGTGGTCAGCAGCTCCTCGGGCGTCATCGTCATCTTGTTCCAATCACCAGCGGTCGTGGATGAGCGGGCGGATGAGTTCGTAGTAGACCTCGCGGACAGTCTCGGCTGCCGTGGCGTCCAACGGAGGGAGGCCCGCCGCGACGGTGTTGTCCTTCGCCTGCTTGGGGTTGCGCGCGCCGGGGATGACCACGCTGACGCCGGGCTGGTCGAGGATCCAGCGCAGTGCGAACTGCGCGAGCGTTTGCTCGGCGGGCAGGACGCCGCGCAGCCGCTCCACCGCTTCCAAGCCGACGTCGAACGGCACACCCGAGAACGTCTCGCCAACGTCGAACGCGGCACCCTCGCGGTTGTAGTTGCGGTGGTCGTCGGCGCCGAACGTGGTGGCGGCGGTGTACTTGCCGGACAGCAGCCCGGAGGCGAGCGGCACCCGCACGATGATCCCGGCGCCCACCGACACCGCGGCGGGCAGCACCTGCTCCAGCGGCTTGTGCCGGAAGGCGTTCAGGATGATCTGCACGGTCGCGACATGCGGTCTGGCCAACGCCGTCAGTGCTTCTTCGCAGGTCTCCACGCTGACGCCGTACGCGCCGATTCGGCCGCGTTCGACGAGCGAGTCCAGCGCGTCGTACACCGCGTCGGTCGAGTAGACCGAGCTCGGCGGGCAGTGCAGCTGCACCAGATCGAGCGTGTCGACGTCGAGGTTCTTGCGCGAACGGTCGTTCCACGCGTCGAAGTTGGCGGCGACGTAGTTCTCCGGTAACTGCTCGACGCGGCGGCCCATTTTGGTCGCCACGAAGATGCCGTCGTCGGCCCGCTCCTTGCGGAACCGGCCGACCAGCCGCTCGCTCCGGCCGTCGCCGTAGACGTCGGCGGTGTCGAAGAAGGTGACGCCGACGTCGGCCGCTCCGTGCAGGACGGCGAGCGCGTCACTCTCGTCGACGTTTCCCCAGTCGGCGCCGAGCTGCCAGCAGCCGAGCCCGACCGCGCTGACATGCCGGCCGAGCCGGGCGATTTCACGAGTCTCCATAGTGCAGATCCTAGGCACTAGGCATCCCCGGACAGCAGCGCGAACCGCACCCAGACGTACTTGCCGCTTTCGCACTTTTCGCTGCCCCAGTACGGCGCGATGGCCTCGACCAGCTGCAGGCCGCGGCTCCGCGGCGTCAGCGGCCGCGGCTTGCGCGGCAGCGGGGGGCTCGGGCTCCGGTCGTAGACACGGATGGTCAGCAGATCGCCGTCGGGGTCGATTTCCAGCCCGTCGAAGCCGCCGCCGTGCTCGACGGCGTTGCTGACCAGCTCGGACACCACCAGCAGGATGTCCTCCGCGAGGTTCCCTGTCACCCCCAGCTCGGCGAGCGACCCACGGACGGTTTGTCGAGCCTCCGAGGGGGCCGACGAGTCGATTTCCATTAATCGCCCGGCATATGTTCTTCACCGAGCCCCTCGCGCAGCTTCTTCAGCGTCCCGGTGAGCAGCCGCGATACCTGCATCTGCGACACCCCGACCCGTCGGGCGATGTCCGACTGGCTCAACCCGTAACCGAAGCGCAGCGCGACGATCTTGCGTTCCCGCTCCGGCAGCGTCTCGAGCAGCGGGCGCAACGCTTCGCGCAGCTCGGCCTGGTCGAGGTTCGCGTCCGGCGCACCGAAAGCCGAGTGCGCGGAGTTTTCGAGCAGGTTGTCCAGCGAAGCGCCGTAGCGGCCTTGCCCGGCGCGAAGTCCTTCATAGACCTCCTCGGTGCCGATGCCGAGCTTCTCGGCGATTTCACTCGGACGCGGAGCCCTGGCCAGCTGGACAGTCAGCTCCTCTCGGGCCGCCGCGATGCTCGCGTTCAGCTCCTTGAGCCGTCGCGGCACCCGCACCGACCAGCTGTTGTCGCGGAAGTAATGGCGCAGTTCGCCGGAAATCGTGGGGACGGCGAAGGCGAGGAAGTCGCTGCCGTGGGCCGGGTCGAACCGGTCGACGGCGTTGATCAGCCCGACCGTGGCGATCTGGATGAGGTCGTCCATCGCTTCGTCGCGACTGCGGAACTTGCGGGCGAGGTTGCGGGCCACCGGCAGGTGGGCGCGCACGAGCTCGTCGCGGATGGCCTCGCGTCGCGTGTCATCGGCGGGCAGCTCCGCCAATTGGGTGAACAGCGCGTCGGTGTCCGGCTGCTGTTCCAGTGTCACCGCGCTACCGCCTCGCTCTCGCGCGAGACATCGATGCGGGACAGATAACCACCTTCACTCGGCGTCACCGTGCGCTTCGCCGACGTGGTCAACGCGCTCAGCAACTGCCAGCCGAGCGCGTTGTCCTCGGTGAGCATCGCCGACTCGGTGAGCACGGAGACCGAGATCTCGACGCGCCCCAGTGTCGCGGTGAACACGCAGGTCAGCTTGCCGTCCGACGCCGAGGGCAGCAGTAGTGAGCAAGCTTCGTCGATGGCCATGCGGAGATCTTCGATGGCATCGAGATCGAAGTCCCGGCGCATCGCGATGTCGGCGGCGATCGTGCGCAGGGTCGGTACTACTTGCGGGATCGCGGCGGTCCTGACCTCGATCACCTGTGCGCCGTCTCCGTCTTCCGGAGTGTTGTCCACCACTCGCGTTCCTCTCGTCGGCGTCACTGCGCTGGCAGTGCCCAAGGTATGAGCAAACCAAACGCAGGTTTGAGCCGAACCGCAGGTGGGCAATTCCGCTTCGATGTGGTGATCGCTGGAGAGGCGGAGAAGACATGGCGGACGTGAGCCGGCTGCCGAGCGTGGTCGCAGAGGAGTGGGAATGGCAACTCCAAGGTGCCTGCCGTGGCGCCGACAGCAGCCTGTTCTTCCATACCGACAACGAGCGCGGTTCGGCACGTGACCGGCGCGAAGCACGTGCCAAGGAAATCTGCCAGGTCTGCCCGGTACTGGCCCAATGCCGTAAGCACGCGCTGAGCGTGCAGGAACCGTACGGCATCTGGGGCGGGCTCGGGGAGATCGAGCGCCGTGAGCTGTTTCTGCAGCAGCGGCGCGCCCGGAGAAAGGCACTCCCCACTGGGTGAGTGCCGCGGTGTGTTGGGCTAGGGTTTCGTGGACCCTGAGGAGAATGTCCATGCCCTCCCCCGAGACACCCGGCTTCAGCATCAAGATCGAAGCTGAGCAGTCCGCGCCCCGAGTGGTCGTCACAGGCGAACTCGACCTGCTGACCAGCCCTCAGCTCAAGGACCAACTGGCGGCACTGGCGGAGCAGAAACCGTCTCGCCTGATCCTTGACCTGACCGGCGTGAGTTTTTTCGATTCGTCCGCCCTGAACGTCGTGCTCCACGCGCAACGCGAGGCCGGTGAGCAGTCCTACGAGCTCGCCGTGGTCCCGAGCGCCGCCGTCAGCCGCGTCATCGACCTCACCGGGGTCGCAGATCATTTGACGGTGGTGTACGAACCGCCCGCGTGAGAGGCCGTCAAAGCCGAGCATCGACGAAACTGGGGAACACACAGCACCATGATGGGGCGGACGCACGCGCTCACAGGCTGGTGCGCGGGCTTGGCGCTGGCGCCTGCCCTCGGCGCCGGCACGATTCACCAAGCGGTGGTGTTCGGAGCTACGACAGCGGGTTTCGCGCTCCTTCCTGATCTCGACCACCCGGGCGCGACGGCGTCCAGGTTGCTGGGACCGTTCACCGGCCTCATCTCCTGGATCCTGCGGCGCGTGTCCGCGGCGTTGTATGTGCTGACCAAGGGCCCGCGCGACGAAAAGGTCACCGGAACCCACCGGCATATGTCCCACACTGTCCTGTTTGCCGCTGGTCTCGGCGCCGCGACGGCCGCCGGCACTGCCGCATGGGGACCGTGGGCGGTGGCCGGAGTGGTGCTCTTCGGCCTCTTGCTCGCGGAAGGCGTGCTCGGCGACTGGTTGCTGCCGGTCAGCGGTGTCGCCGTCGTGTGGTGGGTGTACACCGCTGGTGACGAACTCGGCCAGCTGGACCAGGTCTCCGGCTACCTGGGTTACGCCGTGGCGGTGGGCTGTGTCGTCCACTGCCTCGGTGACGCACTCACCAAGGCCGGTTGCCCGTTCCTGTTCCCCATCCCGATCGCGGGCGAGACCTGGTACGAGATCCGGCTGCCGAAGTTCCTGCGTTTCCGCACCGGCAAGAAGGTGGAGAACCGGCTGATCTTCCCTGTCTTCGTGATACTGGGCGTGCTGCTCATCCCTGGTGTGTGGGAGTTCACGACGGCCACCGCCGAGCGGCTGTTCGAGCCGCCCACCGCGCAGACGGCGAACCCATGAGCTGGCGGGAATGGCAGGAGAGCCCGTGGGGACGGCTCCGATACTCACTCGCGCTGGCCAACCTGCTGCGCCACATCGATGACGCCCCGCTCCGGGTCCTCGACGTCGGCGGCGGCAACGGTGGAGACGCGGTCGAACTCGCCCGCCTCGGTCACCACGTGACCATTGTGGATTCCTCGGCCGAGATGCTCGCCGGTGCTGTCGAGCGGGCTACCGAAGCCGAGGTCGTCCTTGAGACGGTCGAGGCGGACGCATTCGAGCTGCCACCAGCTGTGGCAGCTGGCGAGTTCGACGTCGTGTTGTGCCACAACCTGGTGCAGTACCTCGACGACGTCACGGGCCTGTTCCAGGTGCTGCTCGCGGCGTCGAAGGCCGGCGGGGTGCTGTCGATCATCGCGATGAACCACCACTCCGAGCCGATGATCCAGGCCGTCCGCGAGCTCGACCTCGACGCCGCACTGGCCGCGCTGGACACCGACCAGGCCACGGCGATGCTCTTCGACAAGCCGATCACGCTGCACACCGCCGGTGGCCTCACGTTGAAGCTCGCCGAACTCGGCTGCGTGGTCACCGGCCACTACGGCATTCGCGCGGTCTGCGACTACATCGTGGACAACGACATCAAGCGCGATCCGGAGTTCTTCGCCAAACTGGAGACGTTCGAGCACGCCGTCACCGATCGGGCGCCGTACAAGCACACGGCCCGGAACTTCCAGCTCACCGCCCTCAAGCCGGTTTGACCGTTCGCATCCACAGGTGCCACGGGAGCTTGTGGGTGGAGCCGTCGGCTCTTGTCGCGATGGGCTCGCGGACGGCCTCGATGAGCAGGCCCGCGTCTTCAAGTGCGCGCGTGTAGTCGCTGAACGGCCGCTGGTAGCCGGAGAAGACCATCCGTACGCCGTCGCGCTCGGTTTTCTGGTAGCTGTGGGTACTTTCGAAGTAGGCACCGTCCACTACGAACGCCGCGCCGTCACCTTCGCCGATGATGTTGTCCCGATTCGCCGGATGCACGATGGAGAGCACAAGTTTGCCACCGGGGTTCAGGACTCGGGTGGCTTCGCGGACGCAGCATTGCAGGTCCTCTACGTCCATCAGGCAGTTGTAGGCGACGACTAGGTCGAAGCTGTGGTCGGGGAAGTGCAGGTCCGCCGCGTCGGCCGTCACGTAGGTGCCTTCGGGATGTGCCGCGCGTGCGGCTTCGAGCAGCGTCGGGGAGACGTCGACGCCGGTAACCCGGTGCCCGCGCTCGGCGAGATCGCGGGACACCCGGCCCTCGCCGCAGCCGAGATCCAAAGTGGACTCGCCCGGTGCGGGCACGAGCTCGAACAACGCCGGGCGGTAGCGCCAGTAGGAATCGAGGCCGGGGGTGCGGGCCCAGGTGATCCAGTTGCGCGCCTGCTCTTCCCAGTCCTGATCCGTTGCCATGATCACCAGCGTGACAGCTCCGGAATTGGACGTCGACATCCTTTGTTGACCGGGGTGTGGAAGACGCGAAGCCTGCCCTGCGTGCCGACGCCCGGCGCAACCGCGCCCGTGTGCTGGCCGCCGCCGAGGAAGCCTTCGCGGCCGAGGGCTTGGCCGTGCCACTGGACGAGATCGCCCGGCGCGCGCAGGTGGGCGCGGGCACGGTCTACCGGCATTTCCCCAGTAAGGACACGCTGTTCCAGGCCGTCGTGCTGGATCGGCTCGAACAGTTCACCCAGGAAGCGGGCGAACTGTTCGCCGCGGAGGATCCGGGGGACGCCTTCTTCGGGTACTTCGCGCGGGTGATCCGGCAGGTGTCGTTGAACAAGGCGTTGTGCGACTCGCTGGCGACGACGACCGGGTTCGGCTTCAAGGCCGAGGCCGCTGGAGGGTTTCGCGAGGCGCTCGACAAGCTGCTGGCTCGTGCCCAAGAGGTGGGCGCTGTCCGGCGCGACATCGATGGAGCCGACCTGCGTGCGTTGATCGTGGGGTGCGTGGCTGCCGAACGGCAGTCGGAGCGCGGCCATGAACTCGTGCGGGTCGTGATCGACGGGTTGCGGGCGTCTCGCTAGCGGTCGCCGGTGTGTCGCAAGTTGCGCTCTCGGTCACCGAACGTAAGATAAATATGGGTGCCGGAGGCGTTTGCGCTGGTACTTACGAAGTTGGTCGAATGCCTACATCACCTTCTGTTACCTCGTTAGTTGCGTGACGAGCGCATCGAGGGGTTGGACATGATCGGGCGAAGTCTCGGATCGACGGCGGTCGGCATCCTCGCCGGGTTCGCGTGCGGCCTCCTGGTCGCCGCTGTGATCGTCGCCGGGCGCCTCGGCGCTGAGCAGCCCGCACCGGTCGGCGTGACCGTGGTTCCCGCGGTCACCGCCAGCATTCCGGTCACCGTCACCGGGATTGTCTCGGTGCCGACCACGGTCACACAGCTGCGGTCGTCGCGGACGTCGACCACCACGACGGAAACGACGGTCGTGACTTCGACCGAGATCAGCACGACGTCCGCTACTCCGACCACGTCGTCAATGCCTGCTGCGTCGGAGGCAATGCCGTGAAGGCTGCTCAGCCGATGTCTCGCCGCCGGAAGGCGACCAGCCCCGCGCCGAGTGCTGCCAACGCGATGCCGCACAGCCAGGCCAGCGGCGTGGCCGTCACCTCTTGCCCAGGCAGCTTCGGGACGTGCGAGAACGGCGAAACGTCCAGAATCGCTTGTGGTGCGTTGACAACCGGCCCGAACATGCTGATCAGCAGCGCCGCCCCGGCCACCCCCCAAGCCGCCGGCGCCGCCTTCGGCAGCACGCCGAACAGCGTCACCGTCACACCCACGATCACCCACACCGCGGGCAGTTGCACCAGTGACGCCAGGACCATGTCCCCGACTGATCCGCTGACATCATGGGTGCGCATTCCGTTGGCCAGTCCCATCGTGATCCCGGTGACCAGCACGACCACCGCGGAACCGAGGAACGCGAACACCAGGTGGCTCGCCGCCCACCGCAGCCGCCCCACGCTCGTCGACAGCAGCGGCTCGACCCGGTTCGAAGTCTCCTCGCTGCGCATCCGCAGCGCGGCCTGCACGCCGTAGAGACTGACGGTCATGCTGAAAACACCGACCATCGCGGCCAGGAACGTGTCCGTCATGACCGATGAGCCGCCCATGCGCTCGAGCATCTGACGCGTCTGGTCGCTGTCCCCGACGATGTCCCCGATGCCGCTCGCGATCGACCCGAACACCGCCCCGCAGACGGCCAACCCGATGGTCCAGCCGATCAGCGGCCCGCGGTGCAGCCGCCAAGCCAGCGCCAGTGGGGTGCGAAGTCCCGGAGCGGCTACGGCTGGGCCTGGCCGTGGAGGCAGGATGCCGACGCCGAAGTCCCTGCGGGGCAACAAGGTGTACGCGACGGCTCCGATGAGCACGGTCGCCACGAGCGGCAGGAACAGCACCCACCAGCGTTCGCCGGCGAACGGCCGGCTCTGCTGGGCCCAGCCGATCGGGGACAGCCACGAGATCCATTTGGTGTCGACTGTCGAGTCGCCGACCGCCCGGCACAGGAACGCGACACCGACCGCCGCCGCGCCGATGCCGTTGGCCGTCCGGGAATATTCGGCGAGTTGGACTGCGACCGCGGCGATCGCGGTGAAAACGAGGCCCGCGAACGCTGTCGACAGGCCGAAGGCGAACGCGCCCGCTGCCGGCAGCCCGGCTCCGGCGAGCGCGGCGGCGCTGATCAGGCCGATCAGCAGGCTCGCGGCGCCGGAGACCAGTACAGCCGAGGTCAAAGCCGCATAGCGCCCCAAGACCGTGGACGCCAGCAGCTCCGCGCGGCCGGTGTCCTCCTCCGCCCGCGTGTGCCGGGTGACGGTGAAAACGGCCATCAGCCCGATGAACAGGGCCATGAAGCCGCCGAGGCGCCAGGCCGCGTAGCCGCCGGCCGTCGACAGGTCGAAGGCCGGTCCGTAGAGCACCGCCACCGACGGGTTCGCGCCGATCGACGCGGTCAGCGCGGCGCGTTCGGCCACGGTGGGGTAGAGGGTGTCGTACGCGCCGGCGTTGCTCGAGGGGATGACGCTGAGGATCACGATCCACAGCGGAAGCACGATCCTGTCCCTGCGCAGCGCGAGCCGCGCCAGCTGCCAGGTGCCGACGAACGAATGGGAAGGGCCGCTCGGCGGCGCTGGGAGCCGCTCGAGTGTCGCGGTCATTTCGCCACCGACTCGGCGGTCTCGGCGGTGTAGTGGCGCAGGAAGAGCTCTTCCAGCGTCGGCGGCTGGCTCGTCAGGCTGCGGACGCCGACCTGCGAGAGCTGCTTGAGGACGCTGTCGAGCGCCTTGGTTTCGACGTCGAAGCGCACTCTGTTGCCGTCCACCTTGAGATCGTGGATGAGATCGGAGTTGGCGAGGCCATTCGGCGGTCCGGCGAGTTCGGCGATGATCGAGGTGCGGGTCAGGTGCCGCATGTCGGCGAGCGTGCCGGTTTCGACGGTCCGGCCCTCGCGGATGATGCTCACGCGGTCGCACAGCGCTTCGACCTCGGCGAGAATATGGCTGGACAGCAGCACTGTGCGGCCCTGCTCGCGCTCTTCCTGGATGGCGTACTGGAAAGTGGCTTCCATCAAGGGGTCCAGCCCGGAGGTCGGCTCATCCATGATCAGAACGTCCACATTGGACGCGAGCGCGGCCACGATGGCGACCTTCTGCCGATTGCCCTTGGAGTAAGTGCGTCCCTTCTTCTTGGGGTCGAGATCGAAGCGTTCGACGAGTTCGGTGCGGCGGCGTTGATCGAGCCCGCCTCGCAGCCGTCCCAGAAGGTCGATCACCTCCCCGCCGGAGAGATTGGGCCAGAGGTTGACATCGCCAGGGACGTACGCGAGCCGCCGGTGCAGGCTCGTCGCGTCCTTCCATGGGTCGCCGCCGAGGAGTCGGACGTCGCCGCTGTCCGCGTGGAGCAAGCCGAGCAGCACCCGGACGGTGGTGGACTTCCCAGAGCCGTTCGGGCCGAGGAAACCGTGCACCTCACCAGTCGCTACCTGCAGATCAAGGCCGTTGAGGGCCTGGGTTCGGCCGAA
This sequence comes from Actinomycetota bacterium, assembly GCA_032230695.1. Lineage (GTDB taxonomy): Bacteria > Actinomycetota > Actinomycetes > Mycobacteriales > Pseudonocardiaceae > Amycolatopsis. Next base: position 14,846 of record JAVXWP010000073.1, on the reverse strand, counting down.
GGATTTGTGCAGACCGGAGATGGCGATGGCGTTATCCATGCCTCGAAAGGTACACTCATTTCAGAAAGTTGTGAAGTTAAGAAAATGTATGGACAGGGTGATGATCTATCAGTCGGTCAGAGAGGATGATCGCCATGACGACGCCCGAACCTCAGTCCTCCGAAGAGGCCGCACGCCGTTTCGTGGAGGACTTCGCCCTGGTGTTCACGAACGCCGGCATGCAGCGGATGCCGGCCCGCGTCTTCTCGGCCTTGCTCGCGACTCAGAAGGGGAGCCTGACGGCCACCGAAATCGCCGAAGCGCTCCAGGTCAGCCCGGCCGCGGTGTCCGGCGCCGTCCGCTATCTGGTGCAGATCGGGCTGCTGACCAAAGCACGCGAGCCCGGTGAGCGGGTCGACCACTATCTGATTCTCGACGACGCCTGGTACGAGTCGGTAGGTCGCAAAGACTCCACCTATCAGCTGCTGGCGGAGAGTATCGATCGCGGGATCATCGCACTCGGCGCCCAGACGCCCGCGGGAAAGCGGCTCGAAGAGACGCGTGACTTTTTCCTGTTCCTCGCCAAGCAGTTACCGCTGCTCATCGAGCAGTGGCGCAGGGAGCGCGCGCAAGGTTAGACGCCGGTCAGCAGGGTATGGACGAGACCGACGGCCAGCGCATCGAGTTCCTGTGCGCCAGGGTCTTCGCCGGAGAAGTTGACCAGGAAGGCCTGCTGGAAGCAGGCGCCGAGCAGCAGCGAAGCCATGGCTTCGACGTCGGTTTCGTCGCGGATCCGGCCGAGGTGCTGTTCGGCGCGCAGGTAGTGGATCAGCTGGTCCACGGGATGTCGTGGCCCGGCGCCGCGCTCATGCATCGCCGCCCGGTGTGCTTCGAGCAGCTCTCGTGACGAGAACACGGACACCGCGATCGGGAAGCTCGCAATGTAGAAGTCGAGCGCGGTGCGCGTAAATCGGATGAGCTGGACCCGGACCGTGCTCGTCCCGGCCTGTTCGACGAGCTCGGTCAGAGTCCTGCCGAGCTGGGGCAACTGCTCGCCGATGACGCCGACGAAGATCTCGGTCTTGTCCCGGAAGTGCTTGTACAGCGTCGCTTCCGAGTAGCCGGCGACCCGTGCGATCTCCTTGGTGGTCGCCCGCGCGTAGCCCTGCTCGGTCATGATTTCGGCCGCGGCGGCCAGGATCTTTTCCCGCGTTCCCATGTCTCAGCGCTTTCTCAGCAGGAGCTTGACGGTTTAGTGAGTACTTACTCACTATAGAGGTGAGTGTTCACTAACCTCTGCTGTTTGACCAAGGAGAACCCATGAAGATCACAGTGTTCGGGGCCACCGGCGGCATCGGCGTGCACGTGGTGCGGCAGGCGCTGGGGGCAGGGCAGCACGTCACCGCGGTTGTCCGTGACCCCGCCCGCCTCGACGTCCCCGCGCACGAACGGCTGGACGTCGTCGTGGCGGACGTCATGGATCCGGCGTCCATCACCGGAGCCGTAGAAGGCCGCGACGCCGTCATCTCCTCGCTGGGCGCGCGCGATCTCAAACCCACGACGGTGGCTCGTGACAGCGCGCGCAGCATCATCACGGCGATGACGCGGACAGGGGCTCGGCGGCTCCTCGTCGTCAGCAACAGCGGCATGTTCCGGGACGGAGACGGCTTCTTCGTTCGCACGCTGGTCAAGCCCGTGGCCGGTCGCGTGCTCAAGGAGCCGTGGGCGGACATGGCGGCGATGGAGGAACTGGTCTTCGCCAGCGACCTCGACTGGACGATCGTGCGCCCGCCAAGGCTGACCGACGGCGAGCTCACCGGTTCGGTGCGGAGCAAGATCGGCGCCAACCCGCGCGGCTTCACCGTCGCCCGCGCCGATGTGGCGGATTTCTTGCTGCGGGCCGTCGACGACGACACGCTCAGCAGATGGCCCGTCTCGATCGCTGGTTGATCGGTCCTTCTTGGTCGCGGGTTCTCAGACGGGCCTCTTAGGCTCAGTGCCATGACCCGGTTCACCGCGAATGCCGCCACGATCGCGCTCCTGCCCGTGCTGGTCGCACAGGGTCTGCGCGTCCGGCGGACGACCCTGCGGCTTCCCGGCGCGAGAGGTCCCGTCACGGGGGTGGCGGCAGGCGACGGCCCGGTGTTCCGGTTGCTCGTCCTCGGTGAGTCCACGGTGGACGGAGTCGGCGCGGAGTCCCACGAAGAGGCGTTGACCGGCAGCGTCGCGCGCGCCCTCGCGCGGCGCAGCGGCCGGGAAGTGGCGTGGCAGGCGGTCGGCAGGACGGGCGCGAACGCGCGTGTCGTGCACGACGAACTCCTCGCCTTCACCGAGGCCGCTGACTTCGTCGTCATCGCGCTGGGCGTCAACGACACCATCGAACTGCATTCGGCCCCGCGGTTCCGGCGCGATCTGCTGCGCCTGATCGTCGCGCTGCGCCGGCGGCTCGGCCCGATACCGGTGCTACTCGCCGGCGTCCCGCCCATGGGTAGTTTCCCGACTCTGCCCCAGCCGCTGCGCGCCGTGTTCGGCCTGCGCGCAGCCGCGCTGGACTTCGCCGCCGCTTCCCTGACAGCGCTTCCCGGTGTGACTCACGCGTCGATCCCCGTCGCACTGTTCGACGAAGACACCTTCGCTGCCGACGGGTTCCATCCCGGCCCCGCCGGATATCGCGTCTGGGGTGAGCAAGTGGCCGAAATTCTAGCCGAACGATCACCCTCCGTCGTCGTCTGATCCCTGGGCGTAGCCACCGCGGAAATCCGCATAAAAAGTTTCGCCTCGATGTATCTGGCGCCCTCCCGGCTGCTTCCTATGGAGCAGGCAGGGGAGGAAATGCGATGACGGCGAAGGTGAACGAAAAGCTCCGGCCGGACGACGTCGAGGACCGGTCCGGCGCAGGACGCTAGTCACAAGAACGGGTGATAGCCGACAGCCGAGGGGGCTGGCGGCCATCACCTCCCTGTGCCCATCGGAGGGGCGGGAGCAGGGACACCTCGAATAAAGGGGGTCGAGCGGCCACGGGGGCGGGGCCGTTCGATAGGGGTGGGGACAGCCGGGCGGCGCTCGAGAAATCGGGCGTCGCCCGGCACCTCCAGTTCATCTACTACTAAAAGTAAGTGATTTATGTATTCGAGATCAGACCTCGCCCCCTTTCACTGTGAAAGGCCCGCGATACTGCCAGCACCGACTCGAAGAGATATGCGAAGTGGGGCAGATACGGTGACCGATGTCGAAACCGCCGAGGTGGACCCTCCTTGGGAAGGCCTGACCGGCGCGGAGCTTCACGCTGCGTGCATGCATGCCGCCCGCGCGGGGGACAGGCAAGCCATGGATCGCCTGGTCGCGGAGCTGACGCCGTTGGTATGGCATGTCGCTCGCGGTAATGGCCTCGACAGGCACACCGCGGAGGACGTCGTCCAGACGGTGTGGCTGGCGCTGTTCACCCATCTGGAGTCGCTGCACGACCCGAAGGCGCTCGCCGCGTGGCTGATCACCACGACGCGCCGCGAGGCGCGGCGCCCGCACGGACGCAAGACCCCGCCGCTGCCGTTGACCGACGAGTTCGCCGAGTCGATGCCCAGCACACAGCCGGCACCGGAGGACGAAGCCCTCCGCGCGGACAGGGATCGCCGGATCTGGCAGGCCTTCACCAAACTTCCCCAGCGGTGTCAAGAGCTGCTGCGGATGACCGTTCTCGCCGGACGGTCCGAATACCAGCTGGTCGCGGACGCGCTGCGCATGCCGCGCGGCAGCGTCGGGCCGACAAGGGGTCGTTGCCTGAACAACATGCGCGACTTGCTGTCCAGTGAAGGGGGGATCCGATGACCGACATCGGAGGGTCCATGGGGAGTATCTCCTCGGCCGACCAGATATTGCTCGCCGATCTCCGTCGAATGCTCGACGTAACCGATCCTCCGCCCGGTGACCTGGTCCAGCGGGTCCAGTTCGCGATCGCGCTGGAGAATCTGGATGTCGAGGTGGCGCGCTGGGAGCGGATGGACGCGCTGTCCGGCGTCCGGGGAGGCGGCCAGGGCACGATCACGTTCACCGTCAGCGATCTGACAGTGATGATCAACCTGACCAAGGTCGGTCAGCGGCATCGCATCGACGGCTGGCTCGTGCCCGCCGGCGAGTACGGGGTCGAAGTCCGTGTCGCCGAGCACGGTTCGACGTCCACCACCGCGGACGAAGGCGGTCGGTTCGTCCTCGACGAAGTTCCGTGCGGCACCACCCAGATCGTGGTGACCGTCGGGGACGTCTCCTGTCGAAGGACCGTGGTGACACCCACAATCGTTCTGTAGGGGACCGTGCGGTCGTTACGCCGTCTCGGTCCGGTTGAGCGCGGGGGCGCCGGATGGCTGGAGATCAGGACCCGGGTCCTGCCGCGTGGATCTGCGCCAGCAACTCGCGAGTGCCATTTTACCGGTTGTCGCTCTGGCCGGGGCGAAAGCCAAGCTGTGTCTAACCTAAAAAGTCAGCTAGCGGCACCGGTGTAAGGCCATCCTTCTTGGCCTGCTCGACGAACGCGGTGTAGTCCTCGTCGAACGTCTTGCGGAAGTGCATCAGCACGATGTCGCCTGGCCGCAGCTTGTCGCCGGCCTGGAACTGGACGATGCCATCGTTGACGGCCGCCGTCCACAGCACCGAGGCGCGCATCCCGCAGGCCGCAGCGGCTTTCAGCGTTGTCTGGTCGTAACTGCCGAACGGCGGGCGGAAGAGCGTCGGCCGCTGCCCGAGCCCACGCTGCAGGTCATCGGCGTCGTCGCAGATCTCCTTGTGCTGGAAGTCGTACGGCTTGCCGCGCAGGTCCGGATGGTCCACGGTGTGATCGCCGAGTACGGCACCGGTGGAATCCAGGATCGCCTTGAAGTATGCCTCGTGTCCCCTGACGTACTTCTCGTTCAGGAACAGCACGGGATGGCCGCCCGAGTCCCTGATCAGGTTCAGCGCGTCCGGGGCCTGCACCGCGCCGTCGTCGATGGTGATGAAGACGTACGGCTTGCCGGTGCCGATCCGCTTGATCACCGGCACCGCGCCGTCGGTGACAGGCGGGGCCTTCTGCTGGACGATGCCGAAGGGGTAAGGCGGCGCGAACATCGGTGGACGAGCCGCTCCCGGCGCTGGGTTGGGCGCGCTGACGGCCGGGATGCCGGACGTCGGCCCGGTGCACGCCGCCACCACGAACATGGCGAGAAAACACCAAATAGCGCCCGAAACAACGCCTGAGTGGGTTGTCCGTTTGATCACAGGCGCCTCCTTCTCCTTACCCTGCAAGGAATTCTAGGTTCTGGACCTTAGAAGGAGGACGTCTTCACCCGGTGGTGAGTTGCGTCGAGTGACCAATCACGTCGATCACCACTGTCGGTATCACTCTCGTTCGGCGGCCTTGACGAGCTGGGCCGAAAGCACCTTGATCGCCGTTCGCAGGACGGCGAGTGTCACCGAGCCCGTGCCTGGCCGTCCCTCGACGAACGAGCCGGACCACCGGAGGTCGGTGCCGCCGGCGGCATTCGGCGTGAAGGTCACCTCGGCGCGGTAATCCTTGGCGGGCTCGGACGGGCCGGCGAACTTGTAGACGTGCCGCCGGTCCTGTTCGTACTCGACGGTCTCTTCGCGCAGCAGCACCGGCCACAGCCCGACCTTGCGGATCGCGCCGACGCCGCCCGGCGCGGGGTCGCCCTGGCGTTCCCAGCCCGACTGCACCACGACCGGTTTCGCCCAGTCCGCCCAGCGGCCGCCGTCGGTCTCCAGCCGGAACAGTGTCGACGGCGGTGCGCTGCTGGTGCGGTTGATCTCGAACGAGAACGTCTTGCCGGTCATGAAGCCTCCGCAGCGTTGTTGACGCCTAGATAACTACTCGCGATCAAGTAGGTTATGGAGTCGCCGCGCGGTGAGACAAGATGAGCTGGTGAGCACCACTCGTCCGGATTTCGCCGCGCCCCACTGGCTGAGGCAGCTGCTGCGCAGCAAACCCGTGCCAGTGCCCTGGAACATGGTCACACGGTCCGTGCTCGCGCTCACGGTGCCGCTTGCCGTGGCGTACGCGCTCGGCGACATCGCCACCGGGGCGCTGATTTCGACCGGCGCGCTACCAGCCGTCATGGCCGAATCCGCAGGTCCGTACCGCTATCGCGCCCGGCGTCTCGGCGGGGCGACAGCGGCGGCGGCTGCCGGTTACCTGGTCGGCCTGCTCACCGGCGGCGCGCCCGCCGCGGTGATTCCGGCCGTGATCGGTGTGGCGGCGGTGTCGGCGTTGATCAGCGCGGCGGGGAGCAACGCGTCGGTCGCGGGGCTGCAGCTGTTCGTCTTCTGCACACTGGGCACCGGGCAGCACGTGACGGGCATCCGGATCGAGGTGCTGCTTGGCTGGTTCCTCGTCGGCGCGGCCTGGAGCCTGCTCGTCGCGCTGCTCGGCTGGACGGTGCGGGCGACCAGCCCGGAGCGCGACGCCGTCGCGCATGTCTACGTCGAGCTCGCGGCGATGCTGTCCACTACGGACGAGGCCACTTCGCGGGTCGCGCGGCATCAACTGACCACCGCGATGAGCACGGCTTACGACCGGCTGCTGACGGCGCGATCTTGGCTTTCCGGACGCGACGCGACCTATCGCAAGCTGCTCAACCTGCTGTCCGCGACCACGCCTGCCGTCGAGGCGGCGGTCGCGATGGTGAATGCCGGGCGCCGGGCGTCCGAGGACATCATCGAGTATTTAACGGCTGCCGCGGCCTCAGTGATGGCGAACCAGCCGTTGCCGCCCGCGCCGACGCCACCTGACGACATTGAGGACCAGCCGGTGCTGGCGGCGCTCTACTCGGGACTGGAGCGCATCGGCAACGGTGACGATCGGCAGCGCCGGGAGCCGGTGCCGATCTGGACCCGGCTGCGCACTTGGGCCTCGTCGCTGGTTTCGGGGCCGTTGACGTGGTTCGCGGCACTGCGGCTGACGTTGTGCGTCGCGATCGCCGAGGTCGTCGGGCTGTTGCTGCCGTTGGAGCGGTCTTACTGGATCACGTTGACCGTCGGGATCGTGCTCAAGCCGGACTTCGGGTCGGTGTTCGGGCGTGCGGTGCTTCGGGGAATCGGGACCGTGGTCGGCGTCGGGATCGGCGCGGCCGTGCTCGGCGCCGGCACGACCGGGTGGGCGCTGGTGGCACTGATCGCGGTGTTCGCCGGTGGGCTGGCGGTGGGGAAGGTGCGCAATTACGCGATTCTCAGCGCGTTCGTGACGCCGTTGATCATTTTGCAGATGGATCTGGCGGCCGGGGGTAACTGGGGGGTCGTGCTGGCCAGGCTGGTCGACACCGTGCTGGGATGCGCGATCGTGCTGATCTTCGGGTTCTTGTTGTGGCCAGGGAGCCGGCGGCCGCAGGTTGGCGGGCGGCTCGCGGATGGGCTGGACACGGTCGCGAGGTACGTCGAGCAAGCTCTGGGGTCTTCCGGCCAGTCGCTGGAGCGGTCGCGTTCCCGGCGGATGGCCTACCGGGCGCTGGCTGATTTGCGGACGGCGTTTCAGCAGGTGGTGGTGGAGCCATCGGCCAATGGGCGGCAGGCGATCGCCTGGTGGCCGGTGATCGCCGGGTTGGAGCGGGTGGCCGACGCGGTTACCGAGGTGGTGGTGACCATGGAACATGGGGCGCCGGCGCCGGCCGCGGCCGATGTCGAGTTGCTGACTGCCGCATTGGGTGAACTTGCGGCGGCGATCCGGGACGAGCGTGAGCCCACGTCGATGGCGATGCCGGAGAGTGCGCAACTGGCGGGGGTGGTTGACCAGCTGGAGGCCGCATTCGACGTGGTGCGGGGGCCGGATTTGGTGGATCGTTCGCCTTCGAGGCCGGCCCGCCGGTTCCTGTCTTACCGCAAGCGGACTTGATCGGAGTCCTGTTTGATAGAGGTACCGACGAAGGAGATTTCACATGGGTATCGACTTCGATGCGCTGAAGAACAAGGCGCAAGACGCGCTGAAGCAGCACGGCGACAAGATCGACGAGAGCATCGACAAGGCCGCCGGATTCGCGAAGGGAAAGTTCGCGGGCCGTGAAGCGCAGATCGACGGCGCCACGGAGAAAGCCAAGGAATTCCTCGACAAGTTCGAAGGCAAGCCCGACCAAACCCCGCCGCCGCAGCCGCCACCCGCACCCCCGGCCTGAGCCTCGTGGGGGCTGGTTTTGTGGTCTCTGAAGGCCACCATGAGGAACCCTGACGCCCTCATGGTGGCCTTCGGAGACCTCGGTTAGTTGACCTCGCCGGTCGCGGTGTGGGCGTCTATGGCGGTGATGCGGCCGCCGCGTTCGCCCAAGGAGATCAGGGCGTCGCGGGCGTCGGGGGCATCGAGGCTCAGGCGGACACCGGAGCGGGGATGGTCTCGGCTGTTCGCAAGCGCTTGCGCGCCGGCGTGGCCTGCGTTGATGGTGGCGGCAAGGCCGCCTGTGGAGGCCAGCGAGCCTCGGGTGGCGCCTAGGCGGCCCAGCGCCTCGTCGAGGATGGGCAGCAACGCTTCTCGGTTGCCTTCGGTCATGGCCCTGACCAGTTCCGGGTCGGTAGCGGCTACTCGGGTGCCGTCGGTGTAAGAGCCCGCGGCGAGGGTCATGGCCAGCGGGCCGCCCTGGGCACCGACAGTGGCGAGCACCGCCGCGAGCAGGTGCGGGAGATGCGAGATCCGCGCGACAGTCTCGTCGTGGGAGAGCGCCGGCAGGGGGACGACGTGGGCGCCGAGGTCCAGGGCCAGCTGGGCGACGTCGGTCCAGACTGCGAGGTCGGTGTCGTCCTCGACGCACACCACCCAGGCCGCGCCGCCGAAGAGGGCGGCGTCGCCCGCGGTCCAGCCGGACTCGGCCGTGCCTGCCATGGGGTGGCCGCCCGCATAGCGGGCCCAGGGGACGATTCGGCGGACCGCTGAGCCGACTGGGCCCTTGACGCTGGTTACGTCGGTCAACAGGCAGTGAGGGGCGTGTTCGGCGACCTGCGTCAACACGGCGTTGGTGGCTGTCAGCGGCACTGCCAGCACCACCAGAGCCTCCGCCTCGGCGGCTCTGCGCAGGGCGGCGCCGACGTCAGTGGTGACGTCGTAGCCCGCTCTGCTGGCCGCGTCAGCGTCCACTTCGGACGTCGTGGCGCCCCACGTCGTCCTGCCCACCGCGGCGGTCGCGCGCAGCAGCGACCCACCGATCAACCCGAGCCCGATCACGCATACGTCTCGCACAGGGGTGATCCTGCCAGCTGGAGCTACGCCGGGTCGGGACGTCCCCGCCCAAGCCCGCCGTTACCGCAAGGCATCCAAGGCGAACGCCGCGTACATCGCGACGCCACTGGCCATCGCGTCCTCGTCGAAGATGACGCGGTTCGAGTGATTCGGCGCCGCGTCGGCGAGGTCGACGTCCGGCGGGCAGCCGCCGAGGAACGCGAAGGCACCCGGAATCCGTTGCAGCACATAGGAAAAGTCCTCGGCACCCATGATGGGGTCGGCCATCGCCTCGGCGTTGCGCGCGCCGAGCACCTCGGCGGCGAGCGAGAGGACGTGGTCGGCGACCTCGTCATCGTTCACCGTCACCGGGTAGCCCGGCGTGAGCTCGACGGCCACGCGGCAGCCGTGTGCCGCGCCGATCGCTTCGCAGAGCTTCGGGATTTCGGCGCGGACCAGCGCGCGTGTCTTCTCCGACAGGGTGCGGATCGTGCCTTCCAGCTCGGCCGTCTCCGGGATGATGTTCGTCGTCGTGCCGGCCGCGATGCGCGTCACGGTGACGACGGCGGGCTCGAACACGCTCACCCGACGCGTGATCATCGTCTGCAGCGCGCCGACCATCTCCGCAGCCGCGGGCACCGGGTCGATCGCGTGGTGCGGCGCCGAGCCGTGCCCGCCCTTGCCGGTGACCCAGATGGCGAAGCTGTCCGCGGAAGCCATGATCGGCCCCTGCCGTGTCCGGACGACACCGGCGCGCGCCTCGTTGTAGATGTGCAGACCGAACGCCCGCTCGACACGCGAACCGGCGGCGTCGAGCACGCCTTCGTGGATCATGTGGCGCGCGCCGTGATAACCCTCTTCGCCGGGCTGGAACATGAAAACGACCGAACCGCTGAGTTCCTCGGCGTGTTCGGAGAGCAGCTTCGCCGCCGAGGCGAGCATCGCGACGTGGGTGTCGTGGCCGCAGGCGTGCATCGTGCCGTCGACCTCGGAGGCGAAGCCAAGGCCGGTGTCTTCCCGCAAAGGCAGGGCGTCCATGTCGCCGCGCAGCAGGATCGAGCGGCCGGGCTTGCCGCCGCGCAGCACCGCGGTGACTGACGTGGACGTCTTGCCGAGCGTGATCTCCAGGGGCAGGCCGTCCAGCGCCGCGACGATCGCCGCTTGCGTGACGGGCAGGTCGAGGCCCTGTTCCGGGTGCTGGTGGAGCTTGCGCCGGAGCTCGACCGTCTGGTGTTGGAGGGCTTTCGCCTCGGCGAGCAATCCCGCGAAGCGTGCGTCGGGGAGCGTGGGCAGGTCGGTGGGTCCGGTCATGCCTCGATAGTGGCATCACCGGGCACTCCGGTGCACCGTGCGTGCGCTCTCGGAGCGACGGGAATACGGTGTGCGCATGGCAGTGAAGGAGCCCATCACAGGGTTCGCGGTGGCCGTTGTTCGCGAAGACGGTCGTTGGCGGTGCAGTTCCCTGGATTCCGGGGCTCTGGCGGAGCTGGACGCGGCGATAACCGAGCTGCAGAAGATGCGCTCCACGGGCGCTTCGTTCGGACTTTTGGCAGTGGACGACGAGTTCTTCGTGATCGTCCGGCCGAGTCCGCGGGGGCCGGCGTTGCTGCTTTCGGACGCCGCGGCGGCGCTCGACTACGACATCGCCGCGGACGTGCTCGACCTGTTGCGCGTCGACCCGCCGGACGAGGACGACGAGTCGGTGTGGCCCGAGGGCGACCTGGAGATCCTCGCCGACCTCGGGCTCCCCGGTGGCGAGCTCGAGGTGATCGTCGGCGAGGTGGACCTGTACCCGGACGAGCAGCTGCACATGATCGCGCAGCGCTGCGGGTTCGCCGACGAGCTCGCGTCACTGCTGGACGAGATCTGAGCCCGCGGGACGTAACCGCCGTGCGGGCGGCGATCATGGCCGCCCGCGGCTCCGGCGTAGACGTGCCGATCGGCGCGGTGGTCTTCGCGCCCGACGGCACCATGCTCGCGAGCGCGCACAACGCGCGTGAGGAATTCGGCGACCCGACAGCCCACGCCGAAGTCCTCGCCTTGCGTGCGGCCGCCCAGGTGTACGGCGACGGCTGGCGCCTCGAAGGCTGCACCCTGGCGGTCACGGTGGAACCGTGCACGATGTGCGCCGGCGCGCTGGTGCTCGCCCGCGTCGCGCGGGTGGTCTTCGGTGCCTGGGAACCGAAGACCGGTGCCGTCGGCTCCCTTTGGGACGTCGTGCGGGACAGGCGGCTCAACCACCGGCCCGAGGTTGTCGGCGGCATCCTCGAAGACGAATGCGCCGCGCTGCTCGAAGACTTCTTCGCCCTGCACCGCCACCGCACGGACGGGTGACTCGGCCCACGCGGCGTGTGGGCTGTGCTTGATCGGGTACCCCTTCTGTAGCGGCACTCCGCAACCGGGGCTGCTGATGAAGGCGAAGGAGGGACTTCCCAATGAGCCTTTTCGACAAGGCCAAGGACAAGGCCGAGCAGGCCGTCGGTACCGCCAAGGAGAAGCTTGGCAACGCGACCGGCAACGAGGACATGAAGAACTCGGGCAAGGCGGACCAGACAAAGGGTGAGGTCAAGGAGGCCGGTCATGACCTTCGTGACAGGGCCACCGGGGCGGTCCAGGACGCCAAGGACAAGTTCTCCGACCGTAAGTAGAGGCACTGCGGGCACGCCGAACCACCTCCGGTATTGTTCGTGGCGGTGGCGTGTCCGAGCGGCCGAAGGAGCACGACTCGAAATCGTGTGACGGGTAACCCCCGTCCGTGGGTTCAAATCCCACCGCCACCGCAGCACAAGCGCCGGTCCCTCGGGACCGGCGCTTGTTCTTGTTCGAGCACAGTTTTGTTCGGGCACAGTTTGCCCGAGTGCAGTCTGTGCACGCTCGAACGCGGTCTGCGCGCACTCGAACGCGATTCATGACCTGGCTAGGCCGAATGGCCCCAAAGTCCTTCCGTGGCCGATAAATGCGTTTCCCACCATGCGTGGCGGGGCACACCAAAGGAGCCGGGGGGCAAGCTAGGTAGCCATAGGAGTATGCGATGTCCACCTTGGTGGTTGTCATCATTGTCATCGCCGCTGTCGCGGCGGTGGTACTGATCGCGTTGCTGGTGCGGCGGGAGTCGCAGCGCCGGCACCTGCGAGAGAAGTTCGGCCCGGAGTACGAACGGGCGGTGCAGGACAAGGAAAGTCCGCGAGCGGCGGATCGTGAGCTCGCCTCCCGGGAGAAGCGTATCGCGCAGCTCGACATCAAACCACTGTCGCCCGAGATTCGGGAGCGGTACACCCAGCAGTGGTCGCTGATCCAGGCGAAGTTCGTGGATCGCCCCGCGCCCGCGGTCGAAGAAGCGGACCGGGTACTTGTCGAGCTGATGGCGGAGCGCGGCTACCCGACCGAAGGGTACGAGCAGCAGTTGTCCGACCTTTCCGTGCGCCACTCGCGCACCTTGAAGCATTACCGTGCCGCCCACGAAACCATGCAGGGCCACGAGGAAACCCAGAAGTCCACAGAGGAGCTTCGGGACGCGATGGTCCGCTACCGCACCGTTTTCGATGACCTTCTCACCGAGGGCTCCGGTGACGGGCACGGCACCACCACCCGCAGCGAAGACCGCCAGGACAGAAAGGCTCGAACCGATGCGTCGAACGGAACCAGCTGACATGGAACACGACGAAGTCACGGCCAAGGGCGGCGGCCCCGGCCTGAGCACACAGGATCTGCTCGACGCGGAGCCCGGCGGCGAACACCGGCTCACCGACGTTCCGCCGGAGGAAGAGGTCCGCGACGAGTCCGCCGCGGACGCCCGCGACGAAGGACGAGATGAGACGACGGACCGGCGCGATGCCACGGCGGACGAAGGACGCGGTGCCATGGCGGACGAAGGGCGCGGCGACGCGGACGAGTCGACGCCGTTGTTCGCGGACCAGGAGGTCGACAGGTTCCGTCAGGACTGGCAGGGGATTCAGATCGCGTTCGTCGACGACCCGAAGCGCGCGGTGAGCGAGGCCGACGAACTCGTCGCCGCGGTGATCCAGTCGCTGGCCGCGACGTTCGCCTCACACAAGAGTGAGCTCGAATCCCAGTGGCAGCAAGGAGAAGCGGCTACCGAGGATCTGCGGGTTGCGCTTCGTCAGTACCGCTCGTTCTTCAACCAATTGCTCAGTAGCTGACCCGAAGACGACAGATGCGGCCTCGTCCATTGTGGACGAGGCCGCTTTCGTTGCCTACCAGCGGTACCAGCGGCCGCGGTTGCCCCCGGTGACTGGACGGATCAAGAACCCCAGTAGCCAGATGACAAACAGAACCCCGGCTACGTACCAGAGTGCGGGTATCGCGAAGCCGGCAGCGCCGAGAGCCAGTGCCAGCATCAGTACCAAACCGACGAGCGCCATCAAGTGACCTCCTCACTGACCGATTCAGGAGTACCCACTGACGCGCTTGATCAACCGTCTCGGCGTCCCACATGCTGGACCCCTTGACGGCGAAGGTCTTGGGTCCAAGGATGTGCGGATGCTCATGAATCGGGATAGCGCGCTCATCCCGTGGCCGGCCCGCGTTTCGCCGCGGACGATCGGCGAAGGTGTCGCCGCGTTGCTCCTCCGTCGCGGCCGTCTCGGTTCCCCTCCCGCGTAACTGACTGACCCGACCACGCTCATTTGCGCGTGGGGTTCCAGTCGTACGTCCATTTTTCGAGGAGCATCATCATGAGCGTCGACCTGCCCGTACGCGCCCAATTGCGCCAGGCCCGAGTACCCGCCGACGGTATTTTCGAAGGCCCGCGCGTATTGCGTCGCCTACCCGAAGGCATAGCGGAAAGGCCGTACGAAATGTTCGGCCTTCGCCCGCTCGGCCGGGTGCTCGGCGCCGAAATCGACGGCGTGGACCTCGCCGATCCGCTGAGCCCGGAATTGCGGACCGAACTCAACCGCGCGCTGCTCGAATGGAAGGTGCTGTTCTTCCGGGATCAGCAAATCACTCCGGCGCACCAGCGCGCGTTCGCCGCGAACTGGGGCCCGCTCGAAACCAACCCCTTCATTCCGCAGGGCGACACCGACGAAGTCACCCGCTTCGCCCGTAGCGCGTCGATGCCGGGGTTCGAGAACATCTGGCATACCGACGTCACCTTCCGTCCGAACCCGGCTCTCGGCTCCGTTCTACGGCTTCTGCAGGTCCCGCCGCAGGGTGGTGACACCATGTGGGCCGACATGGCGGCCGCGTACGACAACCTGCCCGAGGACGTCCGGCAGCGGATCGACGGCCTGAACGCGGTGCACGACTTCATTCCGGGATTCGACCGCTTCTCCGATCTCGACGTGCTCGCGGGCTGGCAGTCACAATTCCCGCCCGTCGAACATCCGGTGGTTCGGGTGCATCCCGAAACGGGCCGTCGCACTCTTTTCGTCAATCAGGCTTTCACGACACATATCGTCGGTTTGGAACGCGCGGAAAGTGACCGGCTGCTGCGGATGCTCTTCATTCAGGCGCACGTGCCCGAATTCCAGGTGCGTTTCCAGTGGCGCGAGAACTCGGTGGCGTTCTGGGACAATCGTGCAACCCAGCATTACGCCGTCAACGACTACCACCCGCACACCCGGATCGCCGAGCGCGTCGCGATCGCCGGCGACCGCCCGTACTCCCCGCCGAGGTAGTGAAGGGGTCCTAGAGGGACTCAGAGTCCCTCAAGGACCCCAGCACAGCG
>JAVXWP010000023.1:0-5748 GCA_032230695.1 Actinomycetota bacterium | reverse complement strand
ACCCAGGTTGCCCCAATGCGGCGTTGGGGGCACTCCAGCCCCCCAACGCCGCTTTGGGGAATGCCAGGACTAGAAGAGGGCGCTCGCGAGGCCCCGCCTGGCCTTCATGACGCGGTCGTCGGCCGGGTCGAAGAGGTCGAACAGTTCCACGAGGTGCTCCCGTACCCGGTTCCGCTCGTCCCCGGCGGTTCGCCGGACAGTCGCGATCAGCCTGTCGAAGCCGTCTTCGGCACGCTGCTCGGAGACCTCGAAATCCGCGGCCGCGAGCTGGGCGTCGACGTCTTCCGGCGACGCGTCCGCGCGGGCTACCGAGGAGGGGTCGACCGTGCTGGCCCTGGCCGCGAACTTGACCTGGACCAGCGCCGCCTTTGCCTGCTCGTTGGCGGGCTCGACGTCGAGGATCCGCTCGTAGGCGGCCTGGGCATCGGCGAAGTCGCCGCGCTCGAACGCGTCTTCGGCCTCGATGAAGCGGGGGTCTTCCGGCTCTTCGACGGGCTCGGCGCCGCCGTTCTGCTCGGCCGCGCGGATGCCGGGGAGCTTGTCCCGCAGTGCGTCCAGCAGCGACTCGAGCCACTTGCGGATCTCCGGCTCCGGCAGCGCGCCGGAGAAGGCGTCCACCGGCTGGCCGCCGCCGACGGCGACGATCGTCGGGATGGACTGCACGCCGAAGAGCTGCGCGATGCGCGGGTTGGCGTCGACGTCGACCTTGGCGAGCGCCCAGGCGCCGTTGCTCTCGGCCGCGAGCCGCTCCAGCAGTGGGCTGAGCTGCTTACAGGGCCCGCACCATTCAGCCCACAGGTCGACGACGATCAACTGCTGGAGGGACCGCTCGACGACGTCGGACTGGAAACTCGCTTCGGTGACCTCGAAGACCGCGGCACCGGCCGCGGCGGGCGGTGCGCCGGCGCCGGGGGGCGCGCTCGGAGGGCCGGCAGGCTGTTGCCGCGCCGCGTCGGCACGGGCCTTGAGCGCGGAAAGGTCCACCGCGCCGGATAGTGCGGCGGACATCGCCGCTGACTTCGCTGCTGATCCGCGTGGATGTGTCACGCTTCCATCCTGGCACGGTCTCGCGCGGGATTCACCGAGTGTCCGCCTGAGAACCCGCGGCGCCCGCTAATGGCCGGTCCGAGAACGTGCGCCGGTAGTCGTTCGGCGGCACCCCGACGATCTTGTGAAAGTGATGGCGCAGCAACGCCGACGTGCTGAACCCGCACCGCCTGGCGACCTCCTCGACACCGAGATCGGTCTCCTCGAGCAGATGCCGCGCGTGCAGTACGCGCTGCAGCGAAAGCCAGCGGGTCGGCGTGGTCCCGGTTTCGGCGACGAACCGCCGCGCGAAGGTCCGCTCGGACATCTGCACGCGGCGGGCGAGCGCGGCGACCGAATGCTCGTCGGCGAGGTTGCCGAGCATCCAGGTGAGCACCGGCTCGAGGCTGTCTCCGGTGCATTCCGGGATCGGGAGCTCGACGAACTGCCGCTGCCCCCCGTCGCGCTGCGGCGGCACGACCATCCGCCGGGCGATGACCGTCGCCACGCCGGAACCGAGCTCGCGGCGCACCAGATGCAGGCACGCGTCGATGCCCGCGGCGGTCCCGGCGCTGGTGACGATGTCGCCGTCGTCGACGAACAGCACGTCGGGGTTGACGTCGGCGGAGGGGAAGCGGCGCCGGAAGTCCTCGATATGACGCCAGTGCGTGGTGCACCGGCGCCCGTCCAGCAGGCCGGACGCGCCGAGCAGGAACGCGCCACTGCAGACCGTGAGCACCATCGCACCCCTGGCGTACGCGGCGCGCAGGGCGTCGAGCACGGCGGGCGGGTAGCTCTCACGGATTCGGGTGGCGGGGACGGCGATCAGGTCGGCGCCTTCGAAACCGTCGAGACCGAACTCCGGCGTCAAGCGGACGCCGACGTCCGCGCTCACGGGCTCACCGGCCCGCTCACCGCAGATCCGCAGCTCCATCTTCGGCACGCCGTCCTCGCTGCGGTCGACGCCGAAGACCTCGCAGATGGTGCCGAATTCGAACGGCGAAATCCCGTCGGTCACCAGGCAGGCGATGGTGTGCAGCATCACGTCAGCATAGTTGGCAGGATATTGCGGCACAACGTCAGATCTGCCACTGGTGGCGCTAATTAGCTCAGCGCAAACTTACTGCCATGACATTCACCCGGTTCACCACCCAGTCCCGGCCAGACCCTCGGGTCGGCTGGGGATCCGATATCGAAGACCGCGACCTCGCCCGCACGCGAGCCGACCTGGCAGCTGTGGACGCGGAGACCCCGGCGCCGCGCCGTAAGCCACGGTCACGGCTCCAGGTGCTGCTCGATCCGTTCCACCTTGGCGCTTAGCTGTCCCTCGTCGAAGCCAGGCCGGATGTCGGCCTTCAGCACCAGCCCGACCCGTGCCGAACCTTCACCGGCCGCTTCGACTGCGGCTTTGACGACGGCCATCACTTCGTCCCACTCGCCTTCGATGTTCGTGAACATCGCGTTCGTGGAGTTCGGCAGCCCGGATTCACGCACCACCCGGACAGCGCGGGACACCGCTTCGCTGACTCCGCCGTCCTCGGCGGCACCGGACGGACTCACACTGAAGGCGACGATCATCTTCCAACTCCTGGAATCAGCGGGAATTTAGCGGAAATATGGACCTACCCTGCCGCACTTCCCGGGTACCCGCTGGTAACTTTCCGGACATGAGCCGTCCGCTGCCGTTCGACCCCATCGCCCGCGCGGCGCAGCTGTGGGAGGACCGCATAGGCTCCTCCGGAACCATGGCCGCCGTAACCGGCGTCATGCGCGTCCAGCAGATCATCCAGTCCGCTGTGGACACTGCGCTGAAACCGCACGGTCTCACCTTCGCGCGCTATGAGGCCCTCGTGCTGCTGACGTTCGCGCGTCGCGCCGCACTGCCCATGCGCGTGATGGGCGAGCGCCTCCAGCTACATCCGACGAGCGTGACCAATATCGTCGACAGACTCGAAAAGGACGGCTTGGTCAAGCGCGTGCCGCATCCGACGGACCGCCGGACCACGCTCGTCGAAATCACCGACGACGGCCGCACACGCCGCGAACAGGCCACCGAAGCGGTCACAGCCATAGATTTCGGACTCACCGGGCTGACCGACCGGCAGACCGAACAGCTCACGGACCTCCTGACGAAGGTACGTAAGGCGGCAGGCGACTTCACGGAATGAAGACGACGAAAGGCCCGCCACGGAAATCCGCGGCGGGCCTTTCGTGAACTCAGCGGACTACGCGGCCGCGGGGAGCTTCGCCTCGAAGAGGCTGGTACCACCGTGGGTCAGCCGAGAGGGCCCGTCCAGCTTGCCGGAGCGCAGTGCCCACTTCTCGAACGCCCAGGTGAACAGCGGCGGCAGACTGGAGAGCAGCGCCAGCACAAGGGTCTTCGGGCGCCAGGCGAGCGGCTTGGCGACCGCGAGCGACACGAGCACATATGCCACGAACACGACACCGTGGACCATGCCGAGCACCGGCACACCACCCTGGCCGGCTCCGACGGCATACTTGAAGAACATCCCGATCAGCAAGCCGGCCCAGGAAAAGGCTTCGGCTACTGCGGCCACGCGGAACAGAACTGCGGCCTTGCTGGACACGACTTCCTCCTACGAATTGGGCACGAACTGTGTCTTGGACACAGAAGAACGCCCGATACGCACTGTCCACGAGGGACTCCCGTGGACGTACAACAGCGTTGTCGGACGTTGTGCCACCAGTGTGAGGCGTGACGGCCCTCACGGGAACACCGGGGCCCGTGATCATGCTCACTGGTCCCGCGGGCCGGCTGGTCGTGCTCTCATTCGAACACTGCGCCGTCGCCTGGCGGAAACGGTATCGCCGCTGGACACCGCCCGTATGCTACTTCTGAAATCCACTGCGGGAGCTCGGGTGAACGGGCTGAGAGGACGGCTATATTCCGCCGTCGACCGCTTGAACCTGACCGGGTAATGCCGGCGTAGGGAGCAAGTCGATGTCTACTGCCGCTGACCTGCCAGTCCGCGAGGAAACCGGCTCGGAGGTTTCCAGGACACTCGACGGGCCCGTCCCACGCAGCCTCGGCGCCCTGGACCAGGGCGCTTTCTGGGTCAACCTCGGGGTGAGCCTGCTCGGCTTCACCGGCGCCGCCACCGTCATGATGCCCGCCGGCGCCCCGCCACTGTCCTTCCTCGCCGCGCTGGCCGCCACTGTGGTCGGGACGGTCATCGGCAGCGTGATGCTCGGCCTGTCTGCGGTCCCGGGCGCGCAGACGCAGGCGCCGTCAATGGTGCTGCTGCGCGGGCTGTTCGGCGCCCGGCTGTCGTCGGTGCCGACCGTGCTCAACGTGTTGCAACTGGTCGGCTGGGGCACCTTCGAACTGCTGGCGATCACCCAAGGCGCGCAAGCGATCTTCGGCGGCGGCCCGGCGTGGCTCTACGTGCTGATCACCGGCGCGCTCACCACGGCGATGACCATCTGGCCACTGGGTTCGGTGCGCTTGCTGCGCCGGTACGTGACCATCGCCGTCGCGATCTCGCTGGTGTACCTGTTCGTGCAGATCCTGCGGCAGCCGGTGCCCGACCTCAACGCCGGTTCCTGGCAGGGTTTCTGGCTCGGCACCGACGCCGCGCTCGCCGTCGCCGTCTCGTTCATCCCGCTGGCGTCGGACTACTCGCGGCACGCCAAGTCGACGAAAGCCGCTTTCTCGACGGCGTTCTTCGGCTACTCCATCGCGCAGATCCTCTGCTACGCCCTCGGCCTGCTCGTGCTGCTCCAGGCCGGCACGCTGGACGAGCCGTACAAGCCCTTCCTCGCGATCCCGCTCGGCGCGATCTTCCTCGGCGTGCTCGTGCTGCGGGAGGCCGACCAATCCTTCGCCGATACCTACTCGACCGGGGTTTCACTGCAGAACCTGTTGCCCCGCACCGATCGCCGTGTGCTGACGATCGGTGTCGGTGTGGTGACCACGCTGCTGGCGCTGACCATGGACATCAGCCAGTACGCCGGATTCCTGGTGCTGATCGGCTCGGTGTTCGTGCCGCTGTTCGGCGTGCTCGCGGCGGACTACTTCGGCCGCAACCGGCACCGCGACCCGTCGGCGGCCTGGGACCTGTCGGAGACGGCGCCGTCGCGCTGGCGGATGCTGCTGGCCTGGGTGCTCGGCTTGGCGGTGTACCAGCTGATCCACCCCGGCGACGCGGGCTGGTGGTCGCGTGTGTGGGTGGATCTGGCGTCGGCGCTGCACTTCACCCCGGCCGGGTGGATGAGCGCGTCACTGTTCTCCTTCATCGTGGCCGCCGTCGTGGCCTGGCTTCTCGGCCTCCTTCCCAGCCGCCGCTGAGCGGCTGGTGGTGGTTGGCCTCTGGCCTGCACGGCTCAAAGCTGGTGGCTGATTTGTTGTTGCCGTGCGGTAGAAAAGCCTGTGTTTATTGGCAGGCGCGCCATCAGGTTTGCGTGACCAGGGCGTGGCATGGGCAGATCGCTTGCGACTGGTTCAGGGGCGCCCTGCTCCCGCAAACCTGGCCTTCGGCGAGCGCGCGCGGTGAAGACTCCCGCCCGTTGGGCGGACCTGAGTCGCTGTGTCTGGGTCTAGGGATCAAAAGCCCGCGTAGCTGGGTTGAAAGAAGTGGTGACCACCTTCGGCCGTGCCTCCCGACCCAGCACCCCTCGTGAGTGTTTCGCGGGGTTCTAAACCCCCGAAACACACACGATCCACCCACCCAGCCCCGCCCAGTCACTTGGGCCCATCGCCAC
>JAVXWP010000039.1:0-37616 GCA_032230695.1 Actinomycetota bacterium | reverse complement strand
ACAGCATCGGCTACACCAGCATCAGCCACCTCCGCCGGATGTGCTGCGAAGCGAAAGTCATCCCCGCGGTCCTCGGCACCCACGGCGACATCCTCGATCTCGGCCGCGCCCGCCGCACCGCCACCCCAGCTCAACTCCGCGCACTCGCCGTGCGCGACCGCGGCTGCGCACGGCCCGGCTGCCGCCGAAGACCGAGGAATTGCCAGGCCCACCACATCCAAGAATGGATCGACAACGGCGACACCGACCTCCACACCCGGGTGCTGCTCTGCCTCCACCACCACCTCGAAATTCACCACGCCGGATGGTCCATCCGGATGGTGAACGGAGTCCCCGAATTCATCCCACCCAAATGGCTCGACCACGAACAAAAACCCATCCGCAACGCCACCCACAACCTCCCCCACCAACACGCCGCCTAATACTTCAGCCGTAGTTATTGATGGGAAGGGCAAATGTGGCGTGGTCGGCTCCCGGTGAGGTAGTGAAGGGCTCCTTGAGGGACTCAGGGTCCCTCAAGGACCCCTTCACAGCGTCCCGACGAGAGGTGGGTGGGCGTGTTGCCTCACGAGCCGGTGCCCGCTTTCGGTGCGGGTGCCGGCGCGCGTGCGGGGTGGCTTTTCGCCGCGGAAAGCTCCAGAAGCCTTCTTGGTGATCTTCGCTCCATCCCGGGTCTTGAACTTCAGCTTCTGTTGCGGGGTAAAGAAGTCGTTTCCAGCCGCAGCAACTGACAAAGCGGATTGAGGACCGTCAACTCGGGACGGGGTGAACGTGATCTTCTGCTCGACACAGAACGTCAGCAACGATCCTGGCCTCGTCCCGGACCTGCCCTTGAGCAGCGACGCCTTCCCCGCCCGCGACGCTGACCGATACCGCACCGCACACGCCCTGACCACTGACTCCTCGACAGTCCCTTCCACCACGCCGCCCTCAAGTGCGTCTACCTGGCGCACATGAGCCTGAACCCCACCAGCACCGGGCCGTTGACGATTTTCGCACTACTGCCCTCTTTCGGCACAGCTTTACGATTTACCGGTCAGACCTGACAATTTGGCTCCGGAGGGTCATCATGTCGGAATGCTGGTGGGCCGGGAGGGTGAGCTCGTCGTACTGACCTCGGCTCTCGACGCTGTCCGCGGCGGCGAGGGGCGGGTGCTGATGCTCGGCGGCGAACCGGGGATCGGCAAGACCAGGCTCGTCACGGAATTGACCCGGCTGGCCGGCGAGCGCGAGATACCGACGCTCATCGGTCGGACGCTCCAGGAGGAGACCGCGCCGGCGTTGTGGCCGTGGTGGGAGGCGCTGCTCGGCCGCCCCGAACTCGACCTGCTCGACGACATCGCGTGCGGCGGCGAGAGCTACAGCGTCGCGCGGCTGCGGGCGTTCGAGAAGGTGCTCACGGCGTTGAGCGTGTCGGCGAGGGGGCAGGGCCTGGTCGTGGTGCTGGAAGACCTGCAGTGGGCAGACGAAGCCACCCTCAAGCTGTTATGCCAGGGCGTCGGCAAACCGTGGCTGACGCTGGTCGGCACCTACCGCACCAACGAGCGTCCGGCGGCGTTGCGCAACGCGTTGACGGCACTCGACAGGACGGGCTCGGCGGTCCTCCTGCGGCCCCGGGCGTGGTCCGCCGAGGAGGTCGCGCTCGCCGCGGGCGCGGCACATCCCAGCTGGCATCCGGTGCTCTACCGCGAGAGCGGCGGCAATCCACTGTTCGTACTCGAACTCCTGAGTTCACTGCGGCAGGCGGCGCTCGCCGGTGAACCCGCGCCCGCCGACGGACGGTGGCCGTTCGGGGTCCCGGAAAGCCTCGCTTCGATCACCGCCGCGAGGGTGGCGGGGTTGTCCGAAGCCGGGCAACGCGCGGTCGCGGTCGCCGGGGTGCTCGGCATCGAATGCGGGTGCGCCGAACTCACCGCACTCGGCGGTGACGGAGAGCAAGCCATCGAGGCACTCGAAGAAGCCGCCGCGGCCGGTCTGCTCACCGAGGTCGGCGGACTTCCCGTGCGGTTCCGGTTCGCCCACGCGTTGTTGCGCGACGCGGTGTACGGCCGCCTGACCGTGCAGCAGCGGCTGGAGTGGCATCGCCGGGCGGCGGAAGCGATCGAACGCGGGCAGTTGGCCGGTGAACTCGCCACCCATCGCCTGCAGTGCGCCACCGACGACGACAGCCGGGCGCTCGCTGTGGCCGCCTGCCGCCGTGCCGCCGACGCGGCAGTGCGGCTCGCGCCCGATCGTGCGGTACAGATCCTAGACGCGGCCCTCGCGCTGCCGGGAGTGACGGACGCGGAGCGCCGTGACCTGTTGCTGACGGCCGCCGAAGCCGAGTATTCCGGCGGGCGGACCGACGCGGCGGTGCAGCGCTGCGACATCGCGATGACGCTGGCCGAGCGGGAGGGACCGGCCGACGCCGTGGTGCGGGCGGCGCTGGTCGTGCACGGGATCGGGGGCTCGGCGAACGTCGGTGTGCTTGCGCTGTGCGACCGTGCGCTCGCCGCGTTGCCTGCCGGCGCCGTGGCCGGCCGCGCCCGGGTGCTCGCCCAGCGCACGTTGGCACTCGGTGAGGTACTCGGCTTCGAGCAGGTCGGCGACGGCAGCCGGGAGGCGTTGAGACTGGCCGAATCGAGCGGCGACCCGCTCGCGCTGGCCGACGCGTTCCGCGCTCGCCAACACGCCGCCAGCGGTCCGGACGGGGTAGCCGAACGACTCGAACTCGCCCGCCGCATCCTCGAACTGGCCGGGCAGGGCGGCCCGGAAGACGCCGAGCTGTGGGGACGGCTGTGGCGGATCGACGCGTCCCTCCAGCTCGGCGCACTTGACGTCGTCGACACCGAACTGGCGAACCTCGGGATTCTCTCCGAACGGCTCGGCAGGCCGATCGCGCACTGGCACTTGCATCGCCTGTCCGCGGCTCGGGAACTGCTCGCCGGCCGATTCGCCGACGCGGAAGGCGAGAGCGACCTGGCACTCGAGTGGGCCAACCGCACAGAAGACTGGAGCGCGATCGCCATCGACGGCGCGTTTCGCAACGAACTGCTTGCACTGCAAGGCAGGCACGGTGAACATATCGAGGTGATGCGGGCCATGCGCTCGGTGGTCCGGATACCCATCTTCTGGGCGCAGGCGGGCAAGTTCCTCTGGGAGGCAGGGGATCCCGACGGCGCGCGTGATAATTTCGAGGATCTCCGCCACGCGCTGCCGCGGCTCGACATGGACGGCCGCTGGCTTGGCACGGTGACAGTCGGCGGCCAGCTGGCCATCGCACTCGGTGAGCTCGACTCGGTGGCACTGTGTTACGAGCTTTTGTTGCCGTACAAAGGATTCTGCGTCGCAGGCGGGTCCGGCTCGGTACTGTGCCTCGGATCGGTGTCCCGCAGTCTCGGCATGCTCGCCGCGGCACTCGGCAAACTCGCCGACGCCGAACGGCATTTCACCGAAGCGATCGGCATCGACGAGCGCGCGGGTGCGCTCCCCTATCGAACGTTGTCCGAGCTCTCGCTTGCCGAACTCCTGTACCGGCGCGGGAGCCGCAACGATCTCACTCGCGCGGCCGGCTATCTCGAACGCGTGGTGGCGACGACCGAGCGGCTGCGCATGCGTCCCGCGCTGCGCCGCGCCAAGGATCTCCTCGGCGAACTCCGCCGGCACACCCTCGGGCTGACACCTCGGGAACGTGAGGTGCTCGGGCTGCTGTCCGGTGGGCGGTCGAACCGGGAGATCGCGGGCGAACTCGTGCTGTCGGAACGCACGGTCGAGACCCATGTGGCCAACTTGCTGGGCAAACTCGGTCTCGCCAACCGTTCGCAAGCCGCCGCGTGGGCCACCAGGAACCAGGTTACGTAGTCACCTCAGTAATTCCCCGCATCCGCTCGCCCCGCCGGGCGGCGATCGTCGATGTCATCGGAAACGACGACAGGAGGACGACAATGTACGCGACACTGGAGAAGACCGGGCCGGGCGGCGGCGGTGCCGCCGAGCAGTACCGGCTGAGCAAGATCGGCGGGCCGGGCAACCTCTTGCTGCGGCTCTGGGCCGAGGAACCGGGCGACGGCGGTTACCTGGTGGAAGACGACAAGGCGCTCACCGAAGCGGGTGCGACCCCGACGGTGGCCAGTGTGGTCACGTTCGCCGGTCCGGTGAGCGATGCGGTCAGGAAGGCCGGTGACCGCGCCGGCCGGGAGCGCATCGCCCCGGCGATGGAGGCACACCCGGGCGCGGTGCGAATGCTGAGCCTTTGGGAGCCACGGGATCGGCGGCACGTGATCGTCGTGCTGGCCACGTCGGTGGAGTCGCTGGAGGAGGGCGGACGGCGGATCAGCCAACTGCCTCTGCTGCCCGGCGAGGACGTCGCCCTGCTTCCCGGACCCGACCACGTCGAGCTGTTCCGGGTGGAGTCATGACGACCGCGGCCGCGCTGGCCGCCCTCGGCGTCTACGAGATCTGGCCCAGCAGCAGCGAAATCTCCTTCAAGGTTCGTAAACTCGGCCTGTTCACCGTCCACGGCACCTTCGCCGTCCGCGCCGGACACGTCGACGCACGAGCCGATGGCGTCACCGTCACGGCCGAGATCGACACGGCGAGCTTCACGACGGCCAGCAAACATCGTGATCGCGACGTTCGCGGCCCGAAATTCCTGGACGCCGAGCACTATCCGACGCTCAGTTTCACGGGGAAGCTTTCACCGGACGCGAAGTCGGTCGCCGGTGTCCTATCCGGACAGCGGGAGCAGGCACCCGTCGAGCTCATCATCGACGAGGTCAAGGTCGACGGGTCCACAGTAGACGTTCGAGCGCACGCCCGGGTCGACCGGACCGCGCTCGGTGTGACTGCGGGCCCCGGACTCGTCGCACGGGAAGTCGACATCGAGTTCGTAGTGCGGTTGCTCCGGTCCTGAGCCGAGTCGACAGCGCGGGACCAGCGACGCACAATGAGACCCGTGTCCACCACGGACTGGATCCTCCACCTCGACCTCGACCAGTTCATCGCCGCGGTCGAGGTGGCCCGGCGTCCGGAACTCCGTGGCCTGCCGGTCGTCGTGGGAGGCTCTGGCGACCCGACCCAGCGCGGTGTGGTCGCCACAGCCTCCTACGAAGCACGTGAGTTCGGCGTCCATTCCGGCATGCCCCTGCGGATCGCCGCGAAACGCTGTCCGGACGCCGTGTTCCTCCCCAGCGACCCGCCCGCATATTTCGAAGTGTCCGAACGGGTCATGGCCAGCATCCGCGAGTTCCCCGTGGACGTCGAGGTGCTCGGCTGGGACGAAGCCTTCCTCGGCGCCCGCACGGACGATCCCGAAGCATTGGCCGCCGAAATCCGGCAAGGCGTCACCGAAGCCACTGGCCTGTCGTGCTCAGTCGGCATCGGTGACAACAAACTGCGCGCCAAACTCGCCACCGGCTTCGCCAAACCGGCCGGGATCTACCGCCTCACCCAGGAAAACTGGACCGCCGTCATGGGTGATAGGCCCACCGACTCGTTATGGGGCATCGGCCGAAAGACGGCGAAGAAGCTCGCCGAATCCGGCCTGGGGACCGTAACCGAACTGGCCGCCGCTGATCCGGCCGCGCTCGCCGCCCAGTTCGGGCCGACCATGGGCCCGTGGTATCGCCTGCTCGCGAACGGTGTCGGCGACACCGTGGTGACCACGACCCCATACGTGCCGCGGTCCCACAGCCGGGAAACCACCTTCCAGCAGGACCTGACCGACTACGCGGAGATCACCGCGCAGACGGCCGTGCTCGCCAGACGCGTGACAGAGGACATCCTCGCCGATGGACGGCCGGCGGTACGCGTCGCGGTGAAGGTGCGGTTCGCGCCGTTCTTCACTCAGACCCGCAGCCTCACTTTGCCCGCCCCGACCAGCGACGGCGAGGAAATCGAACGTGCCGCCCGGACAGTGCTGGGCCGGTTCGACCATGGTCGTCCCGTGCGGCTCATCGGTGTCCGGGCCGAGTTCGCCCGGCCGGAGTGAGCCCCAAATAGTGGAGCAAACGGGTGAAATAGGGCAACTCCACCTGAGAAACACCGGGTTCTCCTAGGCCGGAAAATCAACTCCCATCAGCCCAGTGACAATCCCCCTTTCGGCGGTTGATTCAGTCCGGGACAATTCGGATTGTGACGCATTCGAGTGAGTTTATTCCGTTGAGCGATCTCGAAACGAATCCACAGAGATCAAGATGCTGTAACGAGATGACGAATCGACTCGACATTCCCCTTCGCCGGAAGAGAGAGCTTTGTCTCATTACTCCCTCCGGTGCGGTGATCCGCGACCGCGGTGCCGGGAATCGTCTCGGAAGGGAATCTGGATGCGTCAGCAACCCCGATCAGGCCGTCGCTCACAACGAGTCCGAAGATCCACGAGAGCCTTCAGTGCGGTCGTGCTCTCGGCCGCACTTTTAGCCGCGCCGATGACAGCGATGGCCGCACCGATCGCCGGAAAGAACGTGCTGTACACGACGGACGCCGATTTCGACAGCGGTGTGCTGCAGGACGTCAACCACAACGCCCCGAACAACAACCAGCTTCAACTGGACAGATCGACCGTGTTCTTCCCCTATGTCAACGTCGCCGCATCAGCCAGGGGAACCATGGTGCGGATTGACGTCAACACCGGTGAAATCGTCGGGGAATGGACATCCGCCCCCGACGGCCGGGGGCACGATCCGTCCCGGACGACCGTCGACAAGTTCGGTAACACGTGGCTGTCCAACCGTGCGGAAAACGCGGGCGGCAAAGGTTCTGTCACTCGCATCGGCGTGATCCAAGGCGGCACCCGCAGCAATGCCGACGGAACGCCGAACCCGGCAGGGGATTATCTGCGGGCGCCTTTTGCCTACAACACCTGCCAGGATCGTGACGGCGACGGCCTTATCGCCACCACCCGCGGACTCGGCGACATCCGGCCATGGACCAATGCCGGGCTCGCCGACGACAACGGCGGCGTCACCACGGCCGCGGACGAGTGCCTCATCAACTACACGCGGGTCACCGGCACCAATACCCGGACGGTCGCGGTCGACGCTGCCAACGACCTCTGGACCGGAGGTTCGGACACCGACCACGAGAAACTGCTCGGGACGACCGGTGCCCCGGTGGCGGGCACCCAGATCAACTACGGCTGCGGTGGGTACGGCGGACTGATCGACAAGGCGGGCACGTTGTGGTCGGCGAGGTTCGGCAACAATCTGCTGCGGTACGTACCCGGCTCACCAGGCTCCGGAGCGTGCCTCGACACCTCCCACGGTGACTACGGACTCGGCATGGACCCGAGCACCGGCGAGATCTGGCACACCACGGTCGGGAGCGCCGCTGTGGTCAAGTTGGCGGCGGACGGGTCGGTGCTCGGTACGTTCGGGCACGGCAACCAGAACGCACAGGGTGTGGCCGTGGACAGCAGCGGAAACGTGTGGGTCGCGCATTCACTCGTCAACGGGCAGACCACTGTGGGGCACCTTCGCACCGACGGCGTCTTCGTCGGCAACGTGCCGCTTCCCGGCGGCGCCGGGCCGACCGGCGTCGCGGTGGACACCAACGGGAAGGTGTGGGTCACGAACCTCTACACCAACAACGCCCAGCGGATCGACCCGGCAGCAGGCCCCGTCGGAGGCGGCGGCTTCCCGATCGGCGCGGTCGACCTAACGGTGGATCTCGGTGCCGGCGCGGGTCCGTACAACTACAGCGACATGACCGGCTCGGTGCTCGGTGAAATCACGGCCCCGCAAGGAACCTGGTCGGTCGTGCAGGACGGCGGCGTCGCCGGCCAGACCTGGGGCAAGATCACCTGGAACACCGAGACCCAGGGCAGTGTGCCACCGGGCACGAGCATCACGGTCGAGGCGCGGACGTCCGACACCGAGGCCGGTCTCACCTCGCAGCCGTTCGCGGCGGTCGGCAACGGCACGCAATTCTCGTTGACCGGGCGGTACATCGAAGCGCGCACGGTACTGAAGGCGAGCCCGAGCGGCGCGAGCCCGGTTCTGTCCGATCTTCGTATCCAGACCTCGGACCGGACGGGCGTGTTCTCGTGCCAGGCCACGGTGCTGAAGCTCGCCGGTTTGATCGCGACACAGGCGAATCCGGCAGACGTGCCCTGCGTCGACGATCACGAGAACCTGGCGAACGTACAATTGTCCGCGGGCATCGTCACCGTGCGGTTGAACGCACTCGACGCGCGAACCGACCAGACACCGGACAACCTGACCGCGTCACCACCCGCGGCGGGCGACAATTCCACGGCTGAGGCCAGGGTGGAGTCGTCCAGAATCACCGCAGGCGCACTGCTTCCGCTGGTGACGATCGAGTTGGGCGTGATCAGGTCCACGGCGACGGCCACCTGTGTGACCGGGCCAGGCGGACTGGCACCCGCGCTGACCGGTTCGTCGAGCATCGCCAGCCTGAAGATCAACGGCATCACGATCGTGGTGGGCAGTGCACCGCTGACCATCCCGCTGGTCGTCGGTTCGTTGCGGCTCAACAGCACCGTGACGACACCGACGAGCGTGCTGCAGCAGGCCGTGGTGCTGGACACGCCGCTCACCGACGTGGTGATCGGTGAGGCAAAGGCGAATGTCGAAGCCATCACCGGAAATCCCGGCGGGACGCCGTGCCGCGTGTGACGGACGCCCGGCTGCGTTGATCGGCGCGCTCAGGACGGCAACCGTCCTGAGCGCGTCTGCCTTTTCCGAGGCGGTGTCTTTTGAAGCGGTGTTTTCCAAAACCGAGACATTGTCACGTTTCGCCGCGTACACTTGTCATTGAAGTTTCAAACGTGGCGGCTGGGATGGTGGCGCATGCAGGTCCATGAACTCGGGCACATCGTGCTCTACGTGCACAACCTCGAGCGTTCCGTGGCCTTCTACCGCGATGTCCTCGGCTGGAACCAGCTCTCCGAAATCGACCTCGGCGGCCAGGCCGCGGCGTTCTCCTCGCCGACCGGCCGCACCCATCACGAACTGCTGCTCATCGACGTCGGCGAAGACGCCGAGCAGCTGCCGACTGGGCGCCACGTGGGGCTCTACCACTTCGGCCTGAAGATCGGCGACAGCGACGACCAGCTCCGCGAAGCCTTGGAGCGCCTCCACGAAGCCGGCGTGAAGGTGCTCGGCTCCGGCGATCACACCGTCACGCACAGCCTGTACATCGCCGACCCCGACGGCAACGAGATCGAGCTCTACATCGACGTGCCCGGTGTCGACTGGCGCTCCGACCCCAGCTTGATCGCCGCCCCCGTCAAGCCACTCGCCCTCTAGAGCTCGAGTCGCGCACGACGAGTTCGGGCTTGTACACCACCGCTTGATGCACGTGGGACTCTTCCCGCGGGCCCGTTTCCGCGATGAGCAGCTGGGCGGCGGTGTACCCGAGCTTGACCGCGGGTTGGCGCACCGACGTGAGGGGCACGGCGGCGGCCGCCGCGAACTCGATGTCGTCGTAGCCGACGATGGCCATCTCCTGTGGCACCCGGACGCCGCCCGCGACCATCGCCTGGAGCACACCGAGCGCCAGCAAGTCGTTGGCACAGAACACCGCTGTGGGCCGGGGGCTGAGCCCGAGGATGCGCGCGCCGGCATCGCGTCCCGACGCGACATCGAGCCCTTCCACTTCCAGCACGGACAGTTGCCTGCCCGGCGATCGCGCTTCGGCCAGCGCCGCCCGCACGCCCACTTCACGGTCGCGGCACTGCGCCAGCACGGCGGGTCCGTTGACGAACGCGATCGACTGGTGCCCGGTGTCGATCAGGTGCTGCGCGGCGAGCGTGCCACCGACGACGTCGTCCACCGAGACGGAACACGCTTCGCCCGCGGACGCCGAGTGATCGACGAAGACATACGGGATCCCGCTCCGCCGGAACGCGGCGAGGCTGTTGCCCGAGGCGTCCACCGGGCTGAGCAGCACGCCACGCACCCGCTGCTCGGCGAGCATCGCGAGATACGAAGCCTCCCGGTCCATCCGCTGGCCGCTGTTGCAGGTGATGACGTTGAGCCCCTCGTCGTGCGCGGCCTGTTCAGCGCCACGGGCCACGTCCACGAAGAACGGGTTGCCGAGATCGAGGACGAGCAGCGCGAGCATTCGGCTGTGCCCGGCGCGCAGCTGCCGCGCGGACTCGTCACGGACGTAGCCGAGCTCCTGGATCACCGCCTGGACTCGCAACCTCGTCGCCGGCGAAACGACGTGCGGGCGGTTGACCACGTTGGACACGGTTCCGATCGACACCCCGGCCCTACTGGCGACGTCCTTGATCCCGACCATCACCGCACCTTAGCACCGCACTGAAACGTTTCACATCCGCTTGACACTCAGAATTTGGCAAGCAGCCTGTCCCGCGCGGTCTGCAGGTGACTCGCCATCACCTTCTTCGCCACACTGGGCTTTCCCGAGATCAGCGCGGCAACGACCTCGCGGTGCTCGACGAAAGTCTGCTCGCCGAACGGCTGATTGTAGAGCAGCCGGAAGCAGTGCAGGTGGCAGTGCGTACGGGCGAAAGCCTGTTCGACAGCGCTGTTTCCGGCGAAGTTCAGGATCATCTCATGCAGCCGCGTGTCGTGCGCTGTCAACGCCTTGTAGGCCTCGTAATCGACGCCGGGGGGCGCCGACGGGCAGCTCCGGAGTTCCACTTCCAGCGCCGCGGCGTGCGCGTCGGTCATCGCGGCGGCGGCCTTCGCCGCGCTGGGCGGCTCCAGCATCAACCGCAGCGAATACAGATCGTCGACTTCGCGCAGCGTCAGCAGCTCGGTGACACGGTAACCCCGCAGCGGGAGCCTGCTCACGAGTTCTTCGGATTCGAGCCGCGCCAGCGCTTCCCGCACCGGTGTGCCGGAGACGTCCAGTTCCCGCGCGATCTCGTCGATGTTGACCCGAGCGCCCGGTGCGATGCCGTGGTTCATGATGAGCATGCGAATCTGCTCGTAGACGCCGTCCGCGAGCACCTGCCTGTTCGGTAAGGCCGCCAGCCGGCGATCCTTGTCCTTCGCCGCTGCGTCCCGCACCGTCGACCCCTTCACTCGCGAACCCTTCCCCCCGGTTTTGCCGCCAAAGTCCCTCCCGTCACCTTAGCGCTTCGCCCAAAAAACCCGTCGTCTTCGAGGATCGGCCGGACCTACGACCCGAGCAGCGCGCGGAATTCCGGCAGCACGATCGCCAGGTCCTCCGCGCCGCCCGCCTCGTGGCCGTTGTAATCCCAGATGCTGATCTGTTTCTTCCCGCCGTAGCTGTGGAACGCGCCGAACGCGGTGGACGGCGGGCAGATGTCGTCCATCAGACCGGTGGAAAACCACGCCGGAGCGCCGGCACGGCTGGAAAAACCGACACCGTCGAAATAGGACAGCGTGTCGAAGACCTCTTCCACCGAATGCCGGCGCGCGGCCAGGTAACCGGCGATCTCCGCATACGGACGCGTGTCGGTGACCAGCGTCGCGCGGCGGATGTCGGTCATGAACGGCGCCTGGACGTACAGCGCGGAAATGTCGGGTACCAGCCCCGCCACCGCCAGCGCGATACCGCCGCCCTGGCTCCCACCGGCCAAGCCGACGCGTGCCGGGTCGACGAAATCCAGCGTGCGGACGGCTTCGACGGCACGGACCGCGTCGGTGTAGACCCGGCGATAGAAGTAGTCGTCCTTGTTGTCGATGCCGCGGGTCATGAAGCCCGGGTAGGACGGGCCGCTGCCGACCGGGTCCGCGGTGGCTCCGGCATAGATGTTCCCGCCCTGCCCGCGAGTGTCCATCAGCAGGTGCGCGTACCCGGCGGACGCCCACACCAGCTCGTCGAGCGGGGTGCCGCGCCCGGCCGAATAGCCGTGGAACTGCACCACCGTGGGCAGCGGGCCCGTGCGGTGGCGCGGGACCTTGAGCCACGCGCGGATCGGATGCCCACCGAACCCGGCGAAGGTCATGTCGAACACATCGAGTGTCGCCAACTGCGTCTCGACCGGCACCAGGCGCACCGACAGCTCGTGTTCACGGGCCGAGTCCAGGGTGGCGGTCCAGAACGCGTCGAAATCCGCGGGTGTCCGGTACGCGCTGCGGTACTCCCAGAGGGCGGGCCGGTCCATGTCGGTCAGCAAGACAGCTCCATCCGTTCGATCTCCCATCGGATCCCCTGGCCCACGACAAGGCTGAGTCCGGCGCTCCGGCCGCGGCAGTCGATCCTCACCGGCAGCCTTTCATCTCCGGCGAGCCGCTGGATGACCGCCTCGGCCAGTTCGCCGCCGCTCCAGGACAGGCCGGCCGACAGCCGGCACTCTCCTTTGTGATCAGACGATGATCTTGTCGATGTCCGCCACGGAGTCGTTCGCGTTGCCGAAACCGATCGTGTTGACCCCGGCGTTGAGCGGCACCGAAATCGTCACGGTCTGGGCGGTGTCCCAATCGTTGTTGTTGGATCCGGCGAAAGGCAGGTTGAACGACTTGCCGTTCACCGTCACCACGGCGGTCCGGCTGGAGTCCGCGTCGACGTAACCGATGGTCATGACGTACGTCCCGGTCTTGGGGGCGGTCACGCCATTGATGGTCATCGCACCGCTGCCACCGACGTTGCCGACCTTCTTGCCGCCGGAGCAGCCCGAGCAGCCACCCACCGACGCGCCACCTACGAGCGTGTTGCCCGCAGCTTCGGCCTCGTAGATCGTCTGGCCGCTGTTGGCCGGGGTGTTCAGCGGGATCCTCTTGCTGGGCACCGAGTTCTTACCGGACGAGTCCACCGCGACGACCGAGAAGCTGTGCGCGGTGGCCGGGGCGAGACCGGACACGGTCGCGGCGGTTCCCCGCACGGAAGCGACCTTCTTGGTGCCGTCGTAGACGTCGTACCAGCTGACAGGCTTCTTACCGGGCGACGCGTCCCAAGCCAGCGACAAGGTGTTCGGTGTCGCGCCGATGCCCCGGACGCTCACCGGAATGGCCGGGGCGTTGGCGTTGGCGTTCGGGGTGATGCGCAACAGTTGCGAGCCGTGGGCGGGCAGGTCCGCGCTGAAGCTGCCGTCAGAGGTGCCCAGGTCCTTGCGGCCCCAGACGTCACGGACGCCTGCCTTGCCCGCGAGGCCGACGTCGGCCCAGTCGGCGGTGACCTTCGCCGGTGCGCTGCCGAGGTTGAACAGCGCCACCGTGGTGCTGCCGTCGGCGTTGCGGGCGAACCAGGTCTGCTGCTCGGAAGCCTGGCTGACCGGCTTGGCCGGGACACCGGCCTGGTCGATGGCGATGACTTCGTCGTTGGTCAGCAGCGAAAGACCGTAAGCGTCCAATTTGGTCAGATCGTCCCCGGCGTACAACGGCGCCGCCGAGATGGCCCACAAAGTCATCTTGCTCTGGCGTTCGGCCTCGGTCAGGCCGTCCATCACGCCGTTGCCGACGACAAGCGAGTCGAGGTTGTTCCAGTGACCGGGACCAGCGTCGGGAATCCACTGCACCACGTCGTTCCAGCGCTGCTTGACCGAGTTGTTCCAGGTCACGATGGTGTCGCAGTAGCACTCGACGTCGGTGTCGATCCGCCAGCCGTTGGTGTTGGCTTTCCAGACGTCGGCTTGCTGGTGGCTCAGGCCCCAGGAGATGATGAACTGGATGGGCCTGCCGGTCTGCTTCAGCGCCTTCGACCAGGCGGCGACATCGGCGGTGTTGTCATAGTTCGGGCCACCCTTGAACGAACCCGGGCCGACACCGTCCATCTTGAGGAAGTCGACTCCCCAGCTCGCGACGACGTTCGCCAGTGAGTTGGCGTACGACTGGGCGCACGGGCTCGCATAGTCGATCTTGTAGGAACTGTCCCAGCCATTGGTCTTGCGCAGGTCCGGGTAGACGATGTCCTTGGTGGTGCAGTTCGCGGCGCCGAAGATCGGCGTGGTGCCGTCCCGGTAGGCCAGCGGGTCGAGGCCCACCGCGAGGTAGGCACCGAACTTGAGTCCCTTGCCGTGCACGTAGTCCCCGAGGAACTTCATGCCGTCCGGGAACTTCTTCAGGTCGGGCAGCGGGCGGCCGAATTCGTCGAAGCCGCCCAGCCAGCCGGCGTCGACGTTGATGTACTCGTAGCCGTGGTTTTTGAGCTTCGCGGCCACGACGTCGGCCTGCGCCATCACGTTCTTCTGATTGAGCCAGCTCGCGGGGCCGTCCGGGTTGACCCCGGGGTAGTTCGTCGACTGCAGGCTCCAGCTGCTCCAGCCCATGTACGGCTTCTGTGCCAGCGCGGCCTGCGCGTCGGCCGCGGCCGGGGCAGGGGCCTTCTCGGGGGCGGCCGCGGCGGCGGGCACCTGGGTGACCGCAAGTGCGGTCAGGGGAACCAATAGGGCGGTAAGCGCTTTCCAACGGGTGGATCCGGCGGAACGTGCCACGGTTACTCCATCTCTGTGGGGACCTTCGTGCTGGTTCACGGAAAATCTCAAGCGACGCGGAGGTCGTCCATGCCGTCGCGATCCCAGCCGGCACAGAGGCCGCGGGTCTCCGGAGCGATAGCGTGCGCCAGCACCGCGATACCGCCCGCGCCGTCGTCGGTGGTCACCTCGACGAAAACCACTTCCGGGGAGAGCACCTTCTGGGAGAGGACCTGCTGGGCGGCGTCCGTTCGGACCGGCTCCACGGCCAAGTTCACCGGGAACGCGTCGGCCCTTCGGGCTGTCGTCACTCCATACGTTGCCATCAAGAGGCACCGCGTGAACTTGGCTTCATCGCCATCCCCACAGATCATATACGATATTGGAAACTTGATTGTCACGAGGAAGAAGCCTTCTGTCAACAGGCATCCGTCAACTATTTGCCAAGTGAATCCAGTGTGGCGCCAGATCGGGTTGCGCCAGCAGTGGCCGATCCCCGCCGCGCGGCGCACCGAGGTGACCGCCGTCGAGATGTCGCCCGCGATCACGACGACATACCGCACCTCATCCCGGCAGTCAATAATAAATACTAAATTATCATCAGGTGTAGGGTCCCCCTGCCAACGGCCTGAGGACCGACAAGGAGACTTTCCGTGACTTACCGCTGGGAAAACGCCCAGGCCATGGTGCGACAAGGCGTCGTCGGCATCGTACGGACGCCGACCGCCGAAACCGCCGTCGCCGGTGCCCGCACCCTTCTCGGCGCGGGCCTGCTGTCGGTCGAAATCCCCCTCACCAACCCGGGCGCGCTACGCGCCATCGAACAGCTCGTCGCGGAGTACCCGGACGCGACCATCGGCGCCGGTACCGTCCTGGACGAAGCCTCCGCCGTCGCCGCGATCCGGGCGGGCGCCCGCTTCCTGGTGTCCCCCAACCTGAATCCCGACGTCGTCCGCACCGCCAACCGGTACGGCGCCGCGTCACTGCCCGCGGCGGGCTCGGTCACCGAGGTCATGCGCGCACTGGAAGCCGGCGCCGACGCCGTCAAGCTGTTCCCCGGCTCGGCCCTGACCCCGCGCTGGATCTCCGACGTCCGCGCCGCCCTCTCCCAGGCACCGCTCGTGCCCACCGGCGGGATCAGTGCCGAAGACGTCCCGGAATGGCTGGCCGCCGGGGCCGCGGCCTGTGGTATCGGCTCGTCCTTGTTGCAGGGCACCGACGATGAAATCCGCGCCCGCGTGGAGAAACTGGTCGCTCGTTAGCGTCGTTTCGCCGAAGACAGGCACCGAACCGGTATCCACATAGGACAGACCAGCTAGGCGTCGCCCTCGAACAGGCTGGTGACCGACCCACCTTCGAAGACCTCGCTCATCGCCCGCGCCAGCAGTGGCGCGATGGACAGCACGCTCAACTGGGGAAAGCGCTTCGCATCCGGGATCGGCAGTGTGTTGGTCAGAACGACCTCACGGATTCCGCTGTGCCGCAGGCGTTCCGTGGCGCCTTCCGAAAGCACGCCGTGGGTCGCGGCCGCGACGACACCGGAAGCGCCTTCGGCAAGCAGGAGCCTGGTCGCGCCCGCCATCGTGGCGGCGGTGTCGATCATGTCGTCGACGACCACGCACAACCGGCCGTGCACGTCACCGACCACCTGGTTGCTGCCCTTGTGCTCACCGGACAATGCGTCGCGGTGCTGGATGAACGCGATCGGGCGGCCGCCGAGGAGCTCCGCCCACTTCTCGGCAAGCTTGACCCGGCCCGAATCCGGTGCCACGACGGTGATGTCGGCGTCGGCGTACCGCTGCTGGATATGTGCCGCCAGCAGCGGCTGGGACAGCAGGTGGTCGACCGGTCCGGTGAAGAATCCCTGAGTCTGCGCGGTGTGCAGGTCGACCGTCATGATGCGGTCGGTGCCGGCGGTGGTGAGCAGATCGGCGACGAGCCGCGCGGAAATCGGCTCACGGCCACTGTGCTTCTTGTCCTGGCGGCCGTACGGATAGAACGGCAGGACCACCGTGATGCGCTTCGCGCTGGCGCGCTTGAGGGCGTCCACCATGATCAGGTGTTCCATCAGCCAGCTGTTGATCGGCGTCGTGTGCGCCTGCAGCACGAACGCGTCGCAGCCGCGGACCGAATTGTCGAACCGGACATAGCTCTCGCCGTTGGCGAAGGTGTGTGCGGTCTGCGGGGTGATCTTGACGTCCAGGCCAGAGGCGATGTCATCCGCCAGTTCCGGGTGCGCCCCACCGGCAAAGAACAGCAGCCGTTTGGTGACCGCCCCCGGCCGTCGGAAGGTTGTCATCGGATCGGGCTCATGGCCGGCGCCTCTCTCTCGAACTCAGAACGCCAGTCTACAAACTCACGCGGCGTCACCAGTGTTCAGTAGCGTCCCTCACGCAGCATCTCGACGGCTCTGACGATCCTCCGCTGCCGCGTCTCCGCAGCCTTGGCGCCTTCGATGGCGAGCACATGCCGCAATTGGTGGCTGTAGGCGAGTCCCTCGAAGACCCGCTTGGCATCCGCATCCGCGGCGAGTGCCTCGGCGAAATCAGGGGGCACGGTCACCTCACGCGGTTCGTTGTCGAGTTGTACCTCGACGTCAATCTCGTCCCCTGCGGCGACGCCAGTGTTCTTACGCTGCTCGGCGCTGACCGGAAGCAGGAATTTACCGCCCATGGACGCCACTGTGGAGCGGTAGGTGTGCCCGTTGATCGTGACGCTGACCGCGGGCCGTTTGCCGGAGCCCAGACCTTCCACGATTTCGGGGGGAACCTCGATGCCGGTAGCCGTCTTGCCGCCCAGGATGACCGTCGCCCGAAACCTCATAGGACGGAATATACGTGCTGCCGGGAGATTGGCACCGTCAAACGTTCACCGGCGAATGGCCTTTCCTGGTTAATCCATGACAGAGCGGGGGCGAACCCTAGTCCGCCCCCGCCGTGACAACCGGTCGCTCCTACTTGGCAGCGGCCTTCTTGCGCGGGGCGCGCTTGCGCGGCGCCGGCTCTTCGGCGACAACCGGAGCGCGCTGCGCTTCTTCGTACTGGGCCGCCAATTCCGCCGAGATACGGCCGCGGGCGGACACATCGATGCCCGCGCCACGTGCCCACTCACGGATCGCCTTGGCGCGTTCCCTGTCACCGGACGGGGCAGCCTGGCCGTTGCCGGCACCCTGCACCTTCCGGCCGCCGATCCGGCGTGCCGCCGCGACGTACGACGCGAGCTCGTCGCGCAGTTCGGCCGCATGGGCATCGGAAAGGTCGATCTCGTACGAAACGCCATCAAGACCGAAGGTCAGGGTCTCGTTCGCGTCCCCACCGTCGAGGTCGTCCTCGAGCTTAATCAAAACCTGCTGCGCCACTAATCCACTCCTTCGATGTTCCCTCGACGATTACCTTATGCCCCGAGCAATTGTTGTAGCAAAAGGACCCGCTAAAAAGTTGCCGTGATGTGAACCACCTGTAGTCCACAGTCGACTCACCCGAGGACGGCCCGGACGGAAATCGCGTGTGCCCGGACGTCGTGGTAAGGGAAGATGACCCGGTGAACCGGAAGATTAGGGCAGACCCGTAGCCACAGCTGCCCGCCGCGATCCTCGATTGCCGCGACGGCGGCTGGGCAGCGGCCGACAGGTTGATCGCCTTGCTGACGACGATCGAGGCCAACGAAGGCGAAACGAGTGGCCGAATGGCACTTCGGCTGCTCGGCGCGACTCCCAGGGCGGTGGTGCGCACCAACGACTGGGCACGCGAAGTGCGGAATCGGGCACGTGCCGGACTGGTACTGCTGCTGGACGAAAACCCGCGGCAGTTCATCCCCGCCGCGGCGGAAATGACACTTCTGCTGGGAGGCCGCCTTCGCGGCGATTTCGCCTGCGCCCAACTGTTCACAGCCGTACGGCAGGCATCGGACGACGTCCGCCTTCAGCTGGCGGCGAGCGAAGGGCATTGCGTGGGCTCCGCCTCTTGAACACTGTTCCGATTGCGGAGGTCACGGGTCTATTGCGAGATCCGTCGCCAGCGGTCGTCCGAGAAGCCACGGCGGCGCTATCCCGAAAGCGGTAAAATCAAGAGCAACCACCAAGGAGACAGAAGATGAGTTCTGGCAAGGTGGTCGTCGGTTTCGACGGCACGCCCATCTCGGAGCACGCCGTTCGCGAAGCCGCGAAATTGCTGGCGCCGCGCGCGGCGCTGGTTGTCGTGGTATGGGAACCCGAGCGTCCTTTCGAACTCGCGGAGATCCCGACGCCGTCGATGGGCATGCCGGCGAGCGCACTCGATATCCGCACGATTATGCAGGCCGAAGAGGCGCTGCTCGAGTCGGCAGGTCAAATGGCCCGATGGGGCGCTTCAGTAGCCGCAGAAGCCGGCCTGGAAGCCGAAGGCCTGGCCGTCGCTGACGAGATCTCGGTCGCCGACACGCTGGTCAGGGTCGCCGACGAAACCGGCGCCGACGCCATAGTCGTGGGTTCCCATCGTCATGGGCGGCTGAGCGAACTGCTCCTCGGTAGCACATCCCGTGGTGTTATCGCGAAAGCGTCCTGTCCGGTCATCGTCGTCCGCGGGGAATACTGACACAAATAACTCAGTCCCGTTCCGGCCGGGCGGCAAAAGGTACCGCGGCGGGCCGCGCACACCGGCTGGCCACGTCGACAGTGGCCCCGGATTCCACCGCCGCCAGCAAAGACTCCATCACATCCAGGACGTGATACGCCAGTTCGCCGTCCGCGCGATGCGGCGCGCCGGTGGCGATCGCCCGCGCCATGTCCGCGACGCCGTACCCGCGTGCCGCGTCCGGATAGCCGCCCGCCTCCCGCACGTCTGTCCACATAGGTGCAGCCGAGCGGTAGACGAGCGCGGTGCCGCCGAAGCCGTTCGGGTCCGGCACGGACAGCGAGCCTTCGGTGCCGTACACCTCGATGCGCGGCAGGTGCCCGGCCCAGACGTCGAAGCTCATGATCAGCGTGGACAGCACGCCGCTTTCGTGTTCGAGCACTCCGGTGACATGTGTGGCGACGTCGACGTCGAATGTGGTCTTCGCCCGGGGCCCGGTCCCGATGATCCGGGTCGGCCTCGGCGTGACGGACATGCCCTGCACGCGGCACACCGGACCGAGCAGCGTGACGAGCGCGCTCAGGTAGTACGGCCCCATGTCCATCAGCGGCCCGCCGCCGGTGCGGTAGTAGAACTCGGGTGCCGGATGCCAGCGTTCGTGGCCGGGCGTGACCATGAAAGCGGTCGCCGCGAACGGCGTGCCGATGACACCGCTGTCGACGCTCATCCGCGCGGTCTGCACGCCGGTTCCGAGCACGGTGTCCGGCGCGCAGCCCACCCGGACCCCGGCATCGGCGGCCGCGGTGAGAATCCCGCGCGCTTCGGTTGTGGTGAGCGCCAGCGGTTTCTCGCCGTAGACATGCTTGCCGCCGGCAATCGCCGCGTGGGCGACTTCGGCGTGCGCCGCCGGAGTCGTCAGGTTCAGCACCAGATCCACGTCGCCTGCCGTGCAGAGCTCCGAGGTCGTCGCCGCGCGCACCCCCACCCGACGCGCGGCGACAACCTCGGCGCGCGGGTGGTCGAGGTCGGCGACCGCCACCACCCGCACGTTCTTCAAGCGGGGCAAGGTCCTCAGGTATGCGTCGCTTATCGTGCCCATCCCGACGATCCCGACCCTCATCTTGCCGCCCAAGCCATCCCCCTGGTGATCATCGCGTCGACCTCAGGCACTTCGAGATCGGCCACGGTATGGCCGATGGTCGTCACGAACACGCGGCCCGTACCCCACCGCCGCAGCCAGGTGACCGGTTTGTCCCCGGTCACGGCCAGCACCTCGACGGCCGGGTCGACATGGACGTGGTAGAGCTCGGTGGTCACCGAGAACGGCGACAGCCCGGCGACGATCGGATGCCCGGCGCGATCCGGCGCCACCCGCACCTCGTACTCGGCGAAATCCTTGGGGTGGTGGACGAACTGGCCGCCGGTCATGAAGTGGTACGCCGGTTGCGCGCGGAACGCGTCGATGATCCCGCCGTGCCACCCGGCGAACCCGGTACCCGCCCGGACGGCGTCCGAAAGCCCGGCCAGCTGCTCGGCGGTGATCGTGCCCATCGTCCAGCACTGCACGATCAGGTCGGTGCCGGCGAGCGACTCCGCGTCGAGATACGCGTCGAGGGATTCCGAGGTCGTCACATCGTGTCCCGCTTCGCGCAGTGCCGAAACGTATCGGTCGGTGGCCGCCACCGGGCTGTGGCCTTCCCAGCCTCCCCGCACTATCAAGGCTTTCATCCGCGCCACCCGTGTTCCGGGGTGAATTCGAGCAGTTTCGCCGCACGCTCGAGGTCGAAAAGGGTTTCGAATTCGCCGAGCTCGCGGTCGATCCGGGTGTCCGGGTGGTAGCGCCGCAAAAGTTCGCGGGTCGGCAGCAGGGACGCGGTGTCGGGCGCGGCGACGTTGACGACGTGGTGTCCCACCGTCTTCGCGGCGAGCGCCGCTCCGACAGCTCGCGCCGCGTCGCGGGTGTCCAGCCAGGCCCAGAGCCCGGCGCGGTCGACGCCGGGATCGGCGTGGATGGGCTCGAAGTGAATCCGCTGCCGCTCCCCCGTCCCGATGAACGGGAACCGGAGGCTGACCACAGCGCATCCCCATCGGCGGCCGGCGGTGTCCGCGACGAGTTCCCCGATCTGCTTCGACATGCCATAGACGTCGTCGCCGACGTACGGATGCTCCTCGGTGATGGGCACCGACAACGGGGACAGCCCGCGCTTCGACCAGGCCAAACCCACCGCGGACGCACTGGAGATGTTGACGATCCGCCCGATACCGGCCTGGCCGGCCGCGTAGAGCACGTTGTACGCCGAGTCGACGTTGTTGTGGAAGACCTCGTTTTCCGTGCCACCCAACGGTGACGGGATCGCCGCCGCGTGCACGACGGCGTCCACTCCCGCCATGAGCGGGTCGACCTGCGCCCGGTCGAGCAGTTCGCCGGTCACCACTTCGTCGGCCGCCGAAGTCTCCAGTCGCGCGCGGTCGTGTGCCCGCACGCTCCAGCCCTGGGCGGCGAGGTGCTCGACGACGTATTTGCCCAGCGTGCCGCCGGCCCCCGTGACCAGGACCTTCACGGTGTCTCCTTCCGATCCGGGCCGGTCATCCTTTGACCGCCCCGACCAATCCGTTGATGAAATAGCGCTGCAGGAGGACGAACAGCACGATGACGGGAATGACGATGATCAGCGACGCCGCCATGATGACGTTGTACTGCGGTGACGTCGTCGCGGTCAGGCTCTGCAAGCCCAGCGGGAGGGTGTAGGTGGCCGGGTCGCCGAGCGATACCCGGGTGAGGACGTACTCGTTCCACGTCGGCACCGCCGTCAGCAGCGCGATGGTGACCAGCGCGGGACGGCAGACCGGCAGGTATATCGAGACGAACGTCCGGAACTCGCTGGCGCCGTCGCAGCGCGCTGATTCCCGGAGCTCTGCCGGGACGGACCGGAAACCGTTGGTGAGCAACAGGATCGACAGCGGCGCGGTGCCGTTGACGAAGGGCAGGATGATGCCGATATGGGTACCGAGCACGCCGAGTTCGCCCTGCAGGATCACCACTGGGAGGAGAACGGTGATCCCGGGGACGAACAGCAGCGCGATGAAACCGGTGTAGATCGCTTTGCGGCCGGGGAACTTCAGCACGGCGAACGCGTAGGAAGCCAGTGAGTAGATCACCAGCACACCGAGGGTGGTGCCGCCGGTGACGAGCAGGCTGTTCCCGAAGTAGCGCACGAAGTCCAGTTCGCCCCAGGTACGCGCGAACGTGTCGAAGGTCGGGTTCTCCGGGATCAGGTTCCCACTGCGCAATACTTCTTTGCTGTCCTTGAACGCCCCGGAGACCATCCATGCGAACGGGTAGACGCTGATGACCGTGTAGACGCCGAGGATGACGTACGCGAGCGCGCGGGCCTTCATGTGCGGCTCTTCAGCACGCGGACGTTGACCGCCGCGAGGATCAGCGCGACGACGAACAGCAACCACCCCAGCGCACTCGCCAAGCCGAGCGTCGGCCGCAGTTCCGAGAAGAAGGCGAGGTTGTACGCCTGCAATCCGAGCACGTTGGTGTGCCCGCCGGGGCCACCGTTGGTCATGACCAGGAACATCTGGAACCCCTGCAGCGCGTCGCGCAGGTTCAGCAGGACCACGGCCGCGGTGATCGGCCGGAGCAGCGGCCAGATCACCGCCGAGATGGTGCGGAGCCCAGTGGCGCCATCGACCCGCGCGGCGTCGAGCACCGCGGGGTCGATGGACTGCAACCCGGTGAGGTACAACAGGATCGCCACCGGGATCGACGACCACGCCAGCACCGCGATCAGCGTGGGCAGCGCTGTCGCCGGATTGCCGAGAAACCCCTGCGGCTGCGCCAAAGTGCCCAGACCCAACCCTTTCAGGATGGCATTGAGCGACCCTTCGGGCTGAAGCACGTACGTCCACGCGTAGAACACGGCGATCCCGGTGGTGACGTATGGCAGGAAGTAGACCGTGCGCAACGTCGTCCGCAACGCCGTGATGCGGTTGAGCGCGAGCGCCACCGGCAGCCCTGCCACGACGGCCAGCAGCGGCACCGCGATCATCACCACCGCGGTGTTCACCGCCGCGTCCCGGACGATCGGCGAAAGCGTCTCGTCCCGGTAGAGCAGATCGCGGTAGTTGCCGAGGCCGACCCAGATCCAGTTCGCGGAGAAACCGTTCCAGCGGGCGAAACTCAACGCCAGGCCATAGCCGACGGTGTACACGCCGAGCACCGCGAAAAGCACCAGCGCGGGCAGGACGAAGGCGTACCCCGTCAGCGCTTCTCGCAGCTTTCGCCGTCGTTTGTGGCTTACTTCCACGAGGTCGCGATCATCGTGCCGAGTTCCTGGCTCAGGCTCGCCGGAGTGCTCTCCTTCAGCGGTGACATCCTGACGAGCGCTTCACCGGCCAGCTTGTCTTCGTAGGCAGGGCTGAAGAACGTGACGTCAGCGGGATCGTAGGCG
This sequence comes from Actinomycetota bacterium, assembly GCA_032230695.1. GTDB lineage: Bacteria > Actinomycetota > Actinomycetes > Mycobacteriales > Pseudonocardiaceae > Amycolatopsis. Next base: position 14,319 of record JAVXWP010000039.1, on the reverse strand, counting down.
CCGGCGGCCGCGTCGCCGAAAACGTTCTGCAGTGTGGTGAGGTCCGGGCCGAGCAGCCGCGAAGCGTCGGCGCCAAGGTCGGTACCGGGCAGATCGAGGGAAGCCTGGGCGAACGCGCCCGCCTGCTCGACGCTGGTCAGGTAGTCGAGCCACTTGATCGCGTCGTCCTGCTTCTTGGTCTGTGCGGACACCGCAAGGCCGGTCAGCGCGAGCGGCGCGAGCTTCAGCGGGCCTGCCACACTGCCTTCCGCGGCGGGCAGGCCGAAGGCGACGACATCACCGGGGTTCATGCCGTTCTGCTGGAACGCGGCGAGGGTGAACGTGCCGCCGATGTCGAAGGCGGCCTTGCCCTGGGCGAAGGCGCGGTCGGCGTCGTCGATGCCGAGCGTCTGGGTGCCGGGCGACCAGTACGGCGTCAGCTGGTCGTACAGTGCGAGCGCCCGCTGCCCGTCGGGGCTCGCCCACGACCTGGCCGGGTCGTTGCTGAACAGCGCCTGGTATTTTTCCTTGCCCAGCAAGCCGAAGGTGAGCGGCTGGAGTGCCCAGTTGAACCCGGTCGTCGGTGCTTTGAGTCCGAGGGTGAGGCCGCCGGTCTGCGGGTCCTTGGCGTTGACGATCTTGAGCCAGTTGATGAATTCGGACCACGTCGTCGGCGGTTTGGCGGGATCGAGCCCGGCGGCGACCAGCTTCGACTTGTTGGCGTAGACGATGCCGAAGGTGCCCGCGGTGAGCGGGACGCTGAAGTACTGGCCGGTCTTGATTCCGGCGTCAGGGGCCTTCGGTTTGAGGGAACGCTGGTAGCGATCTTCGGCAACCAGACCGGCGTCGGCCGTTCCCTTGAGGAACCGGCTCTTCCACTCGGGAGTCACGACCGAGCTCAGGTCGGCGAGGATGCCCGACCCGCCCAGCACGAAGTCCTCACCGGCCGCGTGCACTTCGAGAACGTCGGCGACGTTCTTGCTGGCGGCGGCGCTCTGGATCTTGCTCTTGAAGGCGTCATCGGGGGTGTACGCGGTGACGTTGACCGTGATGCCGGTCTTCTCCTTGAAAGAGGCGGCCGCGTCTTGCAACGGCTTGACGTGCGCCTGTTTGAACGTCCACATCTCCAGCGTGCTCCCCGCCCCGGACGAGCTGTCGCTGCCACACGCGACACCGCCGAGGAACAGGGCGACCACCGCGACGGCCGCGCCCAGAATCCGCGTACCTGGCTGACATTTCCCCACTTGTCCTCCTTGACGGTGAGCGTGACGCAGACCATAGGAGGACCCCGTTTAACATGTCAAGCGAACGTTCGGAGCCACGCTGAGATGGCGTAGCGCAGAGATTCTGGCACTTAACATGCTAAGTTGACTGCGCCGTCCGGCCCGATCCAACCGAAGGGACGCCAGTGAAAGGGGATGCCTCACTTCCCCTCTACCAGCGAGTGAAGCGGGAACTGCTGGCGGCCATCGCCGCGGGTGAGTACTCGCCGGGGCTTCCGTTCGTGACCCAGCGGGAAATCTGCGAGCGCTTCGGCGTCAGCCATGCGACAGCGGTGCGCGCGCTGAACGACCTCGCGACCGAGGGCTACGTCGTGCGCCGCCGCGGCCAGGGGACATTCGTCGCGGACCGGCCTCCCGAACGGCCCGCGTCCGACGCGACGATCGCCTGCATCCTGCAGTACCACGGGCCGCACGTTTCGCAACTGCTCGCCGGGGTCGAGGCCACCTGCGCAGAGCTGGGGTACCGGCTCTTCCTGAGCCACTGCGAAGGCGACACCGCTCGCGAGGACCAAGCGTTGCTCACGGCGTTGAAGCACAACGTCAGCGGGATCATCGTGTACCCGGCCGAGGGAGGCGACCAGGTCAGCGCGTATGCGGAGGTGCGGCGCAACGGTGTGCCGCTGGTGATGGTGGACCGCTACCGGCCGGATCTCGCGACCGACGCCGTCGTCGCGGACAACTTCGCCGCGGGCCACCTGCTGACCGTCGAGCTGATCGCCGCCGGGCACCGGGTGATCGGCACCCTTTGGGACGAGACCGACGCGACCAGCGTCCTGGACAGGCTCGCCGGGCATGTCCAGGCACTGCGCGAAAACGGCATCCCGGTCCGCCCAGACCTGACACAACTACGGCCGTACCGGCTACGGCCTCCGGAAGAACGCAGGGCGATGCTGTCCCAGCTGCTCGACGGAGCCGGTCCGCCCACGGTTTTCTTGTGCGCCAACGGATACGCGCTCGCCACGGCCGCGCAGGATCTGGTGGCGCTCGGCATGGACATCCCCGGCGATGTGGATCTCGCCGGCATGGACGACGCCGGGCCGTTCGACGTGCTGCCGCTGACAGCGGCGGCGGTGGTGTTGCCATCATGGGAAATGGGGCGTCGGGCGATGCAACTGTTACACGGACGGGTAACCGGTGGCCCGGTGAATCCGGAGTTGGTGGTGCTGCCGGTGACCGTGCGGACGCGGGAATCCGCGCTCGGGCACCTGCGCGTGGTCGGTGCGCCCCGGGCGGCCGGCGCATGAGCCGCCCGTTGGCGGAGGCTCCGTGGCCGTCGACGTCAGGTTCGCGGATCACCGCGGTACGGACGTTTCTCACCGCACCCCAAGGATCTCCGTACCTGATCGTGCGCGTCGAGACCGATCAGCCAGGGTTGTACGGGCTCGGTTGCGCGAGCGATCCGCAGCGGACGCTGGCCGTCCGGTCGGTGGTGGACGACTATCTCGGGCCGATGCTGCTGGGGCGCGATCCGGCGGATATCGAGGACATCCACCGGCTGCTGCTCAACAGCGGCTACTGGCGGGGTGGGTCGATAGAGGGAAACGCACTGGCCGGCGTGGACGTCGCGCTGTGGGATTTGAAGGCGAAGTCGGCCGGGATGCCGTTGTATTCGTTGCTGGGCGGGCGGGTTCGTGACGGCGTGCGGGCGTACACGCATGTCGACGGGTCGAGTGTCGCCTCGATCGTCGAGGGTGTGGAAGCCGCTGTTGCCAAGGGTTTCGGGCACATTCGGGTGCAGGTCGCCGTTCCCGGCACCGACACGTACGGGACCAGCGGCGCCGACGCCGAACTGGTGCGGTCCCGCAACGGCCGCTGGGATTCGGCCGCCTACCTCGCGCACGTCCCCGGTGTACTGGCCGAAGTCAGAGCGAAGGTCCCCCGGCACATCGAACTGCTCCACGACTCCCACGAACGCCTGACCGCCGCCCAAGCGCGGCAGTTCCTCCGTGCACTCCACGGCGTCGACCTGTTCTTCCTCGAAGACGTACTTGCCCCCGAAGATGCCGACTACTTCCCTCAGCTACGCGCCCAGACCTCGATTCCGCTGGCAGTGGGCGAACTCTTCCACGACACAACCCAGTTTCTCCCCCTGATCCGCTCCCGCTCCATCGACTTCGCCCGCATCCGAATCCCTACCCTCGGCGGACTGACCCCGGTCCGGAAACTGGTCGCGGCGTGCGAACTGTTCGGCGTCCTGATCGCACCGCATGGCCCCGGCGACGTCAGCCCCCTCGGCCACGCGGCGAACCTCGCCGTGGACGTCTCGTCCCCCGCCTTCGGAATCCAGGAGGCCGCCACCCTCCGCGAGGCCACGCTCGAAGTCTTCCCCGGCACCCCTGTCCCGCTCTCCGGCTCCCTGCACCCGTCCCCCCAGCCCGGCCTAGGCGTCGACTTCGACGAGTCCGCCGCCCGCCGCTTCCCCCCACCCGAGCCCGGCGACCACGACCGCTGGGCCCTCCTCCGCTCCATCGACGCCTCCCCCCACCGCCCCTGATACGGCGGGTAAGTGCCATCTGTGTACGGCTGAGTGCGGGTCTGTGCACGGGTGGGGCGAGCTGCGGTTTGAGCGGCCTTAGCCGGCCGGGTGACGACGCCAGCCGTGCTTCCAGCCGCCCGCCTTGCTCGACGAAGACGCGGCGACGGGGATCTCGTCGGTCCGCGTGTTGTCATCACGAGCCTGCTCGTCGCGGATCGTGCGATCGCTGTCGCCATGGACGTTGTCGTCCTGCACGGTCGCGTCACGCTCCACGAGGTCGTCACGCTCGACGAGCGCGACCTTACGGGCCGGCATTACGGCTATCAGCAGACCGAGGAGAGCCGTGCCGAGGTGCAGCCAGTTGTCCGCAGTGTTGAGGTTCAAGGGATTGCCCGCGCCCGACACCGGGTTCGACGCGAACACACCGGTGATCATCATGCCCCACACGAACATCACGCCACTGGCGAGGAAGAGCAGCCAGCCGTACATGCGCGCCAGGCCGGAGCCGATGGACGTCAGCACCCCGATCAGGCCGAGCACGACGTTGACGAGATTGTGCAGCGGGTTGATGGCGAACACCGACAGGAAGACCGGCTCGTGTCCCGCGAAGTTGCCGAATCCGGTGCGCGTGAAGCCGACCACGCCCGCCACCAAGAACACGAGACCCACCAGCCCGGCGAGCATCTGCACCGGCTGCAGGCCTTTCACCCGGATAGGGGCCTTTTCCGACCGAACCATGACACATGTCCTCTCGCTGAACGTGCTGCAGACGCCGAGTGGATACCCATTTGGTTTACGGTCGAAACGACCGCGATGTCCGGTGGACAGGTTCGGGTGATCCCTCCTACCGGCCCTACCGCACGCAGTTTCGGCGCGGTGTCATGGCTTCCCACGAACGAAAGGGCATCCATGCGCGCGTCCCGTCCCCTGTTCACCGCCACTGTGCTGGCGGCACTGGCGGCATCCCTGATCACCCTGGACCATCCCGCACTGGCGGCACTGGCGGCACTGGCGGCACCGGCGAGCGGCACCTATTACGTCCAAAGCGCCGTCACGGGGCTGAACGCGGCCGACAGTTCGGGCACGGTCGCGCAGCATCGGCCGAAGGGCAATGAAGACCACCAGCAGTGGACGCTGCGCGCGAACGGCACCGCTCAGGTACTGGAGAACACCGATCAGCCGGGCAGATGTCTCGGCCGCTCGGGCGGCAACGCCGTGATCGTCGGATGTGACAGCGCGGATGCCGCGTGGAACGTCCAGCCGATCGGAACCGACCAGTACACACTCAAAGACCCGGCCGCGGACCGATACCTGACCCTGGCGAGCAAACCGTCCGGCGCCAACTACCCCGACGCGCTGCTCGCCGGCGGCAACGGTGACCTCGCGCGCTGGTACCTCACCCCGGTGAGCCCCCAGACCACCGCTGCCCCGCCACTGGACCAACGGCGTCTCGACGAGGTCACTTTCCTTACCGCGCACAACGCTTTCGCGAACGGCGTCGACGGCGGTTTCGCGCCGCCGTTCGTGAACTGGGTGCCCAACCAGACCAAAGGTCTCAACCAGCAGCTCGCCGACGGCGTCCGCGGCTTCATGATGGACATCTACCAGACACCGGACGGCGCGATCCTCTGCCATACCAGCTGCACGCTGGTCAGCAACCCGGTCGCGCTGGGCGTCGACCTGCAGCGCATCGTCGACTTCCTCAACGCCAACACCAGCGAGATCGTCACCGTGTTCCTGGAGGACTACGTCGACCCCGGCGTCCTGCGCAACTCACTCGCGAGCGTGAACGGACTCGGCGACGTCTTGTTCCGCCCCGACCAGGCGGGAGTCCGCGACCGCGGCTGGCCGACAGTTTCGGCGCTGCGTGCGGCCAACGACCGGCTCCTGATCTTCAGCGACCACAGCCGGTCCTCGGACCAGTCCGCCGGACTCACCAGGGACAGCTTCGGCGTCATGTACCAGCGCGAGTGGACCGTCGAAAACTACTGGTCGATGGGCCCTGGCACCGGTACGAGCGACTGGTCCTGCTACAGCCGCTGGTACGGCGCAGGCGACAACGTCCCGCTCACCCGCACCGAGCCGAACTTCCGGCCGCTGTTCGTGATGAACCACTTCAGGGACGCACCGGTCGGCGGGACACCCGGCACGGACAACACCAAACTGCGCGACCGCGCCGAGCGCTTCTGCGAGCCAGCGGCACGGAAGAAGCCGAGCTACCTGGCCGTCGACCGGTACGACCTGGGTGACCCGGCCGCGGCCGTCACCGCCCTGAATTCCTACCTCTACCCGTAACTCACGTCTCGGCGCGTACGAGCAACTCCTCCAGCCGGTCCGCGGCCGCCCGGCTGCCGCCGGCGTCCTGAAAGGACCGGCCGATCCGCTGCGCCGCCGACCGGAATCCACGTTTTTCGTCCAGCACCGCTTCTATCGCGCCGGCGAGCAGTTTTGCCGTCACCCGGCCGAACCGGACACGGACACCGGCCCCGGCGTCGACCACCTGACCGGCCACGATCGGCTGATCGTCGCGAATCGGGGCGACCACCAGCGGAACGCCGTGCCACAACGATTCGCACACGGTATTGTGCCCGGCGTGGCAGACGACCGCGTCGAGCCGCTTGAGCAATTCCAGTTGCGGGACATGGCTTCGCACCAGGATGCGGTCGCCAAGGCCGGTACCCAGCAACCCCGCCGGGTCAACGATGATCGCCTGCACGGCCAGCCCGGACAGCGCTTCCGCCGCGGTGGCCAGGAATCGGGTGCCCGCGTCGAGGTTCGCCGTGCCCAGCGAAATCAGCACCGTCGGCGTCGCGGGATCGATCCACTCCCATGGAAAGTCCGAAGTGGACGGGCGAACACTGAGCGATGGCCCGATCAACCAGACGTTGTCGTGCGGCAGCTCGCCGGCGCCGAACAGCTCGCGTGTGGTGAACGCCAGCACACCGTGTGGCGAGAACCTCGGATCGGCCGCACCCCCGGAGATCCGGCCGCGCAGCTCGCCCAGCAGGCTGTCCAGCCATGCCTCCACCTTGGGCATGCTCGCCAGCGGGTTCATCAGCTCGGCCGACGTCGTCGCCGACGTCACCCAGGTCAGCCCGAGATCGTCGGCGATCAACCCGCCCGCGAGCGCTTGCTGGTCCGCCACCACGACATCCGGCTCGAACGCCTCGATCGCGGCGCGTACCCCGGGCGCCATCGCCTCCGCGAGCGGGATCAGGAAGCGCTCCCACAGAAACTGCAACGCGGCGGGCCCCTTGAGGTCCGCGGTCCGCTGGACCTCCTGCGCCGGTACCTCGCAGCCGAAAACCGTCGCGTGCGCGCCGGCGAGTTGCCGGACCAGTTCGAGATGCCCGGCCCAGGCGACGTCGTGGCCGCGGGCCACCAGCTCGGCGGCCATCGCGACGGCCGGGTTGATGTGGCCGACGAGCGGGGGCACCACGAACAGGAATCGGCTCATCTAGTTCGCCTCCACCAGCACGCTCCGCGAGTGCTCGCGCACCCACTCCACGATCAGCTCGGTGGTCTGTGCGGTCTTCTGTACCAGCACGGAATGCCCCTGATCCGGGATGACCACCGTGCGGCACGAGGCGAGCGAGGCTTCGAGCCAAGGGACCTGCTCGGACAGTTCCGAGTCGCCGCCGAAGATCGCGAACACCGGGCAGGTCAACGCCGAAAGGTCCGGCTCGATCCGCGCGCTCGCCGGGATGTCGTCGGCGATGGTCGTCTTCTGGACGAACTGGCCGACCGCCTGGAAGACCCGCGCCTGGTGGTGCCCGTGCTCTTGGGCGAACCAGGTGATCGTCTCTTCCTGCGCCAACTCGGTTTTGGCGCGGTCGAGGATGTACTTCATGTTGCTGATCCAGGAATCCACCGGCGGCTCACCCTCGATGCAGGTCACCGTCGCCACCCGCTCGGGATGGGTGGCCGCATAACCGAAAGCGACCGAACCGCCGAACGAGTTGCCGACGAGATGCACGGGCTCGGTCACGTCCAGCTCACCGAGCAGGGCGTCCAGATCGGACACGAACTGCTCCAGCCGATAGCCGGACTCGGGGCGCTCGGTCCGGCCATGGCCCCGCAGGTCGTACATGATGACGTCGATGCCCGCGGCGGAAAAGGCCGGGCCGAGGCTGAAGTAGTAGCTGGCCAGGCTGTCGATCAGCAGGCCGTGGATGAACACGACGATCGGCGCCGGGCCGCCTTCGGGAACCACCTCGGGTTTCATCCGCTGGACGTGCATCTTGAGCTCACCCGCGAGAATCCTCGACATGGTTCAGCCCTTCCGCAGGGAGGCGACGATGTAGTCGACCAGGTCGCCGACGGTGAGCTGGATGATCTCCTCGAGACCCCGCTCCGCGATGAACGCAGCGAAGTTGATCTTGTCACCGTAGTGCTCACGCAGCTGACCGGAAAGCCCGACGAGGTCGATGCTTTCCAGCTCCAGATCGTCGTGGAACTTCGTGTCCATCGCGATTTCGGCGTCGTCCAGCCCGTACTCGTCGAGCAGCACGCGCAGAATGCCGGAAACCTCCGCCAGAACAGCGACTTCGCCGGTCTGCTCAGGGGCCGTGGTGTCGATGCTCATTTTTGCGTCTCCTGCTCATTTTCGGCCGTCCAGGCCACGATGTAATCCCTGGCGACGAGTCCCGGCGGATTGCCGATCGCCGCACACCACACCAGATGCTCATGTCCGCCCACGCGAACGGTGAGCCGGTCCGGTTCGGCGCTGACCACCTCGAACTTCTCCGGGGCTCCACCGAGACCCGTGCCCAGCATTTTCGCCACGGCTTCCTTCGCCGTCCAGAACCGGGCGAACCACACCGCGTCGCGCTCACCCGAAAGTTCTGCCAAATCTGCCAGCAGGGCAAGTTCGTCGGCGCCACACGCGGCCGCGTAGGTGTCCACCGGATGCTCGACGATCTCTTCGACGTCGATCCCGCAGGGCCCGGCCCGCACGATGGCGACACCGGCCTCGGCGCGGTGCGCGATCGAAACCGTCAGCTCGGGCAGGACCCGCCCGTGGACCCCGGCCAGGTACGGCCGCCCCGATTTGTCGTTGTGCACCTGGATTTCGGCCGGATAGACGTCGTCTTCGCCGGACGCCCACAGCCATCGCCGGACAGCGTCCTTGGCCGCGATCCGGCCCAGCAGCCACTGGCGTTTCCCGCGCGGCGGGTGCTTGTCGTACTGTTCCCGCTCGCCCCCGCCCAGCTGGTTGCGCATGATCAGCTCGCGGGTCGCCAGGTCGGGCCACTGCTCGTGGACCTGGGTCCAGCCTCCGGGACGCAGATCCGAAAGCGTGTTGCGGCCGGGAAGGCGGTCCACCAGCCTGATCCGGGGGTTGCTGTCGAAACGCCGGTCGCGCCAGCCGCTGAACTCGGCCCACACCCGGCCGTCGGCGACCAGTTGCATGTCGGCTTCCAAGGTGGTGTGGGTGACCGAGGTGATCCGGACCAGGCACTCCAGCTTCGTCCCGGCCGCCGGATGCGGGCCGAAGTACCTGATCTTGTCCATCTGTACCGGGAAAACCGTGGTCCGCTCGGGCAGCTGCGACATGATCCAGTAGCCGAGCACCTGACCGACGTTGTCCAACAAGGCACCGGGCGCGGCCGGGCTGGTGATCACCCCGCGAACGTGGGCGTCGCCGATCGCGGTCAGCTCGGTGACGCCCTGGAACCGCGGGCCGTGGAACATCCAGCGCTCGGTGTACAGCTCGGCCGCCGTCAGGTCCGGCTTGCGTTCCTTGGCCGCCTCGAACCGCCAGACCGCAGGCGGTTCCGGCGAATACCCCGGCGCCAGCTCGACGACGGCACGGGAGTACTCGCCCAGCGACACGATCACACGCCCCGGCCCGTCGGACTTGACCGCGATCGGCACGTCGACGCTGGGAATGGCCGCGATCCACTTGGTCAGCCGGACGTCGTGCACGGCCACCGCCCGCTGTCCCGGCGACGCCTGTTCCGCGAAGTCCATCAGGTGGCCGATGACCGTGGTCGCCGGAACCACCGGCCAGCGGTCGGCTTCGTCCGGCCAGCCCGGTCGCTGCTGGAAGAAGCAGTGGTCGAGCAGGTAGGGCATGGTTTCGGTGGACACGCGCAGTACTGATGGGACTTCGGGCTTGGCCGGCCGCTTCCTGCGGGCGGCGATCAGTTCGGCAGCCACGTCGGCGGTGTCCTTCATCAGTGCGGACAGCTCGGCCGCCATCGGGAAACTTGTGCCGAGTTCGTCCAAAGTAGACATGTCGGCCGGTGCCGTCTTGAACTTGGAGCTGAGCCGGCGCCGGTCGTCCCCGCCGAGCGAAATAAGCGCCCCGCCGAGGTCCAGCCGGACCGCCGGCCGGGACGACGTCGGCACTTTAGTGGTCAACAGCGCGGAAACGTCGGGCTCGGCGCCGTCCGCCCACAACGCGGTGGCCACCCGGTGCAGCTGCCCGAGTCCGTCACGATGCGGTGAGTGGGCTGAGACGACCAGGTGCTCCTCGCCGTGCAGCGTGTCACCGATAAGGGAGCCGAGTTGCCCGGCACCGAGCTGGACGAACCCGCGGAACCCGGCCTGGTGCATGGCCTCGATCATCGGGCGGAAGCGCACCGGCTCCAGCAGATGCCGGACGAACAACGCCCGCACGTCGCCGGGTTCGGACGGATACTCGCTCCCGGTGGTGGCCGACCAGACCGGCAGCTTCTGCGGGTGCAGCGAATAGGTCTCCGCCGCCGCGCGGATCGGCCCGAGGTACGGCTCCAGCATCGGGGTGTGGAACCCTGACTGGAAGGGCAGGACCTGTGAGATCACGCCCTCGCTCCGGAAGCGTTGCACGAGTTCGTCGACGTCGGCGGCCGGGCCGCAGATCATCGACTGATTGGGCGCGTTGTCATGGGAGAGCACGACTTCGCGCTGTCCCTCGAGCGCTGTGAGCACACGTGCGGACGGCGCGCCGACCACGGCGAACGCGAGACCCGGGACGCGCAGCGCATCGGGGTCGAACGAAGCGAGGAACGCGTCGACCTCGTGCTCGGCGTGGATGCCGCCACACGCCATCGCGGTCCACTCGCCGAGGCTGTGCCCGGCCAGTGCGTCCGGTTTCACGGCGAGTTTGCGAAGCGCGGCGTCGAGCAGTCTGCCGAGCTGGAACACGCCGGTGCCGTGCCGGCCGATGTCGCCGACCGCGGCGTCCGAAGTGGACCATGACAAGCCGAACCGCTGCGCGATGTCCTCGGCCTTCGGTTCGAATTCCGCTTCGAGACCGGGGAAGACGAAGGCGAGCTTGCCGCCACCCGGTCCCAGCAGCGGGCGGGGGGCGAACCAGATGTCGTTGCGGCCGCGCCAGCCCCGCCCTTTACCGACGGCCTTCCTGGCCAGTGCCAGCCGTTTCGCCGTCGGGTCGACGATGCCTAGTCTTGTTGGGCCGCCCTGTTCGTCCGAGCTCATGGCGAGCACGGTCGAGTCGTCGTTGTCGAGTAACGCGGCCATCGTCATCGGATCGGCCGCGGTCAGCCGCAGGACTCGGTCCGGTTCCCACACCGAAACCGCCGGAGCCTTGCTCGCGGACTGTTCCAGCACGACGTGCGCGTTGATACCGCCGAAGCCGAACGCGTTCACCGCGGCCCGGCGAACAGGCTGTCCGGCAAAGGTTTCCCACGGGCGGGCCGTGTCCAAGGTGTCGAACCGGGTCCGCGCTAGGGCCGGGTTCGGGTCGTCGCAGTGCAGGGTGGGCGGCAGCACGCCGTGGTAGACCGCGAGTGCGGCCTTGACCAGCCCGGCGACTCCGGCGGCGGGCATCGTATGCCCGATCATCGACTTCACCGAGCCGATCACCGCACGATGTCCGTCCGGAGTGGACCCGAAGACCTCGGTGATGGTGGCCAGCTCGGCGGTGTCGCCGGCCGGTGTCGCGGTGCCGTGCGCTTCCAGCAGCCCGATCGAACCTTCTTCGGCCGGGTCGAGCCCGGCGGCCTGCCAAGCCTGACGCACCGCGCGTACCTGTCCCCCGGTGTCCGGGTTCAGCAAGCTCGCGGTGCGCCCGTCGCTGGCGACGCCGGTTCCGGTGATCACCGCGTAGACCCGGTCGCCGTCGCGCTCGGCGTCGGCCAGCCGCTTGAGGACGACCACGCCGGTGCCTTCGCCGATGAGCACCCCGTCCGCGTCGCGGTGGAAAGGCCGGATGCGCTCGGACCGCGAAAGTGCGCCAAGCTGGTTGAAAACGCTCCACAACGTGATGTCGTGACAGTGATGGACACCGCCGGCGAGCACGACGTCACACCGGCCGGTGGCGAGTTCACGTGCGGCGTGATCGACGGCGACCAAAGAGGACGCACAGGCGGCGTCCACGGTGTACGCGGGGCCGCGCAGATCGAGCCGGTTGGCGAGTCTGGAGGCGGCGAGGTTCGGCACCAGGCCGATCGCCGATTCCGGCGCCTCCGGCCCGAGCTGGTCGGTGAAGGCCTTCCGGACTTCCTCAAGCCTGTCCGTGCTGAGCTCCGGCATCAGCTCACCGAGCGTGCGGACCAGTTGGCTCGCGGTGCGGACACGCTGATCGAGCCGGACCAGACCCGGCGTGAGGTAGCCACCGCGGCCGAGGATCACGCCGATCCGCTGACGGTCCACCGGCAGCCGGTCGTCACCACCGGCATCGGCAATCGCCTGCGCGGCGACACGCAGGGCGATCAACTGGTCAGGTTCGGTACCGGGCACCGAGTTCGGCATGATCCCGAATCCGCTGACGTCCACTTCGGCCAGGGTATCGACAAAACCACCGCGCTTGCAGTTGATCCGGTCGGCACGCTTTTCCCCGGTACCGGTGGGCTGATAGTACTCGGCGTCCCAGCGGCCGGCCGGGACGTCGGTGATCGCGTCGACGCCCTCGACAAGGTTGTGCCAGTACGTATCGAGATCCGGCGCGCCGGGGAAGAGAACGGACATCCCGACGATCGCGACTGGGGTCATCGTGGCGCTCACCACCCCGATGCACTGTAGACCACAGCGGTGTCGGACTCGTGGCCCCAGGCGAGTTCCCGCAGCAAGCTCATCGTGCCCTCTTCGGGGTCGATGAGTTCGATGCCGCGCTTGGCGTAGGACCGCATCAGCTCCGGTGTCACCATGCCGTTGTTCGTTCCGGTCGGCGCCCACGGTCCCCAGTGGACGGTGAGCCCACGGCGTCCGTCCACTTCGGACCACCTACGGCCGAGCTGTTCCAGCGCGTCGTTGGCGCTCGCGTAGTCGATCTGGCCCCGGTTCCCGAGCGCGGCGGCGATACTGCCGAAGAGCACCGCGAACTTCGGCCCGGCCGGCAGGTCGTCCGTGGCGTCCAGCAGCGCCTGCGCGCCGTCGACCTTGGTCGAGTAGACGTGGGCGAAGGACTCCACGGACTTCTCGGCGATCAGTTTGTCCTCGATGACCCCGGCCGCGTAGACCACGCCGTCGATCCGGCCGTGCTCGGCGTGGATCTCCTTTACCGCACGGTGCACCGCTTCATTGTCGAGCATGTCGACGGAGTGGTAGCGGACCTGGCTGCCCAGTTCGCCGAGACGGCTGATCGTGGCGCGCACCTCGCGGGCCGACTCGATCTTCCCGATGGTCCGCTCGATCTCGGCCGGAACGCGCATGCCCCCGGCGATCAACGCGGTCCGGAGTTCACCCGCGCTGGTCGCCTCGGCCACGGCGGGTTCTTCGTCACCGACCGGCAACGCGGTGCGGCCGAGCAGTTCGATCCGGCAGCGGCTCGCCGCGGCCAGCGCGGTGGCGAAACGCGCGGTGATGCCCTTCGCGCCACCGACCAGCAGGACCACCGAGTCGCGGCCGAGCCCGATCGCGGCGGCTTCGGCGGCGCCGTCACCGGCGGGACCCGCACCCGTGCTGCCGAGCAGGCCGAGAGCGGTCTCCTCCAGCCGCAGGCCGTGACGGGCGGTCCCGGACCGGATTACCACAGGCTCCCGATCCACTCCGGACAGTTCCGCGATCAGCCCCTCGGCGACGATCTCCAGGTCGACATCGCGATCGTGTTCGACGACTCTCGCGATGGTTTCCGGATACTCCCGTGACACCGTCCGGAAGAAACCGCGCAACCCGTCCGCCGGGCCGGCTGCGATCAGCCAGCGCGGACCGGCGGCGAGCACCGCTTGGTATACCGGGAAGACGTCCGGCAGCATCGGCTTGTCGGAGCCGAGGTGGAACACGCCGTCGAGCTGTCCGGCCGCCGGGATCTCGGTTGACGGGACCGTGGTGGTCTCCGCTCCCCGAGCGCCGAGTTTCGCCGCCATGATCGGGGCCAGGTCACCGCCGCCGATGAGCAGGAACCTGCGGCCGGTGAGCTCACCGGCGGTGATTTCCGCTTTGGCGAGTTCGAACTGCTGGTGGACAAGGCGTTTCGGCGCGATGATGACCGGCCGGTCCGTGTCCCCTTCGGACGGTGGTTCGGCAGCCGTCTCGGAGACCCCGTTCAGGCCGCCGAAGATCAGCGTGGTGATGCCCGCGGCGGTCCGCGCCTGGGACAACTCCTCGACGTCACCGCCAGCCGGGAGCGACAACCGGGTGGCGAGCTCACCGGCGATCTCCGCACGCTTGATCGAATCGACGCTCAGATCCGCT
>JAVXWP010000024.1:0-19280 GCA_032230695.1 Actinomycetota bacterium | reverse complement strand
GGAGGGCGAGACCCACTCGCCCTCCTTTTTTTCTACACGGCCGATTCCCCGCAGCGTCAGCGAAAAGGCGGCGATACCACTGCTCAGGGTCCGCCGGGGACACAGAACGCCCCAGCTCGGCCGAGCTCACGACATACTTCAAACTGTACGCATCTGGACGCGCTGTTCGAGCACTCGCGAGACCGGGTACGACGGTCCGCTCGACCAGCGCAATACCCTGTGGGCACCCAGCACACTGGGGTACTAACGGGCAGGGAGTTCCGCGATGGGCTGGCAGGAAGAACTGCGGCAGCTGGACGTCGAGCTGGCCAACGGGAGCATCAGCCCCGAAAGCCACCGTAAGCAGCGCGACGAGCTGCTCGCGGTCGCCTCCGGCGGCGGCTCGGCGTCGCCGGTCGCGTCCCCGCTGCGCCGTCCGCCGGGCGAGCAGGCCCAACAGTGGCAGAGCACCAACCCTGGATACCAGCAAGCCACGCCGCCGGCCCAGGAGCCGATCACCCCGCCACCTCCGCCGACCCCGGTGCCGCCGCGTCCCTCGCCGGCCCAGCCGTTCACGACCGATCGGCGGACGACCGCGCCCAGCCCGGCCGACCAACGGCACACCGACTGGCTGCCCCACCCGATCCCGGCGGCCGGCCGGATCGATTCGGCGACGGTGGTACGTCCCGCGGTGATGCCGCCGCCTCCGCCGACGCCCCGGCACAACCCTCACCAAGGCCCGCAGCGGCCGCCCGGTCGTCGGCCGTCCGACAACACGGTCCCGCTGGCGAGGAAGGACCATCGCAGGCCGGTCTGGCTCTTCATCGCGCTCGGCGTGGTCCTCGTGGCGGCGCTCGTCGCCGGTGGCGTGTGGTGGATCGGCACCACGAGCCGCCCCGCGGCTTCGGGCAACTCGGCGGTCGAAAAGAGCCTGCCCGCCCTGCCGGGTACCGCGGGACCGAACAACTCCACGGTGTCGGTGGACAGGGCGCTCGAACTGAAGCTGGTCGGGCAGCACACCGCCGACCTCATGAAGGCGAACGGCGCGCAGGAGATCATCTACCGCAGTTCCGCCGAAATGGCCGACGAGACCTACGGCTACACGCTCTTCGTCGTGAGGACGCCATCCACGGGCGACGCAACGAAACTCGCCGGAGACCTGACGAACTACGCGCAGGCCAGCGGGTTCACCGACATGAAGCTGGCCAACACGCCGGCCAACACCGCGCTGAGCGTGCAGAGCCCGCAAGGGACGCTGGGCGAGAGCTGGTATGCGTCGGCGAACCTGACCGTGGGACTCGGGATTTCACAGCTGCCGACCGGGGACGCCGCCCCGCTGCGCGAGCGCGTGACGAGCACGCGAAACCAGCTCATCGGCGTACTGCCGCGCGGCTGATCCACGATCAGCTCACAAACTCGACCCGCACCGGCTACCAACAGCGAGACCATGCACAATATGCGGCGTAGTCGCAGATAGGCCCTCGCGGGCCGTGCGTAACAAAAGCCATACGGGGGTTTACCAGGTGTCCTGGCAGGAGCAGCTACGAAACCTGGATGAGGAGCTCGCATCGGGCCGTCTCTCCGCCGACGAGTACCGGCAGCGCCGTGACCAGGTGCTGACGTCCGCGGTGACCCAGGGAGACAGTCCCCAGCCGTACGCCCAGCAGACGCCGCCCGGCACGCCGCCGCAGGGCCAGCCCCAGTCGCCGCCGCCGCAGCCGCCCCAGCAGCCGGTCGCGGAGTCGACGCAGATCATCGCGCCAGTGAGCCCCTCGCGAGGCTTCCCGCAGCAGAACCCGCCGCACTCCGGCGCCCCCCAGCACAACTCCGAAGCAACGCAGGTCGTGCGGGGCGTCGACCCCGGCGCCGAGCGCACCCAGGCCGTGCAGGGAATGCAGGGTGGCTGGCCCGCGGTCCCCGGCGACGCCGACCGCACCCAGGTCGTTCCCGGCGGCACGGCGTCCCCTCCCGGCGGGATTCCGATGGGCGGGCACCGGCAGCAGCCGACGTGGAACACCCCGGAAACCGACGCCAGCCCACCATGGGGCGGGAACGAATTCCCACCGCTCGCCTCGCAGGGCCCGGACAGCTGGATCACCCAGGGCCCCGAGGTGTTCGGCACGAAGAGCAGCGGCAAGGGCAAGGTCATCGGCATCGTGGTGGCCGTGCTGGTGCTGGTCGGGCTCGGTGTCGGCGCCTTCCTGATCTGGGGTCCGGGCTCGTCCAACAACCAGGCGGGTCCCAGCGACCAGCCGGCACCCCCGGCCACCTCGCAGGCCCCGGCGCCGCCGCCGGACCCGCTGCCCACGGCGAAGCTGGCAGGCCAGGCCGAGGCGCATCCCGAGATCAAGACCATGGCGGACATCCCGCAGCTCAACTACCTCGGCCCCAAAGAGCTCGAGGCGTACGACAGCGCGACCTCGGGCGCGGGCGACACCAAGGTCGTCGTCTACCACCTGTCCGACGGCAGCCAGGTCGTGCTGATGCTGACCGAGGCGTTCGCCCCCGCGGCCGCACAGGACGCCGTCGACAAGCTGAAGGCCGTCCAGATCGAGAACGGCGCCAAGACGGACACCGAGTCCCCGGTCGGTGTACAGACCACCGAAATCGGGGTCAAGGGCGGCCAGCCCGCCCAGGTCCGCGGTCACTACGTCAGTGGCAACGTGATCGTCCGGGTCGACGTGTCGAACGCTACCGGGCTCGAAGCGGCCAAGAGCTCGTACGACGCCGCCCTCGCGGCTCAGTTGAGCACACTGCCCAGCAATGGCTGACGGGCAATCAGCCGCGGCGCCGGCCGTCACCGCGTGCACCATCGTCGCCAGGAACTACCTCCCGGCGGCGAGGGTGCTCGCGCGGTCGTACCTGCGGCACCATCCCGAAGGTGATTTCGTCATCGCGGTCATCGACGCGGACGAGTCGGATCTCGGCGGGCAGGACGGGTTCCGGGTGGTCGGCCGGGACGCGTTCGGCATCGACGAAGACACGTATCTGCGCATGGCGACCGCGTACTCGATCACCGAGCTGGCGACGTCCGTCAAGCCGTACCTGCTGCGTCAACTGCTCCGCGACAGGGCGGTCGCGATCTATCTCGACCCGGACATCCAGGTATTCGCGCCGATGCCCGAGCTCGCCGTGCTGGCCGCCGAACACGGAATCGTGCTCACGCCGCATTTCCTCGCTCCGCTGCCGCAGGACGGCATGGAGCCGGACGACGCCGTGATCATGGGCACGGGCATCTTCAACCTCGGTTTCATCGCCGTGGGTGCCGGCGCCGGTGACTTCCTGGATTTCTGGGCACAGCGGCTGCGCCAGGACGCGATCGTCGCCCCGGAGAAGCAGCTGTTCACCGATCAGCGCTGGGTCGACCAGGTGCCGGCACTGTTCCGCCACTACGTGCTGACCGACCCCGGCTTCAACGTCGCCTACTGGAACCTGCACGACCGCTCCGTCGACCGTGACGCCGACGGCACGCTCACCGCGGGCGGGCACCGGCTCCGGTTCTT
This sequence comes from Actinomycetota bacterium, assembly GCA_032230695.1. Taxonomy (GTDB): domain Bacteria; phylum Actinomycetota; class Actinomycetes; order Mycobacteriales; family Pseudonocardiaceae; genus Amycolatopsis. Next base: position 15,798 of record JAVXWP010000024.1, on the reverse strand, counting down.
CCACTTCAGCGGCTACCGGCCGGAAACGAGCTGGCTGCTCAGCTTCCACCTCGCCCGCAAGCCGCGGATCCTGCTTTCCGAGCATCCCGAAGTGCGTGCCTTGTGCGATGGCTACGGCGCCGCGTTGAAGGCCGCCGGATACGCCGAAACGCTGGACGCGGTGGCCTACGGTTTCGCGAAGTTCGGCGACGGCCAGTCGTTGACCCCCATTAGCCGCAGGCTGTTCCGTGACGGCTGGATCAAGGCCGAGCGCAAGAAGAAGCCGTTGCCCCCACACGCGTTCGGCGCGGACGGCGGCGCCGCGTTGCGGGCATGGCTGCTTTCCGCCGACGAAGACGCGCACGCCGCGGCAGGCCTCAACCGGCTGGTCATGGCCGTCTGGGAAGCGCGGGTGGATCTGCAGCTCGCCTTCCCGCAGCCGACCGGCGCGGATTCGGCTCGCCTGCGCAACTGGTGCCGCCTCTCCGGGGTGGCCGAGGGCATGCTGCCCGACTGGGCGCTTCCGGCCGAGCCGGAGCCGCCGGCCGCGCCCGGCGAAGAGTTCGGCGTCAACCTGCTCGGCTACCTGACCGCGGAACTCGGTGTCGGCGAGATGGGCCGCATCGTGCACGACGCCATCTCACTCGCGAAGGTCCCGGTCGTCTCCGTACTCGAAGAACGCTCGCTGCAGAGCCGGACGGGGATCGACCGGCCGGACACCGTGGGCAATCCCCGGTTCCCGGTCAGTGTGCTCGCGGTGAACGCCGACCAGACGGCGGCGGTGCTCGCCAACCATCCCGAGGTCGGCCACCAGCGCTACCGGATCGGCCTGTGGGCGTGGGAGCTCGAGGACTTTCCCCAAGCACAGCACCATGCTTTCGATCTGCTCGACGAGGTGTGGACGGTCTCCGACTTCTGCCGGGACGCGCTCGCCAGGCACACGACGATCCCGGTGAAGACGATCCCGGTGCCGGTTCGCGACCACGGCGCCGTCAACGCACCGCGGCGCGCCGCCGGGGACCCCGCGCAGTTCCTGTTCGCCTTCGACTTCAACAGCACCGCGCATCGGAAGAACCCGTGGGGTGTCGTCGCGGCGTTCCGGCGCGCGTTCCCCGACCGCGAAGACGTGCGCCTGGTCATCAAGACGATCAACGCGCGCCTGCATCCCGGCGTGGCGGAACGGCTCCGGATCGAGGTCGCCGACGATCCCCGGATCGAGCTGATCGAGCGCTACCTGAGCGTTGCCGAACTGCACGAACTTTACGACGTCAGCACGTGTTACGTCTCGTTGCACCGCAGTGAAGGCTTCGGGCTGACCGTGGCCGAAGCCATGGTGCGCGCGATGCCGGTGATCTCGACCGACTATTCGAGCACCCGCGAGTTCCTCGACGAGAGGACCGGCTGGCCCATTCGCTACCGGATGGTCCCGGTGGGCAAAGGCGCCCTTCCGTACCACCCGGACGGTGTCTGGGCAGATCCCGACGTCGGCGCCGCCGCGGCCGCGATGCGGCAGATCGTCGAGGATCCGGAAGAAGCGAACCGCCGGGGCAAGGCCGCGCGCGAACACATCCTGCGTAGCCGATCGATGGAGACGGCGGCAGCCTGGATGCACGCCGAGCTTGCGCAGGCCTACGAGACGTGGCAAGCGAAACGCGGGAATCTCGCCGCACCGGCCGCCCCCGAGCAGCTCGACCATCCGTTGTCCCCGATGCACAATGCGCGGGAAGCGCTGCGTTGGCGTCCGGAACCGGGTGCGTCCTCCCGGGTGCCGCTCGCTCCCGCGATGCGCAAAGCGGTGCTGCGCGTCATCGACCACTACGACGTCCATCAGCGCAACGTCATGGGCGCGTTGCTCGACGGCGCGGAAAACACCGCGCAGCGGCTGCTCGGCAGGCTCGAAGCCGTCGAGGCGGCGTTAGAGGAGTCGCAGCGCGCGGCGCAGCGCGACGCCGAATTCACCAGCAGGCTGAGCGCGAAGCTGGCTACAACGCAGTCGGCGCTCGACGAACTTCGCCACCAGGCACCAGGAACCCAGTCCGCGTTGCGGGGGGTCGAGGAAGAGGTGACCCGGCTCCAGGCGTTCCAGACCGAACTGACGAGCGGGTTCGAAGCCGCACAATCGTTGTCGCACAGCATGTTCCAGGAACGCGACGCCCGACTGGACAACAACGAGCACATGATCCGGCGGATCACGACCGACGTCGGCGCGGTGTACGAAGCCGCGCGGCTGGTCCACAGCCCGGTGCCCGACGGCGCCGAGGTGGTCCTCTGTGACGCGGGCGCTCTGATCCTCCCGGCGGACGACGTCGTCCTGCCGTGGATCCGCTTTCACCGGTCGTGGGAGAAGTCCGAAGCGACGAAGATGACCGAACTGGCGGGCCGCAGGCCGGGCGCGTTCATCGACATCGGCGCGCACGTCGGCTACCACACGCTGAGCCTGCTGCGCTCCACGTCGGGTGTCACGCGGGTGATCGCCGTCGAGGTGGACGCCACCAACGCGGGCTTCCTCAGGCGAAACCTCGCCGCGAACCTGCCTGCCTGGCAAGCGGAACGCGTCACTGTGGTCGAAGCGGCCGCATGGGACAACGACGGCGGGGTACGCCTTGTCCGTGCCGCGGAAACGAACAGCGGTGACCACCGCGTTCGCGAAGCCGCCGACGGCGACCAGTCGAACGTCGTGCCTTCCGTGCGGCTGGAGGAGATCCCGGAGGTCGCGGCTCAGCCCGTCACGCTGGTGAAGGTGGATCTGCAGGGACGCGATCACCGTGCGCTCGCAGGCCTCCGGTCGATCCTGGAGCGGGACCGGCCCGACGTGGTCTGCGAATTCTCCCCCGAAGCGATCGAAGAGCTGGGAGACGATCCGTCACAGGTACTCGCGGGCTATCGCAAGCTCGGCTATCGGCTCCTGACGGTCGAGGAAGACGGCCGGATCGTCGACGACTACACCGATGACGAACTGATCCGGGGGGCCAGAACGGACGAACGGGAGTTCTTCACTCTCTGGCTCTGCCCCGCCTGAGCGGATGCGTTGGTTAGTCGCGAACTGAGAAGGCCGAGAAGCTACCCTGTGGCGGACACAGGGGGTGGTGACTCTGATCAGCACGCAGCCGAAGCGCCGAATCGTCTTCATCGACATCGGCAGGGCGATGGCCGCGCTTCTCGTGTTCTACAGCCACTTGGCGGAGCCGTGGGTGCACGCGAAAGGTGAGCACGCGCCATATATCAACTTCATCGACGCTTTGACGAGCGGGCCGATGCACATGGCGGGTCAGGGCATCGGGCAGATAGCGGTGCCGTTCTTCTTTCTGGTCAGCGGTTTCGTGGTGACACCGATCGCGATGCGGCAGGGCCAGGGGCGCTTCACGCTGAACCGGGTCATCCGGATCTACGCGCCCATGTTGTTCACCGTGCTACTGACCGTGGTCCTGCTGATGGCGAATCTCCACCCGCCGACAACGGGCCAGTCCCAGTTGCTCACCCCGATCACCGTGCTGACGAACATCACCTTGGCCAACTACCTGATCTTCCCGCAGGTGGTCCTGATCCCGGTGGCGTGGACGATGATCATCGAGGTCATCTACTACGCGATGATCCTGTTGGTACTGCCGGTGCTTCGCCGGGCGGTGTGGCTGGCCATCGCCATCGAGCTCACCTTCGTTTTCGTCGTGCTGATGAGCCGGACCCACTACAGCGCCTCGTATTCGCTGTTCGGCGTCGCCGTGTCCTACCTCCCGGCGATGATCATCGGCCAGATAATCTGGGCGACCGCGAGCAAGCGGATCCCGCTGTGGGCGGGCTGGACGTACGGGGCGATCGCGTGGTCGCTCTACGTTCTCGCCGACATCGTGGACGTCGGCCGGATCGACAATTCGTACAATCTCGCGCTCGCGTTCGCGATCGTCTGTTTCCTGATGGGGATGTTCGCCGAACCGAGGCTGAAGGAACGACCGTTCTGGACGGCGTTGTCCGAGCGCAGCTACTCGCTCTATCTCCTGCACATGCTGGTTTCGTTCGTGCTGCTCGAACTGCTGCGCCCGGCGGTGCCGTTGCCGATCGCGCTGGTGATCGTCATCGCGGCCACGTTCGGCGTCGTGGAGATCTCCTACCGGCTGGTGGAGCGGCCCAGTCACAAGCTGGCCAGGAAACTCGCGACCCGGTTCGACAAACCCCGGGCCGACAAACCGGAGCCGTCTCCGGCTCCCAGGGATCCCGAAGCCACCGTCGTCATGGAAAGGGTTAGCTCAAACAGGTGACTTAGGCCACCGCCGTCAACGTCCTCCCACTACTGGGCGTCCTATCAACGCAGCATCAGCTGCGAGGAGGTAGTCCATGTGGGTTCAGATCGCCATTGTGTCAGTGCTGGCTGTGGTGTTCCTCGTGCGGTTGGCGAGGCAGCTGCGGCACCGGTGAGAAGCGACGTGATCGCTTCGCGGGTTGGTCAGACGAGAAACTCAGTACTTGCCGCGCGGCGTGACCAGACCTGATTCGTAGGCGAGCACGACCAGCTGTGCGCGGTCCCGGGCGCCGATCTTCGTCATGATGCGGCTGACGTGGGTGCGGGCCGTGGCCGTGGAGATCACCAGCTGGGCGGCGATCTCGTCGTTCGAGAGACCACCGGCGACCAGTGCGAGGACTTCGCGTTCCCGATCGGTCACCTCGCGGACTGCGCTGGAGTCGACCCGCCGGTTTTCCGGACGGCCGACGAACTCGGCGATCAGCCGTCGGGTGACGGTCGGTGCGAGCAGGGCTTCACCGGCGGCGATGACCTGCAGCGCGCGGAGCAGCTCGACCGGCTCGGTGTCCTTCAGCAGGAAGCCGCTCGCCCCGGCGCGCAACGCTTCGTAGACGTACTCGTCGACGTCGAAAGTGGTCAGCACCAGCACTTTCACCCCCGACAGCTCGGGATTCGCGGTGATCTGACGGGTCGCTTCGAGCCCATCGACACCGGGCATCCGGATGTCCATCACGACGATGTCCGGCCGATGCCGGATCGCCTGGGTGACCGCCTCGGCTCCGTTGCCGGCCTCCGCGCAGACCTCGAACCCGTCCTCGGTCTCCAGTAGCACCCGGAAACCGGCGCGGACCAGCACCTGGTCGTCGGCCAGCACCACCCTGATCGTCACGAGTCCCCCTCCAACGGTAGTTCGGCACGCACTTCGAATCCCCCTTCGACCGGCCTGGCGAGTATCTTCCCGCCGAGCGCGGCGGCGCGTTCGCCCATGCCGCGCAGCCCGTTGCCGAGCTTCGGCTCCGCGGCTCCCATGCCGTCGTCGGTCACGACGAGTTCGAAGAAGCCTTCCCGCCTGTCGAAGCGGACTTCGACGGTACGGGGCTGGTTGGCGTGCCGGACCACATTGGTGAGTGACTCTTGCAGGATCCGGTACGCCGCGCCATCGGTCGGCGCGGGCAGCTCACCCGGCGAGCCGTTCACCCGCACGACAAGCCCTGTCGCGCGGGCGTGATCGAACAGTTCGGACATCTGCCGCAGGCTCGGCGCGGGCGCGCGATCCTCTCCCGAGCGCAGCACGGCGAGGGTCGCACGCAGATCCTTCAGCGCGGACGCGCTGGCTTCCTTGATGTTCAGCAGTGCTTCTTTCGCCTGCTCGGGCCGCCTGTCCGCGACATGGGCGGCGACCCCGGCCTGCACGTTGATCATCGCCAGGCTGTGGGCGACGACGTCGTGCACATCGCGAGCGATCCTCAGCCGTTCCTGCTCGGCCAGCCGGCCCTGATGCTCCGCGGCCCGCTCCCGCGAAGCACGCACGGCGATGAGCCGGTTGCGGACGGCCGTCCCGATGCCCACGACGGCGACGATCCAGACGACGAACAATCCGGCGCGGGCGTCGAGGAGGACTCGGCCGCCGGTAGCCAGGTAGAGCACGAACCCGATGAGCACCAGCGCACCACCGGCGACGCCGGCCGTGATCGGGCCTCGCCGCTGGGTGAGGGTGAACAGCGCGATCGTCGGCAGCACCACGGCGGGGCCGCCCGGATAGCCGGAGATCCAGTAGTAGAACCAGGTCAGCGTCGCGACCACGACGAACACCGTCAGCGGGAACCGGCGGCGCACGAGCAGCGGCAGTGCGGCGGCGAGCAGCCAGAGATAGCCGAATGCGTCAAGGCGGTGTGCGTCGGGCTGCCAGCGGCTGGCGCCCGTTGTCGTGCCGAGCACGAAGAGCGTCACGACCAGCGTCGACACCACTGTCCACCTGGCGGGATCGCGTTTTCCCCATCGCTCGTGCCACACCCGGAAAAGCTACCCCGGCCGGCCGACGGTTCGCGTCCGTTGGAAAGCGGCACTCGCGTTACGACACCCGCCGTACGCGCTACCGAATCTTGTCGAAGATCGGCAGTTTCGCGGCGGTTTCCTCATCGGCCGGGGTGTAGGTGGCCATCGAGATCTCGGAGCGGGCACCGAAGTAGAGGTAGGCGAAGTCGAACCGCAGCAGCCCGACGTCCGGGTGCTCGAAGCGTTTGGTCATGATCCGCTGGGACGTGACCTCGTGCTCGTTCCACAGCCGTTCGAACACCGGCGACTCCTGCCGAAGCCGCTTCACCAGGCACTTCCACGCCGGTTCGGCGACATGCTCGGCCATCGCCGCACGAAACCCCGCGACCATCCGCGGCATGTTGCTGTCGAAGTCTGGCAACCGCCTGCGCCACTCCGGATTGGTCAGGCACTGGACCATCGAGTTGCGCTCTTCGAATGGGATCGCGTCGATGTCGCCCATCAGCCAGTTGTAGCCGCGGTTGTAGGCGAGGATGTCGCAGCGCGCGTTGCGCACCATCGCGGGGAACGGTTCGAGCTGACGCATCGTCGCGTGGATAGACGGCGAGATCGACCGGCATTCCTTTTCCGCCGGGGGCTCGGGTGCGCCGGCGAGGGTGAACAGGTGCGCGTGCTCGTACGGATCGAGCCGCAGCGTCCGCGAGATCGCGTCGAGCACCTGCTCGGAGGCGTTGATGTCGCGGCCCTGTTCGAGCCAGGTGTACCAGGTGACCCCGACCCCGGCGAGCTGCGCGACCTCTTCGCGACGCAGGCCGGGCGTCCGGCGTCGGCCGGCATACGGCAACCCGACCTGCTCCGGCGTGATGCGCTCGCGGCGGCTGCGCAGGAAGCTGGCCAGCTCGTGGCGGCGCACGGCGGCGGGGTCGGAAAGCACGGCGGTCATGCGTCCAGAGTAAGGCGACGACGAGCCAGTTACCAGGTAGTTGCGGTACCCGGATAAACAGACTCCTGGTACCAGTTTAAAACTGAGCGGAACCTAGTACTCATGACGACTCAGACAGCGGCACCCATCCTCGCCGCGCAGCAGTCAGTCAGGCCGGGACTCACCCCTGCCGGCCTGGTCACCGTGCTGCTGGGGGCAGCACTTCCCCTGATCGACTTTTTTATCGTCAACGTCGCGCTGCCGACGATCGATGCCGACTTCAACGCGTCGACGCCCACCCTCGAACTGGTGGTGGCCGCCTACGGAATCATCTACGCCGTCCTACTGGTCGTCGGCGGACGGCTCGGCGACGCCTTCGGGCGGCGCAAGCTCTTCATCGCCGGGCTCACGGCGTTCACGATTACTTCGCTGGTCTGCGGCCTCGCGCCGACCGCGGAAATGCTGGTGGTGGCCAGGGCCGCGCAAGGCGCGTCGGCCGCGTTGATGCTGCCGCAGGTCCTCTCGATCATCCAAGCCACGACCAGCGGCGAGCAGCGGTCCAAGGCGCTGGGCATGTACGGCGCGACCGCCGGGATTTCGATGGTCATCGGGCAACTGCTGGGCGGCGTGCTCGTCGCGGCGGACCTGGCGGGCACCGGCTGGCGGCCGATCTTCCTGATCAACGTGCCGATCGGCCTGCTGGGCCTGTTCCTCGCCAAGAAGACATTGCCGGAGACGCGTTCGGCGAACCCGCTCGGCGTCGATCACCTCGGCACGGTGTTGCTCGGCGTCTCCCTGCTGTCGCTTCTCATCCCGCTGATGGAAGGCGGCGCACTCGGCTGGCCCGCGTGGACGATCGTGCTGCTCGCGCTCTTCCCGTTCGTCTTCGCGGCCTTCGTGACCGTTGAACGGCGGCTCGAGCGGGCCGGTGGTGTGCCGCTGCTGCCGCCGTCGGTACTGAAGATGCCGAGTATCCGGCGCGGCCTCGGTGTCGGCGCGCCGTTCTTCACCGGGTTCGGCGGGTTCATGTTCGTGATCGCGATGACCCTGCAGGACGGCCTCCACCTCGGCCCACTCGCCTCCGGCGCCGCACTGACCCCGATGGCCGTCGGCTTCCTGGCAACGTCGCTGGTGAGCAGCCGCTTGGTGACGCGGTTCGGCCAGCGAGTGGTGTCGTTCGGGCTGTTCATGCAGGTGGCCGGGTTGATGGTGATGCTGGGCTCGATCCTGCTGGCGTGGCCGGACCTCAACGCGTTCGACCTGGCGCCGGGGATGCTGCTGTGCGGTGTCGGACAGGGCATGGCGATGACCACGCTGTTCCGGGTGGTGCTCTCGAAGGTGCCGACAGAGCTGGCAGGTGTCGGGAGCGGTGTCTTGACCACCACTCAGCAGACGTTCCTCGCGCTCGGCGTCGCCACCCTAGGCAGCCTGTTCGGCTCGCTCAGCGCTGCGGACTCGCTGGGTATCGAAGGCGCGTTTTTGCTGGTGATCGCCATCCAAGCGGTGCTCTCCTTCGGCGTCGCCCTGCTCGCCCGCACCCTCCCCGACCCGCGCTGACGCCTCCGTTGACCGGAAAATCACCCGGCGGGGGCGTCGGAAAAGGGGGGCGCCGGACGACGATAGGGGTGTGAGCGAGCCTCGGGTGCAACCGGACCCGGCCTTCGCGCTGCTCGGGATGTACGAGTCGGCGCTTCCGGAGGTCTACGGGTACCTGCTGTCCCGGTGCGGCAATCGCACGCTCGCCGAAGAGTTGACGTCCGAGACATTCCTCGGCGCGGTGAGTGCGTGCCGGAAGTCTGCGGCCGCGCCGGTGAGTGTCGCGTGGTTGATCGGCGTGGCGCGGCACAAGCTCGCCGACCATTGGCGCCGTCGCGAGCGTGAGGAGCGCGGGTTGCGACTGGTGCACGATTCGGAGCCTGAAACCACCGATCCGTGGGACGGCGAGCTCGACGCGATGCTAGCCAGGCAAGTCCTCGGGTCGCTCGGCGCGCCTCACCAGGCGGCGCTGACCTTGCGCTATGTAGACGGGCTCGGCGTTCCCGAGGTAGCCGCGCATCTCGGCCGAACCGTCCACGCCACGGAAGCGCTGCTGGTGCGGGCTCGTACCGCGTTCCGGAAGGCCTATCAGGAGAAGGAGGGCACCGATGTCTGACCTGACTGATCCGTTCGACGCCCTCCGCCTGCCTGAGCAGGCCGTCCGGCCCGACCCCGATTTCGCCGCCGAGCTGCGCGACAACTTGCGCCGCTTGGTTCTGAACGGAGACCAGATGACCACCACCGAAACAGTCCGAGCCGAAACCCGTTCCCTGACGCCGTATCTCGCCGTGTCCGACGCCCGTGCCGCGCTCGACTTCTACGTCGAGGTGTTCGGCGCGACCCGCCGCGGCGAGCCGATCGTGATGCCGGACGGCAAGGTCGGGCACGCCGAGCTGGCGATCGGAGACACCGTGTTGATGCTCGCCGAGGAACACCCCGAGATCGGGCATATCGCGCCGGCCAACGGTGGCGCGTCGGTCCGGGTCGAAGTGTCCGATGTGGATGGTTCGATGGCGCGGGCCGTCGAACTCGGGGCCACCGTGATCCGGGAGGTGACGGACTCTTCGTACGGGCGCGGGGGGTCGTTCCGCGATCCGTTCGGGCAGCGCTGGCTGGTGGCACAGGCCGCACCACGGGCCGGCACCGAGCCGGTCCGGCATGGCCAAGCGGGCTACTTCACGTTCCAGGTGCCCGCGGCCGAGCCCGCGAAGGCGTTCTACGGCGCTGTGCTCGGCTGGCAGTTCTCGCCGGGAAACGTCGAGGGCGGCTGGGGTATCGAGGGCAGCGGCCTCCAGGGTGGCCTTTGGGGTGGGCCGGGTCGCCAGATCGGGTGGAAGCTGATGTACGCCGTCGACGACCTGCCGTCCGCGCTGGAGCGCGTTCGGGGTCAGGGTGGCCAGGCAGGCGAGGTGGAGCACCAGCCGTACGGAATCACCGCAGAATGTGTTGATAATCAAGGCATCGAGTTTTGGCTGTGGCAGCAAATCGGCGAGTGACATAGTGGGGTGATGGAGTCGTGCTGGACGCCGAAGAGTGACGCGGAACTGACCGCCGGTTGGCGGCTGTGGCTGGAGCTGAGCACCCAGATCTGGCCGGATGCGACCTGGGACGGAACCCCGGCCGACGCCATACGCAGGCTTCGGGAGCTCTTCTCGCTCTGCGACACGATCCAGTCCGACTTCCTAGCGGAGTCGGCGGCGGAGAAGTCGGCCGAGATCGTCGGGCTGCTGCAGTCGATGGTCGTGGCGGCGAGCACGCCGGTGGAGCTGTGGTGGGACGACGTGTACCCGCTCGACGAGGAGCGCGCCGCCCTGCTCCACGCCGATCTCGCCTGCTTCGCCGACCACGCTGAGGGCGTCCGCAGACTCCTCGCCGTCGGCGGCGGCTGGACCTCCCTGAACGTCAATTCAACGCTCTGAAGGCGCAACCACCCGGAACGCCGTGATGGGGTCCTTGAGGGACTCTGAGACCATCAAGGACCCCTTCACGGGAACCCGCTACCGACCGACGGCGTAGCCCTGCATCCCGCGGGCGTTCGCGGCAGCACGGAGGATGCCGGTCGCCGGGTCGCGGGAAACAGCCGAAAGCCGCCCAAGGGCCCACTCGCCCGCATCGACAATCTCATGGCCACGCTCGGCAAGATCGTCCATTGTGGACTTTCCGAGCCGCGACTCCACGACCAGTTCACGCGGCGTCCAGGAACGCGGATAGAACGAGCTCGGGAACGCCGTGGTGTGCCAGTTCGGCGCGTCGATGGCCTCCTGCATGTTCAGGCCGCCGAGGGTGTGCGCGAGCCAGAAGCACAGCTGCCACTGGTCCTGCTGGTCACCGCCGGGCGTGCCGAAGGCGATCGTCGGCTCTCCGTCGCGCAGGGCCATCGACGGCGAAAGGGTGATGCGGGGGCGTTTTCCTGGCGCCAATGAGTTCGGGAGTCCCTGCTCCAGCCAGAACATCTGCCCGCGTGAGTCGAGGCAGAAGCCGAGCTCGGGGATGGTCGGGCTGGACTGAAGCCAGCCGCCCGACGGCGTCGCCGAGATCATGTTGCCCGCCGCGTCGACGACGTCGATGTGCACGGTGTCGCCACGAGTTTCCCCTTGCGGGCCGACTGTCGGCTCGCCGGTGGCGCCGGAGCCCGCTTGGAGTCCGCGCAGGCGTTCGAGGATCGCGGGCATTCTTGGCGTGACTCCGCCGGGCGAGCCGGGGCGCAGTTCGCCGCTCGCTTCGTCGGACACCAGTGCGCGCCGCCGAGCGGTGTAATCGGCCGAAAGCAGTGCTTCCAGTGGGACCTCGGTGTCGCCGTACCAGGCTTCACGGTCGGCGAAGGCGAGTTTGGCGCACTCGGTGGCGAGGTGGACGGTACGAGCCGTCGGTACACCGTCCACATAGGACAGCTCGTCGCGGAAGCCGTCCAGCAGCAGCAGTTGCTGGGTCAGCGCGGGGCCCTGCGTCCATCCGCCGAGCTTGACGACACTCCAGTCGCCGATATCGGTGATCAGCGCGTGCTCGTAGGTCGCTTCCCAGTTCGCCATGTCCTGGCCGGTGATCAGGCCCGCATGATCGCGCCCGGAGTCGTCGCGGAACGCCTGCTTGGAGAAAGTTTCGACATATTCCGCGACGAAACCCTGTGACCAGGCACGGCGAGCGGCGTCGATCTGCGCTTCGCGGCCCGTGACGGCTTCGGCCTCGGAGAGCAGCCGCTCCCAAGTTCCGGCGAGCGTCGGGTTGCGGTGCAGGGTGCCGGGGACGGGCGGCTTGCCGTCGACCAGCCAGAGGTCGGCCGAGGTCGTCCAGTGGTCCGCGAACAGGTCGAAAACCGTCTCGATGGTCTCCGAAACCCGCTCGCCAAGCGGAACGCCGTGCTGCGCATAGGAAATCGCGTACTTGAGCACGTCACGCAGGCTTTTCGTGCCGTGGTCGCGCAGCAGAAGCAGCCAGCCGTCCCACGCGCCGGGGACCGTGCCCGGGAGCAGCCCACTGCCAGGGATGAGGTCGAGCCCCAGGTCGGCGAAGTGTTCCGGTGTCGCCGCGGCGGGCGAGACGCCTTGGCCCGCGAGGACCTGTGGCGTGCGGTCGGTGGCGGTCACGAAGATCGCCGGAACCTGACCGGCGGGGCCGTTCAAGTGCGGTTCGGCGACTTGGAGGACAAATCCGGCGGCGACCGCCGCATCGAAGGCGTTGCCGCCACTTTCGAGCACCGCCATACCGGTGGCCGAAGCCAGCCAGTGCGTCGACGCCACCATGCCATGGGTTCCGGATAGCTCCGGCCGGGTCGTGAACACCAACCGATACTACGCGTTGCTAACGAATTTCGGACCCCCGAATATGCCGACATATTCCTGGGCAAGGCACCTCTGAAGCCCCATCCGCCCCACAAGCCCCAAAGCTCCGAATTTGTCGCCGTGTCCGCAGTTCAGCGCCCCGAATATGTCGACACTTTCCGGTGGGTTCGGCCGATGCCCTGCCAGGAGAGGCCGACGCCGAGGATGACCTGCGGATCGAGCAGGTTCCGGGTGTCCACCACGGCGTCGCCGACCATCATCTCGGCCATGTAGGACCAGTCGAGCCGCTTGAACTCGTCCCACTCGGTCAGCACCACGATCGCGTCCGCACCCTTGGCCACCTGGTAAGCGTCGTCAACCACGGTCATGCCCTCGATCTCGCCGCCGACGGCCGGGTCGTACGCCGTGAGCTCGGCACCCAGCGCGCCCAGCACCGACGCCACCGCGAGCGCCGGCGAGTCGCGCAGGTCGTTCGTCCCGGCCTTGAACGCCAGCCCCAGCAGCCCGATCCTCGCCCCGGCGAGGGTGCCGCCGACCGCGCCCGCGATCTTCGCGACGATCCGGTCCCGCTGCGCCACGTTCTCGTCGATCGCCGCGCCGAGCAGGCCGAAGTCGAACTTCACCGACTGCGCGATCCGGAGCAGCGCGTGGGTGTCCTTCGGCAGGCACGAACCGCCCCAGCCCGGCCCCGGCTTCAGGAACGACCGGCCGATGCGGCGATCGTGACCCATTCCCTCGGTGACCTTGTCGATGTCCGCGCCGAGCCGCTCGCACAGCTCCGCGATCGAGTTGACGTACGAGAGCTTCATCGCGAGGAAGCAGTTCGCCGCGTACTTCACCAGCTCCGCGCTGGCCGCGTCGGACACGACCGTCGGTGCCGCGAGGTCGGCGTACAGCTCACCGACCCAGCGCGCCGCGCCCTCGTCGTCAGAGCCGACGACGATCCGGTCCGGCCCGAGGAAATCGGCGACGGCGGTGCCCTCACGCAGGAACTCCGGGTTCGACACCACCGGGATGTCCGAGCGGCCGACGAGCTCACGGATCCGCCGCGAGGTGCCCACCGGCACGGTCGACTTCGTGATCAGCGCGCAGCCCGGCGGCAGGACGTCGCCGATCTCGGCCGTCACCGCCTCCACCGCGCGCAGGTCCGCCGCACCACCGGCACCCATCGGCGTCGGCACGCACAGGAACACGCCCTCGGCGTCCCGCACGGCTTCCCTCGCCCCGACGACGAACGTGAGCCTGCCGCTGGTCAGCCCACGGCCGACCAATTCGGACAGTCCCGGCTCGAGAATGTCCACCCGTCCGGCCGCGAGACGCGCGACCTTCGCCTTGTCGACGTCGACGCAGATGACCTGATGTCCGAGGCCTGCCAGGCAGGCTCCCGTGGTCAATCCGACGTATCCGGTCCCCACCACCACGATCCGAGCTGCGGTCATGAGCTGAAGGTGACAGCCGGAGTTGGCCGCAGCGCTAACGGAAGCGGACAGGCCCGAATACTCCTCGCGACGGGTGAGCAGCCTCATTCTCCGCTCGACGCGAACGAGCGTTAACCTGAGCTGTCTTGGCCAGCTCAGGAAGGAACCGGAGAACAATGCAGATCACCGACACCGCCGCGCTCGTCACAGGTGGGGCTTCCGGGCTGGGCGGCGCGACCGCCAAGGCACTGGCCGCGAAGGGCGCGCGGGTTTTCGCGCTCGACCTCGCGGGCTCGATCGAAAAGGCCGAGCAGATCGACGGCGTCACCTACGTCGAGGCCGACGTGACGAACCCCGACCAGGTTCAGGCCGCTGTGGACGCCGCCGCGGACTCAGGCGTGCCGCTGCGGACCGTGGTGAACTGCGCCGGCATCGGCCCGGCCGCGCGAATCCTGTCCAAAAAGGGCAAACACGACCTGAACCTGTACGCGAAGGTCATCCAGATCAACCTGATCGGCACGTTCAACGTCCTGACGATCGCCTCCGAGGCGATCGCCAAGACCGACGCGCTCGTCGACGACGCTCGCGGCGTCATCATCAACACGGCGTCCGTCGCCGCTTACGACGGGCAGATCGGGCAGGCGGCGTACGCATCGTCGAAGGGCGGCGTTGTCGGACTGACGCTGTCCGCCGCGCGCGACCTGGCGTCCTACGGCATCCGCGTGCTGACCATCGCGCCCGGCATCATCGACACCCCGATGCTCGCGACCGTCAGCGAGGAGTTCCGGGAAAAGCTCGCCGCCGGGATCCCGTTCCCGAAGCGCCTCGGCCGCCCCGACGAGTACGCGCAACTCGCGCTGAGCCTCATCGACCACGACTACCTCAACGGCGAAGTCATCCGGATGGACGGCTCCCTCCGCATGGCCCCACGCTAACCCTCCCGCTTCCGAATATGTCGACAACTCTCGTTAGCTTGCCTAACAAGAGTTGTCGACATATTCGGGGGTTTAGAGGTCTTCCAGGTAGGGGACCTCGGATTGGGCGCGGGTGGACATCCAGCGGCGCAGGGCTTGAGTCGCGAGGACGTCGTCTTCGTTGTACTGCAGGAGCCGCTCGCGCTGGGTGTCGTCGGGGAGTTCGCCGTCCATGCCGACGGCGTCGCGGTACCAGCCCATCGACGCCTCGCCGCCCGCTTCCGGGTCACGCCAGCTGAAACCGGCGACGGGTGCGATCACCTTGAGCCCCTTGCCCTGCGCGCAAAGGAACTGGTCCGAAACACTCCGGAACAGATCCACCCATTCCTCGGAGTCCACAAAGGACACGATCTCGGCGCGCGGCGGAATCCCAGGGTAGGTACCGAATCGCTCCACGGAACCGAACAGCCACCGGTTTTCCGCCATCGCGTTGTAGCAATACGCGCGGAAAGTCAGCCCGGCCGCTTCCGTGCGCGCACGCACATCGCTGAGCCAAGCCCAGAACTCCGCGAACGACCGCGCTTCGTCGGTCGTCGGCACCGGATCCCAGGTCGCGAACGCGCGGTACCCGTGCTCCAGTCCGATGTCGGCGCCGCTCAGCAAACAGCCCCACAGGTACGCCCCGGACTCGCCGAAGCTTTCCATGTCGATGTCCACTTCGACGTCTCCGCGCGGCACGACGACCTCGGTAACGCGCCGCACCACGGTCAGGTCGGCGAGCCAGGCACGCGCCAGTGCGACGGCGTCGGTGAAGTTTCCCGCCGTCCACGTCATCGGCGGTTCGTCGGCCGGGCTCAGCGCGGCCAGCTTGTCCACTGTGGAGATACCGGCCTTGCGCAACTCGCCGGCGTCCTCGCCGCGCACCACCAGGCTGACGTCGCGGGTGCGGTTCAGCTCGGTCTCGCAGGTCGGCCACCACGGGCACCGGCGGCATTCCAGGATGCGTGACGGCTGCGCGAGC
>JAVXWP010000013.1:0-2766 GCA_032230695.1 Actinomycetota bacterium | reverse complement strand
TCCGCGAGAACTGGCCGGAGGTTGCGGCCGATGACGTCGCGACCTGCGTCGACATCGCGCTGCGCGTAGTACTGAGCCACATCGTCAACCCCGGCGCGGCGCCCGCCGTGGTCGCTTCCCAGGTCGCCAAGGTGCTCGGTCCCTTTCTCAGTAGCTCCAGCTAACCCCCTCGCTTTCCTTCCTTCCCTTGTCTTTCTCCACAGCTCTAGGAGGCAGTGATGACGACAAATCCCCTTCACCGGCAGGGTTTCAGCTCGTTGGCCGAGGGTGGGCTGAACTGGGACGCGTTGCCGTTGCGGCTGTTCGACAAGGGCAACAGCAAGTTCTGGAACCCGCGTGACATCGACTTCAGCCAGGACGCAAAGGACTGGGAGAACTTCACCGACAACGAGCGGGACAACGCGCTGATGCTCTGCGCGCAGTTCATCGCCGGTGAGGAAGCGGTCACCGAGGACCTGCAGCCGTTCCTGCAGGCGATGGCAGCCGAGGGGCGCTTCGGCGACGAGATGTACTTGACGCAGTTCTGCTTCGAGGAGGCCAAGCACACCGCGGTCTTCCGGATGTGGCTGGACGCGGTCGGCATCACCGAGGATCTGCATCGCTATGTGGAGAACAACCCGGGGTACAGGGCGATCTTCTACGAAGCCCTGCCGGTTGCTTTGAAGTCGCTGGCTGATGATCCTTCACCGGCGAACCAGGTGCGGGCATCTGTCACCTACAACCACGTAGTAGAAGGCACTCTGGCACTGACCGGCTATCACTCGTGGAACCTGTTGTGCACGGGTCGCGGTGTGCTCCCCGGTATGCAGGAACTGATCCGCCGGATCGGTGACGACGAACGACGCCACATGGCCTGGGGCACCTTCACCTGCCGCCGCCACGTCGCCGCGGACGAGTCGAACTGGAAGGTCGTCACCGACACGATGGAGGAGCTCCTCCCGCACGCCCTCGTCCAGATCCAGTGGGCGCTGGAGAACTCCCCCGAACTCCCGCCCGAGATCGACCCCACCGCCTTGATGACGTACGCCGGCGACCGCGCCACCCGTCGCCTCGGCGCCATCGAGTCCGCGCTCGGCGCCGACGTGGCCGGCATCGACCTCGACTACTCCCCCGAAAAGCTCGAGGACACCTTCGGCGCCGAAGACTCCGCCGCCCTCGCCGCCGTCCGCTGAGCCGGACCGCCAACACTCACCTTCGACGCTTCGGAACGGTTCCCTCCCGAGACTGAGCGTGGCGAGCGCGGCTGTCGGTCGGATGGTGAGTGTTGGCGGTCCGCCGCCTGGCAGACTGGCGGCATGACGACTGTCCTCACCCGCGCCGAGCAGCGGGGTGCATCGTTCAGCACCGCGATGGAGTCGGTCGTCCGGCGGTTGCCATGGGGATTGTCACGGCTGCCGGCCAGTCTGCTCGGGTTCGTGGTGATCAACGGGTTCACCTTCGGTGTCGATCTTGCGTTGCTGACCTTGTTGCGGTCTGCCGTTCAGCTGCCGCTCTGGTTGTCGGTGACCGTCGCGTACTGCGCGGCGTTCGGGCTGAGCTATGTGCTCAACCGGGCCCTCAACTTTCGCTCCCACGCCGCCGTCGGACCGCAGGTCGCGGTGTACGTCGGCGTGGTCGCGGTCAACTACCTCGTCTGGATCCTGGGCGTCGGCGCCGGCCTGAGCCTGCTCGGCGTCGAGTACCACGTCAGCCGGGTGATCGCCGGCGTCTGCGAAGGCATCTACATGTACTGCGCCCTCCGCTGGCTCGTCTTCCGGAACGCCGAGCCCGCCGCGTCGGAGGTCTGAGCCTCAGCCGAGGTCGACCAGACCACGGCGGGTTGCTTCGATCACGGCGCCCGCGCGGTTGCTGCTGCCGAGTTTGCGGTAGATCCGGATCAGGTGGGTCTTGACGGTGGCCTCGCTGACGAACAGGTCCGCGGCGATCTCACGGTTGCTCCGGCCCCGGGCCAGCGATCTGACGACGGCAACCTCGCGATCGGTCAGCGCCGCCGTCGGTGCGATCACCTCGCCGACCAGCAGCCCGACGGTCTCCGGGGCGATCCCGGTCCCGCCGTCGTGCGTGGTCCGCAGCGCGCGGAACAGGTCATCGGGTGGGCCGGCCTTCAGGACGTACCCGCGGGCCCCCGCCGCCAGCGCCAACGCCACGTCGGTCCGGGTGCCGTGACTGGTCAGGACGACCACCTTCACCGTCGGCGCGACGACCGTCAGCTGCCGGGTCGCCTCGATGCCGTCGATGGAGCCCTTCTCCAGCCGGAGATCCATCAGCACCAGGTCAGGCCCGAGTTCGTGGACCAGCCGGACCGCTTCCGCGCCGTCACCCGCTTCGCCGACCACCTCGAACCCCGGTTCGCCCTCCAGCAGCGCGCGCAACCCGGCGCGGACCACGACGTGATCGTCGACGAGCAGGACCTTCACCCGGCCACCGCCGCGACCGGAACCGACACCGTCAACGCCGCGCCACGCCCCGGCGTGCTGTCCAGCGTCAAGGTGCCGCCGAGAACCCGGAGCCGCTCCCGCAACGACGGCAGCCCGTATCCCCGGTCCGGGCTCGACCCGCGCTCCCGGACGCCACCGCCGTCGTCGCTGATCCGCAGTCGCACCGACTCGTGCTGCCAGTCGAGCAGCACCTCGACGTGATCGGCACCCGCGTGATCCCGGACGTTCGCGAGTGCACCCTGCGCCGTCCGGAGCAGCGCGCGCTCGACCTCGGGGCTCGCGGCGACGGGCTGCCCGGTTGCTCGCAACACCACCGCGTGGCCGTACT
>JAVXWP010000009.1:0-26955 GCA_032230695.1 Actinomycetota bacterium | reverse complement strand
ATTGAGTGCCCCCAACGCCGCTTTCGGGTACTTCAGGGGCCCCCAGTGGGGGAGGCAAGGTGAATGTCCCCCGCGCGGGGTGCACCTCAACGGATTCGGCGGTGCGCGGGTGAACAGCATCCACAATGGGCAGAGTGCACCCCGTACTGCGACTGATCGCCGAGCGACAGGAAACCGGTAAGCGCGACGACGGCCACCGGCTCGCGCTCGCGATCGAGGGCGGCAGCAGCCGCGGGACGTACTCCAGCGGAATGGTCATGGCGATTGACGAACTGGGGTTGCTGTCCTGTTTCGACGACGTCTACGGCTCGTCGGCCGGGGCGTTGAATGGCGCGTGGCTGGTGTGCGGGCGCGCGTCCACCGGGATGGCGTCGTGGTGGGATCCGTCGGTGATGCGGCGGGTCATCAACCCGTGGCACCCGTTGCGCGGGCGTCCGGTGGTGGACACGAACTACCTCGTCCACAAGGTCTACGACGGGCTCCAGCCGATGGACTTCCCGGCGATTCTCGCGAGTCCGATTCCGTTCCGCCCACTGGCGACCGATGCCGACACCGGCGAGTCGACGGATCTGCATCCCTTCATCTCGGACAGCGTGACCTTGCAGCTTGCGCTGCAGGCGACGGCGTGCATTCCGCTTCTCGCGGGGCGCCCGGTCCGGCTGGGCGGCCGGCGGTTCGTCGACGCCGGGATCGCGGAGCCGTTGCCCTTTCACACCGCGCTGAAGCAGGGCGCGACGCACGTCCTCGTGCTGCGGACCCGTCGTGCGGACGAAGCGCCGTTGCGGCCGCCGCGCATGCAGGACATGCTCGTGCCGGGGATCCTGCGGCGGCACGCGCCGGGCACGCTGGATTTGTGGCGCACCACTTACGAGCGCGACTTGGCCGACGAGCGGCAGCTGGCTGAGAACGAAGCGCTCTTCACCGTTCGGCCCGCTGCCGGATCACCGGACGTCGGCTCGCTGGAGCGCGACCCCAGCGTGCTGCGAAAGGCTGTCGACCTGGGGCGGGCGGCCGTGCACACCGCGCTCGCCGAGGTCACGGCTTTCGGGCGACGCCACCGATGACGCGTGATTCGGACGGCGAAGACGCGAACAACGTGTCCTCGTCGGGGTGCCAGGCGGGGGCGTAAACGAGGCCCGGCTCCAGCAGCGGCCAGTCGCCGAAGAACCGCGAGAACTCCGCCATCGTCCGCATGAAGCCGGGGTTGGTGGTGGTCTCGTAGTACTCGATCAGGTCCAGCAGGGCCTGGCGTTCGGCTTCGTTGACCGGATTTTCGTTGGTCATCTGCGAAAGGATCAGCATCGAGCCGGGGGCGAGCGTGTCGCGGTAGAACCGCAGCAGGGCGTCCGGGTTCTGGTCGTCCTTGATGAAGTGCATGACGGCGTTGATCACCAGTGCGATCGGCTTGTCGACGTCGATGATCTCCGACTCGCGGACCTCGTCCCACAGCGTTTCAGGGTCCAGGAAGTCGCCGGCCATCGCGCGATGCCTGTCCGGATCGGCGGTGTCGGCGAGCAGGACCGTCGAGTGGGCCAGTGCGATCGGCTCGTTGTCGATGTAGAGGACATGGGTGTCGTACTCCGTGCGCGCGTCGTCGGCGACCTCGTGCACATTGCCCGCCGTCGGCAGCCCTGAGCCGATGTCGACGAACTGCGTGATGCCCAGTTTCGACACCTCGCGCACGGCCCGGCCCAGGAACCCGCGGCTGGTCTTGCAGTACTCGCCCATGAGGGGCAGGCGCTTTCGCACCTTCTCGGCGAACTCGCGATCGATCGCGTAGTTGGTCGTGCCGCCGATGAAGTAGTCGTAGATCCGCGCCGCGGACGGCCGATCCAGGCTGTCTTCGATCGCCTTCAGCGCTTCGCCGTGATCCGCCATGCCTGAATGCTAGCGGGGTCTCAGACTTTGAATCAGCGCCGGTCGTCGGTGGTGCCGCGCTCTGAAGGCCACTTTGATGGCGTCCCCACGCGAGGGACTCTAATGCCCTCAAGGTGGCCTTCAGGGTCTTGCGCCGTCGTCACCGGCGCCTCGCGGCATGCTGAATCTGCCGGTGGCCTTCCTCGAAGAACGCGAGGATCGCTTCGGCGTCGCCGAGTTCCCGCACCGAGCGGGCGGCACCGAAGGGCGCGGTCCAGAAATCGCCCGCCGGAACCTGCCACGGCACGACGTACGCGTACGGCTCGCCGAGGTAGCTGTCCCCGGGTGAGATGCCGTAGTTGACCTCGTCCGCGCTGACACCGAGGTCGAAATGCTCCGGCCACAGCACGATTTCCGCGTGCGGGAGAAACCGCATCAAAGCTTCCTGGCCGAGGGCGAAGCAGTTCGCGAGATGCGCGGCCGCGTCGGCATCGACGGTGATGACCTCGTCCGGCGTGATGCCCGGCCCGTCGGAATACACCTCGGTGAGGGCACGCGCTTCGACTCCGGCCGCGGCGGCCAGCTCGGCGTACGTCCTGCCGTTGACGGGCAGCCGCTGCCCGGCGGCGATGAGATGAACACCTTCGACGCGCAGGTCGGGTTCGAAGACCGTGCCGAACCCGCCGGGTGTGACGCGGAGCCGGATCTTGCCGTTGAGGCTGTGCTGCGGCCCGGCGAGAACCAGTTCCGCGATGCCGTGCAGCGCGCGGCGCGTCCCGGCGAATTCGTTTCGATCGGACATTCGCCCGAGCCTACGCGGGCTGCCTGATGTAGGTGAGGTGCAGCACACCGGTGGTGAAGGCCAGGAACTCGGGCGGCACGCGTCCCGACTACTCAGACATGAGCGCGTATTCTTTGGGCGTGGGGAGTATTAGGTCACGTATTGTCGGTTGGCTGGGGCGCAAGTATTTCGCGCGCACGCAGAAGGATGGCTTCGACCTGTCGAAGATTTCGTTCCTTCCAGATTCCGTGCTGATGCCGCTGAGGCGTGAGGGCTTGGATCCGGTGAGTGAGCTCGGCAGTATTCGTGCCGAAGCGCCGGTCAACAGGCTCGACCTCCCGTTCGGCATGAAGGGCTGGCTCGTCAGCGGATATGACGAGGCGAAAGCCGTGCTCGGCCGGGCGACGGGGGTCAGTAGCGACTTCACCAACCTTGTCGGTAACGCGGGTGTAACCGAGGAGCAAAATCCCGGTGGACTCGGTTTCGCCGATCCACCCGTGCATACTCGGCTGCGTAAGCTGCTGACTCCGGAATTCACCATGCGGCGCCTCGGCAGGCTCACGCCGAGAATCGAATCCATTATCGAAGAGCAACTCGACGCGATGGAAAAAATGGAAGGGCCGGTCGATCTTTGGCAGGCCTTCGCGCTGCCCATTCCGTCGCTGACGATCTGCGAACTCCTCGGCGTTCCGTACGAGGATCGCGACGACTTCCAGCGGCTGAGCACCGTCCGGTTCGACCTCTTCGCCGGCGCGGGTGGCGCACTCGGCGCGATTTCCGAGTCGCTGACCTACCTGCTGGAGATCGTCAAGAAGCAGCGCGAGAACCCGGGTGACGGGCTGCTCGGCATGCTCGTCAAGGAACACGGCGACGAAATCTCCGATCGCGAGCTCGCCGGGCTCGCCGACGGGGTGCTGACGGGAGGCCTGGAGACGACGGCGAGCACGCTGGCGCTCGGCGCGCTGGTCCTGCTCGAGGATCCGGAAGCGTTCCGGCTCGTCCACGATGACGACGACGCGATCTCCGAGTTCGTCGAGGAAGCGCTGCGGTACCTGACCGTGGTGCAGATGGCGTTCCCGCGGTTCGCGACCGAGGACATGGAAATCGCCGGCGAACAGATCTCCAAGGGTGACATCCTGCTCGTCTCCCTGAGCGGCGCGAATCGTGACGCGGCGCTGGGGACCGAGATGGAGAAGTTCCTCCCCGCCCGGAAATCGCCGTCACACCTGGCTTTCAGCTACGGGATCCACCGGTGCATCGGCGCGGAGTTGGCTCGGATGGAGCTTCGCGCGGCGTATCCCGCGCTGCTCCGCCGCTTCCCGAACATGCGCCTCGCGGTACCCGCGGACGATCTCAAGTTCCGCGAGATTTCCATCGTCTACGGCCTCGACGCGCTGCCGGTGCTGCTGAAGTAGCTGCCAGGCGATGCTCCGAAGGCCACCTTGAGTGCCTCGCGCGGGGGCGCCATCAAGCTGGCCTTCGGAGCATCGCGGTGAGCGTCAGCGGAGCTGGCGCGAGGCCTTCACCTGGGCGATGTACTCACTGGAGCTGGGCAAGAACGACAGCACCGCGGCGACGATGGCCGCGAACTGGCCGATGTAGCTGACGAGGTTGCCGCCGGTTCCGAGCAGCAGTGAGATCAGCGCCAGCGCCGCGAGGACGGTCAGCACGATTCGGGCCCAGTTGCGGCCGGCCTTGAGCTTGAAGGCGAACAATGCGTACAGCGACGAGATCACGACGGCCAGGACAACCACGAGGATCACACCGACATTGGCGGCCGTTTCGATCTGCGCCTCGGTGAGCGCGCCGCCTTGGTTGTTGGCGCTGCGCAGCGCGTCGGCGATCTGTTGCTTGTTCCCGATGACCAGCAGGCCGCCGATCAGCCAGGTGAGCGCGGCGATCAGGTAGGCCCAGAAGGCACCGACGATCTCTGTTGGCGGTGCCGGCGTCACTGTCTGCGCGCCCGAGTCGATCGGCGGCGGGGGCGGGTAGGCGAACGAGTCTTGGTCCGGTGAGTTGGTCATGGGAAAAATCTAATCCGGCGGGTTCGTGCCCGCATATCGAATATGCCGTTTTCCTGCATAAAGACCTGGTTACGCCCACCAAGGTTAAGCAGATACTTGACTATCGGGCCGATCAGGTCGATAGTTAAGTACGTGGTTAACCAATCGACGCCGTTGGACCGGGTCTTCCAGGCACTGGCGGACGGCACGCGCCGCGACATGGTGGAGCGGCTGACCCGGGGCCCCGCCTCAGTCAGCGACCTCGCCCGGCCGCTCGCGATGTCGCTGCCCGCGGTGATGCAGCACCTGCAGGTGCTGGAGGCGAGCGGGCTCGTCCGATCCGAAAAGACCGGCCGGGTCCGTACCTGCCACATCGAACCCGCCGCGCTGCGCCTGGCCGAGGACTGGCTGGGCGGCCAGCGCACCGACTGGGAGCGCGGACTCGACCGCCTCGGCGACTTCCTGAACGAGCAAACCGATGAATGAGGAGAAAACCATGACCACCAACTTCGTCAAGCACGCCACCTTCACCCTCGAACGCACTTACGACGTCAGCCCTGGCCGCGTGTTCGCCGCCTGGTCCGACCCCGCCGCGAAAGCGCGCTGGTTCGCCGGGCCAAAGGGCGAGCACGAGCTCGATTTCCGGGTCGGTGGCCGGGAAATCAACCATGGCACCTACGACGGCAAGCTGATCAGCTTCGAGTCCCGGTACCAGAACATCGCGCCGGACGAACGGATCGTTTACAGCTCAACGCTTTCCGGCGACGGTGAGCTGTCGACGGTGTCGATCACGACGATCGAGTTCGAACCCGCCGGCGAGGGCACCCGACTGGTGCTCACCGAGCAGGGCACCTTCCTCGACGGCCAGGAAGAGCCGGAATGGCGTGAGCAGGGCACCAGCGACTGGCTGGACAAGCTGGACACGGAGTTGCGGAGCTGACCAGCGATGGCGATCACCTCCCGACCCACCCACGCAGCCGCGCTGGTCTCAGGGGGTGAGTCCGACGAACATCGTTTTGTGCAAGGCCTCGACGTGCCGGCAAGTCAGTTCCACGGCGGCCGCCGGATCCTGCCGGGTGAGCGCTTCGACAAGGGCGGCGTGCTCGCGGTTGGATTCACGGAGGAATTCGACCGGGTACGGCAGGTAGTAGCCGTAGAGCTCGCCGAGCACGTCGGCATAGCGCTTCGATGTCGACGCGAGGCCGCTCGCGGCGGCCGCGGACCGATGGAACTCGGCGTCGAGATCGTGGAATTCCGCCCAGCTCAAGGCTTTGTCCATCTTTTCGACCAGTTCACGCAGGTGCCGGAGCTGAGTGTCGTCGCGGCGGAGAGACGCGAGGTGGACGAGTCCGCATTCGAGCGCGAGCCGATGGTCGATGAGTTCGTGGACCTCGGTGGCGGCGTCGGTGTAGACGGCCATCTCCTGGACTCGGCCCTGCGGGGGCGGATCGGCGACCAGCGTGCCGCCCGCGCGGCCGCGCCGGCGTTCGAGCACACCGTCTTCGCAGAGTGACACGAGTGCCCGGCGCACGGTGATCTCGCCGACGTCCAGTGCCCGCGCGATATCGGCGTTGGACGGGAGCCGTTCGCCCGGCGCCAGCAGGCCCAGCTCGACGGCCAGCGCGATCCGCGCGCGGACGGTGTCCAAAGCGGACAGCCGTCGGATACCGGTCAGAGCGGGCAGGTCGAGGGTCACCCCGTCACGGTACCGGACAAAACTGTTCAAAGTGAGCACTCTTGTTTAATTGCTCAATATGAACTAGTTTGCGGTCTATCCCAATCGACGGAAGGTGTCCCCGTGTCGAGACCCCTGCCGGTGGCACTCGTACAAACGCCGCCGCGGCCGCTCCAGACGTTCGCCGCCGACGTCGAAAAGCTGCTCGACGGTCACCAGGAAACCCGGCTGGTCGCCTATCCCGAGCTACATCTTTGTGCAGATACGAGTACCGAGGAGCTACAGGCCGCGGCGGAACCGCTCGACGGGCCGCGCGACAGGGCGCTCGCCGAACTCGCCGGCGACCTCAAGATCTGGCTCGCGCCCGGCAGCGTCTGCGAGCGCGGCGACGGCGGCGAGCTCTACAACACCGCGCTGGTCTACTCACCCGGCGGTGAGCGGGTCGCGTTCTATCGCAAGGTCTTCCCGTGGCGGCCCTACGAGCCGTATGACCCCGGCGACAGGTTCGTCGTCTTCGACATCCCGAAAACCGGCCGGATCGGCTTTTCGATCTGTTACGACGCCTGGTTCCCCGAGGTCTCCCGGCACCTGGCGTGGCTCGGCGCCGAGCTGATCCTGAACCCGGTGCGGACGACGACTCGCGACCGTGCGCAGGAACTCGTGCTCGCCAGGGCGAACGCCATCGTCAACCAGGTCTTCGTGGCCAGCGTGAACACTGCGGGACCGCTGGGCGCCGGCTCGAGTCTCGTGGTGGATCCCGAGGGGGAGGTCCTTGCCGAGGCGCCCGGACCCGATGATGCCGTGCTCGCACTGGAACTCGATCTCGACGATGTGACCCGCGTGCGCAGCGATGGCACCGCTGGGCTCAATCGCATGTGGGACCAGTTCACCGAAACCGATGTACCGCTCGAACTTCCGCTCTACCAGGGGCGGATCGACCCGCGCCGGTGGCACCCGCGAGGAGACGCGAAATGACCGAACCCACAGGGCTCACCCGACACCTCGGGCTTCGCTCGGTTGTCCTTTTCGGACTCGCCTACATGACCCCGTTGATCGTGCTCGGCACGTTCGGCATCGTCGCCGACACCACTGCCGGCACCGTCCCGACGGCGTATCTCCTCGCACTGGTGGCAATGCTGTTCACCGCCGCGAGCTACGGCAAGATGGCCGCCGCATACCCGGTCGCCGGTTCGGCGTACACCTACGTGCGCAAGGCGATCGATTCGCGACTCGGGTTCCTCGTCGGCTGGGCGGTGCTGCTCGACTATTTCTTCCTGCCGATGGTGATCTGGCTGATCGGCAGCGCGTACCTGTCCGCGCAGTTCCCCGGCGTGCCGAGCTGGCTTTGGCTGATCACCTTCATCCTGCTCACGACTGTCCTCAATGTACTGGGAATCAAGGTCGCGGCGAAGGCGAACTTCGTGCTGATGGCCTTCCAGATCCTGGTGATCGGGTTCTTCGTGGTGCTTTCGGTGCGCGACGTCGTCTCCGGTGGCGGCGCGCTGGTGAGTTCGACGCCGTTCTTCCACGGCGGCGCTTCGCTGACCACGGTTTCCGCGGGTGCCGCACTGGCGGCGTACTCGTTCCTCGGCTTCGACGCGGTCACGACGTTGACCGAGGAAGTGGTGGAGCCGCGCAAGACGATCCCGCGAGCCATCCTGCTGACGGCGTTGATCGGCGGCGGCGTGTTCGTGCTGCTGGCCTACGTGACACAGCTGGTGCACCCGGGAAGTGTGTTCGACGACCAGTCGTCGGCGGCTTTCGAGATCGCCAGGACCATCGGTGGCAACGCGTTCGCCTCGCTGTTCCTGGCCGGGCTGGTGGTGGCACAGTTCGCGTCGGGCATCGCCGCGCAGGCCGGCGCGTCACGGCTGATGTACGCGATGGGCCGTGACGGTGTGCTGCCGAAGAAGCTTTTCGGTTACCTACAGCCGAAATTGCACACCCCGGCTTTCGCGATCGTGCTGACCGGGGTGGTGGGGCTGGTGGCGTTGTCGCTGGACGTCAGCACATCGACGTCGTTCATCAACTTCGGCGCGTTCACCGCGTTCACGTTCGTCAACCTGGCGGTGATCGCGCGGTACGTCCGCCATCGCGGGCCGGTGGTGACGAACCTGGTGTTCCCGGCGATCGGCGCGATCGTCGACGTGTGGCTGCTGTTCAACCTGGACGGGATCGCCATCACCTTCGGGCTCGTGTGGCTCGGCCTCGGTGTTCTCTACCTCGCCTACCTCACGCGCCTCTTCCGTGTCGCGCCGCCGGAGCTGACCTTCGCCGAAGCCGTCTAACCCAGCTGCGCTTCGATGCCGTCGAGGATGACGGCCAGCCCGGCCTCGAACGTCTCGATGGCTTCTTGTTCCAGATACGGCACTGTCTCGTCGTCGAGCTGGAAAGCCTGCTCGCTTTCGAGGAGCGTCACCAGCGGGAACCGCTCATGGAAGTCCTGCGCGACTTCCATGAGCAGCGCCGACCGGGTGTACCACCACTCATCGTCGGTCACGCCTGTCGCCGTCGGCGCGTGCCGTGATTCGGCGACGATCTGCACCGCGCCGCGTACGAACCCGGTCAGCGTCCCGACCAGCCGTTTCAGCATCTTGGGCGGCAGCCCGGTCGCGAAGAGGATCCGCAGCATCGTCTCGAGCAGGTCGTATTCGTTCGGTCCCAGCACCGGCCGCGCCTGCGAAACCTGCAGCACCCACGGATGCCGCAAGTAGAACGCCCAGTAGTCCCGCGCCCACACCGTCGTGGCCGCGCGCCAGCCGTCGTCAAGGTCGTACTCGGTGGGCAGTTCGGCGAGCACCTTGTCATACATCAGGTCGAGGAGCTCGTTCTTGTTGGGAACATAGGTGTACAGCGCCATGCCGGTGCGCCCGAGTTGCTCGCCTACCGCGCGCATGGACAGCCCCGACATCCCGGCCGAGTCGGCGACGGCGATCGCGGCGTCCACGATGATGTCGACGGTCAGTGCCGGTTTGGGGCCGGGACGCACGTCCCCGGCCTGCGCGCCGCGCCACAGCAGGGCCATCGAACGGCGAGCATCGCCTTGACCGGCGTAGACGACCACTTGCAACTCCTTACGGTATAAAGTAACTTCGTCGAGCCATCCCTTTATGCCGTAAAGATATCAGGAGAGCACCTATGCGCCCGGCTGCCGCCGACAGTCACGACGTCATCGAAGTCCGAGGGGCAAGGGAGAACAACCTGGCGGACATCTCGCTCGACATCCCCAAGCGACGGCTCACCGTCTTCACCGGCGTCTCGGGATCGGGGAAGTCTTCCCTGGTCTTCGGCACCATCGCCGCCGAATCGCAGCGGCTGATCAACGAGACCTACACCGCGTTCATCCAATCGTTCATGCCGAGCCAGGGGCGCCCCGATGTCGACGCGCTGCGCAACCTCAGTGCGGCGATCATCGTCGACCAGGAACGAATGGGGGCCAACTCCCGCTCCACGGTCGGCACCGCGACCGACGCCCACACCATG
The DNA here is from genome assembly GCA_032230695.1 of Actinomycetota bacterium. GTDB lineage: Bacteria > Actinomycetota > Actinomycetes > Mycobacteriales > Pseudonocardiaceae > Amycolatopsis. The sequence continues at coordinate 17,156 of JAVXWP010000009.1, read as the reverse complement.
CTCCGGATCGTGTTCAGCCGGCTCGGCACGCCGCATGTCGGGCCGTCGACGGCGTTCAGTTTCAACATGGCCGAAGGCATGTGCCCCGCGTGCGAGGGGCTCGGGCGGGTTTCGGCGATCGACGTCGACGAGATCCTGGACAGGGAACTTTCGCTCAACGAAGGCGCGATCACCGTCCCCGGGTTCACGGTGGACAACTGGTACGTGCTGGGCTACATCAACTCCGGCTTCCTCGACCCGGACATGAAACTGAAGGACTACAGCCCCCAGCAGTGGGAAGACCTGCTGTACAAACCGGCGACGAAGGTCAAGATCGGCACCACCAACACCACCTACGAAGGTCTCGTGGTGAAGGTGCAGCGGCTGTATCTCGCGAAGGAGCGGGAGGCCATGCAGCCGCATATCCGGGCGTTCGTGGATCGCGCGGTGGCGTTCACCACCTGTGGCAGCTGCAAGGGCGCGCGGCTCAACCCGGCCGCGCTGTCGTCGAAGATCGCCGGGCGCAACATCGCCGAGTGCTCGGCCATGCAGATCAGTGATCTGGCCGAGTTCGTGCGGGAGATGGACGATCCGTCGGTCGGGCCGTTGCTGGTGACGCTGCGCGAAACGCTGGACTCGCTCGTCGGGATCGGCCTGGGCTACCTGAGCCTGGATCGTGAGTCCGTCACGCTGTCCGGCGGTGAGGCGCAGCGCGTGAAGATGGTGCGCCACCTGGGTTCCAGCCTCACCGACGTCACCTATGTCTTCGACGAACCGACGGTCGGGCTGCACCCGCACGACATTCAGCGGATGAATGCCCTGTTACTTCTTCTGCGGGACAAGGGAAACACCGTGCTCGTCGTCGAGCACAAACCCGAGGTCATCGACATCGCCGATCACGTCGTCGATCTCGGTCCCGGCGCTGGGCCGTCGGGTGGGCAGATCTGCTTCACCGGGAGCGTTGACGAGCTGCGGAAGTCGGGGACGCTGACCGGGCGGCATTTGGACCACCGGGCGCAGCTGCGCGACGAGGTGCGCAAGCCGGAGGGGCAGCTCTCGATCAGGGGCGCGAACTCGCACAACCTCAAGAACGTCGACGTCGACATCCCGCTTGGTGTGCTGACCGTCGTCACCGGGGTGGCCGGTTCGGGCAAGAGCTCGCTGATCCACGGATCACTGTCCAAACGGGACGATGTGACCGTGGTCAACCAGGCCGCGATCCGCGGGTCCCGCCGTAGCAATCCGGCGACCTACACCGGGCTCCTCGACCCGATCCGGACTGCGTTCGCCAAGGCCAACGGCGTCAAGGCGGCCCTGTTCAGTGCGAACTCCGAGGGTGCGTGCCCGAATTGCAAGGGCATCGGCCTGATCTACACCGACCTCGCCATGATGGCCGGCGTCGCTTCCGTGTGTGAGAAGTGCGAGGGAAAGCGTTTCACCGCACAGGTTCTGACATACAAACTGCGCGGGAAGGACATCAGCGAAGTACTGGCCATGTCGATGACGGAGGCACACGAGTTCTTCCCGAACGGCCAGGCCAGGGCGATCCTCGACAGGCTCATCGACGTCGGCCTCGGCTACCTCGGGCTCGGGCAACCGCTCACGACGTTGTCCGGCGGCGAGCGACAGCGGGTCAAGCTGGCCATCCAGATGGCGGAAAAAGCCACTACCTATGTGCTCGACGAGCCGACCTCCGGCCTGCACCTCGCCGACGTGGACAAACTGCTGGCGCTGATGGACAGGCTCGTCGACGACGGCAACACGGTGATCGTCATCGAGCACCACCAGGCCGTGATGGCCCACGCCGACTGGCTCATCGACCTCGGTCCCGGTGCCGGTCAGGACGGCGGGCGGGTGGTGTTCACCGGCACCCCGGCCGAGCTCGTCGCCGAGGGGGATTCGCTTACCGCGCAGCACCTGCGCGAGTACGTCGGAGGGAAGTAGCCGATGGAGGCCTTGCCGATCTGGTACGTCACGGTCACCGACGTCCAGCGGGTCACGCCGAGGATGGCGCGTGTTTCGTTGGGTGGGAAGGATTTGGCCGGGCTATCGGGTATCGAACCCGATCAGCAGGTGAAGCTGTACTTCCCGAAGCCGGGCCGGTCCAGACCGGTGCTCCCTGAGCCCGACGGTGATTTCATGGGGTGGTACCAGGCTTTTGCCGCGATCCCCGACGACGAACGGCCCTGGACGCGCAGTTACACGATCCGCGCGCACCACCCGGAGAACGACACCGTGGACGTCGACTTCGTGCTGCATCACGACGCCGGTCCGGCGACGAGGTGGGCGCAGACGGCCAAACCCGGTGACACGCTCGGCATGTTCGGCCCGTCGACAACCTTCGCCCGGGCCGTCCCACTCCGAACGTCCATCGCCGCAGCCAATTGGCTCCTGCTCCTGGGCGACGAGACCGCGCTCCCCGCGATTGGCTCCCTGGTCGAGTCTTTACCCGACGGAACTCGCGCGCTGGTCTACCTCGAAGTCGCCGACGCGTCGGACGAACAGTCGTTCCAGACCCGCGGTGATGTCACCATCCACTGGCTACACCGCAACAACGTCCCCGCCGGAAACTCCGACCTGCTCGTCAAATCCTTACAGCGCGCCGAATTCCCACCTGGTTCCCCCTTCGCCTGGCTGGCCGCCGAGTCAACCGCCGTCCGCGCCTTACGCCGTCACCTCGTCAACGACCGCGGAGTCCCGAAGCGATCCATCGAGTTCACCGGCCATTGGCGCCTCAAACTCACCCAAGACGACGCCCCCACCCCCGAAGACCTCGCCGAAGCCCAAGACCGCCTCACCCCCTGACCCCCCGGGGAATATGTCGACACTTTCCCCACCTCCGAGCCCCCAAACTTCCGAATATGTCGACAACTCTTGTGAGCTTGCCTAACGGAAGTTGTCGACATATTCGGAAGTTCAGGCCGTCTGGTGGGGCACGCCGCAGAGGTCGGCCATGAGGGCCATGTGGTGGTCGAAGTACTCGGCGCGGGCCTCGATGAGGCCGTTCATCCGGCCGAAGACCTCGAAGTTGATGACACCGAACAGGTGGGCCCAGGCGACGAACGCGCGGTCGAGCCGCTCTTCGGGCAGGTCACCGGGGCTTTGCTCGATCACGCGGCGCAGGTCGGCACGGACGGCGTCGGGCATCGCTGCCGGCATCGGCGTGGGGGTCAGCTTCTCGGCCCCCTCGACGAGCACGCCGGCCAGCAGGAAGATCACCTGTGCCGCCAACTCCGTCGTCTCCTCCGGCGCGGCGTAGTCGGGCACGGGGCTTCCATACAGCAGCCCGTATTCCGTGGGGTGTTCTAGCGCCCACGTCCGGACCGCGCGGCAGGTCGCGATCCATCGCCCGCGCAGGTCTTCGCGGGGCATCGCCGATTCGGCCTTGGTCGCCGCCGCGCCCAGCGCGCCATAGGCGTCGATGATCAACGCCGTGAGCAGGGCGTCGCGGCTCGGGAAGTATCGGTACAACGCCGACGCGACGATGCCCATGTCCCTCGCGACCCCACGCAGCGACAGGTTCGCGCCAGCCACGGCGAGGTGTTTCCGCGCGACTTCCTTGATCTCGTGGTTCATCTCCGAGCGGACCCTGGCGCGCAAGGACGGTGCAGGCATACCCCGCAGTGTCGCACAGCCGAGAACACTCGACCTTACCGAGAACACCGTTCTTGACGCGGTGACCAGCTCGTGAGTACGGTGTACTTAGTCGAGAACACTGTTCTCGGTCAACTCGAAGAGGGGTTTTCGCATGTCGCTTCACGTTGTGGTCGGAGCCGGTCCCGTCGGCTCGGCCACCGCCCGGTTGGTCGCCGACCAGGGTGAAGAAGTCCGCCTGTTGACCCGCGGCGGTCGCGGGCCGGAACACGCCGGAGTCGAACGCGTCGCCGCCGACGCGTCGGATTCCGGCGTCCTCGCCCGCCACGCCAAGGACGCCGTCGCGCTCTACAGCTGCGCGGGCCCGGCCTACCACCGCTGGCCCACCGACTGGCCGCCGCTCGGCGCCGCCATGATCCATGCCGCGGAGGTCACCGGCGCGGTGCTCGTCACCACCGGAAACCTTTACGGTTACGGCAAAGTCGACGTCCCCATGACCGAACAGCTGCCGATGAACCCCAACTCCGTGAAGGGCGAGGTCCGCGTGAAGCTGTGGGCCGACGCACTCGCCGCGCACGAAGCCGGGCGCATTCGCACGGCCGAGGTCCGCGGGTCGGACTACCTCGGCGCGGGCACGCTTTCGCCGTTCAGCGCGATGGTCCTGCCCAAGGTGCTCGCCGGTAAGCGCGGCTCGCTCCCCGCGGACCTCGACGCGCCGCACAGCTGGACCTACGTCGGCGACGTCGCCCGTACGCTGGTCGCGGTCGCCGCCGACGAAACCGCGTGGGGCAGGCCGTGGCACGCGCCGACAGCGCCGCCGCTGTCCGTCCGCGCGCTCACCACCCGCGCGACCGAACTCGTCGGAGCACCGACGGCCAAGGTCGCCGCCATGCCGGCCTTCGCGCTCCGGCTCGCCGGGTTCTTCAACCCGGCCGCGCGGGAGATGCTGGAGGTCCAGTACCAGCTCCAGGCGCCTTTTGTCCTTGACTCGTCCGCCGCGACGAAAGCCTTCGGCATCGAGCCGACGTCGACCGACGAAGCCTTGCACGAGACCATAGCCGGCTTGCGTGCTTCAACCGTGCGCTGAGGCGACCATCGCGGCCATGAGCTGAACGGCGTCCTCCGGCGCGAGCCCGTTCAGCCGCACCAGCGACTGCCAGGTGCGGAAGCCGACCGCGTGCCGGATCGCCGCGCTGAGCACGGTCCCCGACGCACGCGGTGGGAAGGCCTCCGCGAGGGCGAGGACAACGTCGTCCAGGTACGCGCGATACGTCTTGAGTGCGTGCTCGACAGCGGGAACCGCGTCGGCGTCACGCAGGGCGTTGGCCAACATCGGCTCTACGCCGGAGTAGAAGGCGTACAGCTCGCCTAACACCACGGTGAGCCGCTGGCGAGCGCTCCCGATCACCTGCCACTTTTCCGTGGCGGGCCAAGGATTCTGGGTCCAATAACGGGTGGCACAGGCGGTGATCAGGTCATCCTCGGTGGCGAAGTGGTGGTACACGGTGTGCCGCTGGACACCGGCGAGCGCGGCAATCCCGGCGATGGTGGTGCGGGCCGGGCCGATGGTCACGTGCAGCTGAATGGCCGCGTCGGTAATGCGCTGGTGTGTGACGTCCATCGTGCCGGCCCGCTGGCGAAGCTCGTACTTGCGCTTCGCTTTTTCCTCGACCATCAACCGTGTCCTCGGATCGATATTCGCCGTCCGATCAAAGATACGCGGCTGTGTCGCGAAAATCTGGCTGCCGACGGCCGCGTTCTCCCCAACTCCCCGGGGATAGCGGACGAAACCTGACCGCAATAGCTGTCAGAGTCGGCTCATGGCAGAGACCACTCAACGCCCCGCCGCCCTTCACGCCTACCTCGGCTACCGGGACGCGCCGGCCGCCCTCCGCTGGTTCGAACGCGCCTTCGGCTTCAAGACCGCGTTCGAGTTCCCCGACGAAAACGGCGGGATCATGCACGCCGAAGTGCGGTTCGGCAACGTCGCGTTCTCCTTGTTCAGCGACCTCCACGGCTACGACCGGCCCGGGCTCAAAGACGTGACCGTCGGACACGGGCTGTACGTCGTCCTCGACAACGACGCGGCCATCGACGCTGTCCACGCCACCGCCGTCGAAGCCGGGGCGACCGTGGTGCTGAAGCCCGAAGCCACCGAGTGGGGCTCGTATCGCTTCCGGGTACTCGACCCCGAGGGCTACGAATGGACCTTCGGCACCCTGCGCTTCGGCGAAGACTCCTGACTCAGAGCCGTCCGGGAGCGTGGCCGCCTTCTAGAGCAGCCGATTCTGGGTGAGTTCCGCCTGCTCGGTGGCCCGCGCGGCGAAGGCGATGTCGAGTGCCTGGTGCACGGCTTGGTGGTCCTGCGTCGCAGGCCATGGCACGCCGTCCGGGTGGGGCAGCACCTCGTTGTCGATCATCGGCGCGCCGTCATCGGTGAAGGTGGCCTCGGCGTGGAACAGCGTGTTCGCGGACTGAAGGCCGTCGAGCAGGTGCTCGAGAAGGTCACGTGCGGGCCGTCGTGGGTCCAGCGGCGTCAGGTGCGTCGGCAGCAGTTCCGCGTATGCCTGTTCGCGGATGTCTTCGGGATAGGTCTCCGCCTGTTCCTGTGCCTCCACCACGTGCTGGATGAGGTCGTCGAGGTCGGGGATCTCGCCGTCGCGTACGCGCGCCGCACCAAGCAGCAGTGACGTGACGACTTCATGCGGCGCCGCGTCGTCCTCGTCGATCGCGGTGACCACGAGCTGGGGCACCTCGATGGAGCAGGGCTCGATGTTGTTGGCCTCGACGAAGATCGATGACGGCGGGATCTTGAGGGTGCCGCCGACAGTGACGGCCGCGGCCGCCAGCCAATGCGCCGCGGCGACGCATGCCGAAGCGGGGTCGAGCGAGATGAAGAGGTCGTCGTCGCCAAGGGGATCGCGGGCGAAAACGGCGTTGGCCGCGGCGACCTGGGACGGCGAAGTGTCCAGGTGGTCGAGCGAAGTGGCCTGGGCCGCCCGCCCGTTCAAATCACCGAGTTCGGCGCGCTCGACCGCGTCGATCTCCCGCGCGAGGTCCGCGACGACGGCGTCGGTGAGCGTGGCGTCGTTGATGCGCAGCAGTGCCCGCCCGGTCCGGTGGCTGGCCTCGTCGAGGACGTCGTACGACACGACGAGCGAACCCTTTTCGTCCGGCAGGCGCGGCTCGCGGAGCCCGGCGGTGATCTGGCTGAGCGGCATGACCGAATGATCGTGGTCGTCGTCAGGGTCGGGCGGCGGATCCGTGTAGGTCTGCCACATCATGGTCGACAGCTCTGTCAGCTCTTCGCACAGGATCGCGACGTCGGCGAGGTCCGCCGACGCGGTGACCTCGGTGATTCGCGAGGCGTGGTGTCCGCTGCCCTTGGGCCACACGGCGAGCAGCTGCCGTTGTTCGGGATCGTGCGCGTAGATCGTCACCGGTGTTTCCTCGCATGTCGCCCGAACTTACTGTCTGTGGCGAGTATGCCGTCTTACTCCGACAAGACCGCGCATTACGTCCGCTCACATCTCGAGCCCGGACATGTCCATGACCGGTCGCACCTCCACCGCGCCGTACCGGGCGTCCGGAAATCGACTCGCCAGCTCGATGGCACGCTCGATGCTCACGCAGTCGACGACGAAGTAGCCGGCGAGGTGCTCCTTGGCCTCGAGAAAGGGCCCGTCCGTGATCAGTGCGACGGAGTCGCGAACCCGGACGGTCCGGCCGGTCGCCGGGGCGGCCAGCGGCGCCGAGTCGACGAGTTCACCCGATTCGGTGATCTCCTCGAGCAGTGCCGTGAACCCGGCCATCCGCTCGTCGCGCTCCTCGTCGGAGAGGGATTCGTGCTGGTACAGAAACATCGGATGCGCCCAGGTCGCCGGGTTACTACGGATCAGCAGCATGTACTTCACGTTGCACCTCTCACCGTTCCTCTTTCCACCAAGTCGGACCCGAAATCCCGCTCTCGACATCCTCACCCATGTCGAGATCCGCCCACCCGTTCCGACCTACCCACGAAGGCGCCGGCCCTCGGCGTCCACGGGAGGAGAACGGCATGACAAAACCCCAGGTGGTTTCCCCGGCCGAATGGCTGGCCGCCCGCAAAGACCTGCTCGCCAAGGAGACCGAAGCCGCCAACGCCCGCGAGGCCGTGAACGCTGCCCGCCGCGCGCTCCCCAAGGTCGAAGTCGGCAAGGAGTACCTCTTCGAAGGTCCGGACGGCAAAGCCGGCCTGCTGGACCTGTTTGACGGCCGCCCGCAGCTGATCGTCTACCACTTCATGTTCGACCCGTCCTGGAACGAAGGCTGCAAACACTGCTCCTTCCTGGTCGACAACATCGGCCACCTGGCTCACCTGCACGCTCGAAACACCTCGTTCGCGATCGTGTCCAGGGCACCACTGGCGAAGATCGAACCGTTCAAGATCCGGATGGGCTGGTCCTTCCCCTGGTACTCATCCTTCGGCAGCGAATTCAACTACGACTTCCACGCCACCCTCGACGACGCGATCGCGCCCGTCGAATACAACTTCAAGGACAAAGCCACCCTGCTCGCCGCTGGCGATGTCTGGTTCACCCAAGGCGAGCAGGGCGGTATCACTGTCTTCTCCCGCGACGGCGACACGGTGTTCCACACGTATTCGGCTTATGCGGAGGGAACTGAATTGGTGCACGGCACCTACAATTACCTCGACCTCACTCCGCTGGGTCGGCAAGACAGCCCAGGAAGCCCATGGTTACGCCACCACGACAAGTACAGCGGCTAGTCCATGTCTAGTCCGCGTGTCCGACGATGTTGACCACGATGCCGTGAGGATCACGGACAAAGAACCGTCGTACGCCCCATGGCTCGTGGGTGAGTGGGTGGACGATCTCGTAACCGCGGCGTTGCGCCGCCACATAGGCAGTGTCAACGTCGCCCACGGCGACACTGAGCAACGACTGCTCAGGTGCGGTGGCGTCGCCGGAGACGAGGCTCACCTGCACACTCGGGTTCGCCGGTGATCGGAAGCTGGCGACCCAGCCCAGGTCGAACTCCTTTCGAAGACCGAGGAACTCCTCGTAGAAGTCGTGACCGGTGGTCGCGTTGTCGACGTTGAGGTTCGGCACGATGCGGCGGAGAATCATTGAGTCACTCCCGTGGTCAGTAGTAGCCCATGGTCGTCTCGTGCATGGGCGCGCAGTCCCTGAAGGCCACCATGAGGGACTCTAATGCCCTCATGGTGGCCTTCAGAGCACGTCACCACGCGAAACGGAAGCCATGGATACGGGACGCGAGTTAATCGCCCGTACATTTTTGGTTAGGGCAATGCAAATCGCCTCGAAACACATCACCGGATCAGGTGCCGCTTGCGCGCGGAGGATAGCGTTCGCAAGCTGATGCGCTTCACTAATGATCATGACCAAGCTTCCCCGGATCACCGTGATCTTCTGGATCATGAAGATCGCCGCCACCACGCTGGGGGAAACCGGCGGTGACCTGCTCGCGCAGACTATGCGGGTCGGCTATCTCGTCAGCTCCCTGATCCTCATCGGACTGTTCCTGACCAGTCTCCTCACACAGCTGACGGTGAAGGCGTTTCACCCAGCGCTGTACTGGACGGTGATCCTGTCCACCAGTACCGCCGGAACCACTATCTCCGACTTCATGAACCGCACCGCCGGGCTCGGCTACGCCAAGGGAGCGGTGGTCCTGCTCACCGCCTTGACTGCCGTGTTCTGGATCTGGAAGCTCAGCGGCCACTCCTTCAACGTCCAGGAAATCCGCACTCTCGGCGGAGAAACGCTGTACTGGACCGCGATCCTGTTCTCCAACACCCTTGGCACCTCCCTGGGAGACTTCCTCGCCGACGACACCGGCCTCGGCTTCGGCGGAACCGCACTCGTGATCGGCGTTCTCCTCGTGATTCTCGCGCTGGCGATGAGGTACAGCCGTGTCTCTCACGTGGCCCTGTTCTGGGCGGCATTCGTCCTGACCCGCCCGCTGGGCGCGTCTGCAGGGGACTTCATCAGCAAACCCACTACGGCCGGTGGCCTGGGCTACGGCACGATCGGCGCTTCCGCAGTCCTGGGATCGATTCTCGTGGTGCTGATCCTCTACACCTATCGTCAGCAGCGGCAGAACCGAACACGCGGTCACGTCGGCCAGGATGTCGTCGCCGCGGACGCCTGACCGGTTGTCGCCGACGGGTTTCCTCTCCAGGCGAGCGACGACTTCGACGCCACCTCGCGGTCGTTCCTCAACTCCGAGCTGCGATCGACCGCGAGGCGTTACAGGTCCTCGGCGAGAAGCGGGTACCTGAAGGTGTCGCACCAGGTCCGCGCTGGCGGGCAATGACCTCAGGACGGTGCGGAATCTGCTCGGGCACGCCAGCATCGTGCTCACCGCCGAGCTACACCAGCGTCCTGCCCAGTCTGGCCCGCCAGTCCGCTGAAGCGACCGCGCAACTGGTGTTTGAGGCCGCCAGGCCCACGGCATCCGGCTCCGGCAGCGCCGCAAACGAGCAACACCCCCGCTGGTCAGCAGGGGTGTTGGGTGGTGGGTCGTGTGGGACTCGAACCCACAACCTACGGATTAAAAGTCCGCAGCTCTGCCAATTGAGCTAACGACCCATGACCGTCAGCCTACCGGGCGGTCAATCGGATTCTGCGTCCTGGGTGCGGTGCGCCGGAGCCACAGGAGGCCGATCACTGGGAGGACCAGCGGGATGAAGAGGTATCCCTGCCCGTAGACGGACCAGACGGTCGCTTGGGGGAAGGCGGCGGAGTCGAAGATGCTGAGGGTGCCGACGGTCAGGACGCCCAGTAGTTCGACGGTGCAGGAGGCAAGTGCGACTCGCCATGCTGTCTCGCCGGAGCGCGCGAGGCCGACCGTGGCGAGGACGTAGATCACGGCGGCGAGGGCCGAAAGCAGGTAGGCGACGGGGGCTTCGTGGAACTTCGTGGCTATCTGGACGCCGGCGCGGGAGGTGGCCGCGAGGGCGAAGATCGCGTAGACGGCGACCAGTACCCGGCCGGGGCCGCTGGCTGTCTTAGGCGGTTGCGCCACTCCACACCTCATTCAGTCTGAGGACCATCACCGGGATGGCCACGCAGGTGATCCCGAGCACGGCCGTGCTCGACCGGCTGCGCTCGGCCAGCGCCCACACCGTCCCGACGGGCAGGACGAGCAGGCAGCCGATCAGGTAAGCCAGATACGTCGCGATGCTGCCAGGTCGCTCGCCACCGATGAGCAGCACCACGCCGATGATCAGCTGGACGACCAGCAGCAGCTCAACCGCGGCCAGTCCGCCGAGCAGGGCCTTCGACGGTTCGCGGTTGCGCGCGGACAGCACGAAGCTCCACACCGCCGTAAGCAGCGAGCATGCCACGATCGTGATCGCGAATCCGGTGATCACCGTTCCTCCGTTTGCCGCACGGTGTCAAACTACTACCAGGCCCATCCGGCATTCCTTTGGTAGCGCGCAAGGTAAGGTGCTTCACAGCTTTGCCGACCGGAGGGCTTCCAGGCACTCCCGGAGTTTCCCGGTGACCTCGACGGGCCGCCGCGTCGCGCGGTCGACGAAGACGTGCACGAAGTGTCCCTCCGCGATGACGTCTTCGCGGTCTTCGAGATACATCCCGATCTCGTAGCGCACACTCGACCTCCCCAGATGGGCCACTCGCAATCCCACCGAAAGCGTGCCGGGAAAGGACACCGACCCGTGGTAGTTGCAATGCGACTCCACGCAGAGCCCGATCACCTTCCCGTTCTCCACGTCGAGCTCGCCCTGCTCGATCAGCCACGTGTTGATCACCGTGTCCATCAGCGCATAGTGGACGGCATTGTTCACATGCCCGTAAACGTCGTTGTCCTTCCACCGCAACGGAATCGCCTGCCAATGCGCGTACGTCACCAGAGCACCACCGAGTCACGCAGGATCGCCGCCAAGTCCTCCTCGGAGGCCTCCCGCGGCGCTGTCGCCAGCAGTCGCTGCTGCTTAAGCGTGCCCCGCACCAGATCGTCCACATCGGACTCGGAATAGCCCACCGCGCCGATTCCGTTGGGAATCCCGATTTCCCGCATGAGTCGCAGCAATACCGCGGGCAAATACTCGGAAACATCTCCTGACCATTCGAAATCCGGCGCCAGCAAGCGCGCGACCCGTTCATGGCGCTCGGGCGCGGCGGAATAGGTGAACCGGAACGCTGCCGGAGCGGTCAGCGAAACGGCCATTCCGTGCGGCACCATTGCTTCTTCGTCCGGATAACCGGCGGGCCGGAAATCCCGGACCTGCCCCGCGATCGGATACGCGTTGGCGTGCGGAATGTGCACCCCGGCATTGCCGAACCCGAGCCCCGCGAACGTCGCCGCCAACGCCATGTCCTCGCGTGCTTTCCGGTTGCCGCCGTCGGCGACCGCCGCGGGCAATGCCCACGAAAGCAGTCGCAAGGACTGCTCGGCGAACATGTCGGCGATCGGGTTCGACCCGCAGTACGGGACCCGTTGTTCGGGCTTCTTCCGGTCGAACTCCGTATACGGCCGAGCGGTGTAACTCTCAGCCGCATGGCAGAGGATGTCCATCCCGCTCGCCGCCGTGACACCGGCGGGCTGGCTCACCGTCAGCCGGGGATCGACGACGGCCAAGGTCGGCCGCAGCCGCAGATGGCTGATCCCGCTCTTCACCCTCAGTGACAACAGGTCCAGCACGCAGACGGTCGTGCTCTCCGACCCGGTCCCGGTCGTCGTCGGCACCGCGACCAGCGGCTTCAGCGGCACACTCGGCGCCCGGCCGCCGCCGACGGGCGCGTTGATGTAGTCCATCAGCTCGCCGTCGTTGCTGGTCAACAGGTTCGCGGCCTTGGCGGTGTCGATGCTCGACCCGCCGCCCACGGCGACGAACGCGTCCCACGGCCCGGTGCCGCGCGCGAAGTCGATGGCCTTCTGCATGCTCACATCCGTGGGCTCGACATGGACGCCGTCGAAGATCTCGACCTCCAGCCCGTACCCGGCGATTCCGTCGGCGATTCGCTGCGGCCAGCCTGTTGCGGCAACGCGGGGGTCAGTGATCAACAAGACCCGATGTGCGCCGTATTGTGACAGGTCGTAACCGATTTCATCGCTGGATCCGCTCCCGTACTTCAGCGCGGGCGCACCATATGTAAAAACTGTTTCATGTTCGCTGGCTGAGCTCAAGGCGCAACCTCCCTGTCGCCGGGAACCGGTCATTACCGACAATCGCCAAACCTACGTCCCAATCCTCGCAAGATCACTTGACTGGACCAACGGTCCTCATAAAAGGTTGTCGTTATCAGGTATCAAGTGGGGTCATCCGTAGCCCAAACGGGTGTACGCATCCTCGTCGAGGCTGGAATTCGTCGCGTCTACGCGGTGCTGGGTGAGTCCTTTCTCGAGTTGCTCGACGCCCTCCAAATGGAGTCGGCGATCAACGTCATCTCCGCGCGGCACGATACCGGCGCTTCCTTCATGGCGGAGGCCGACGGAAAGCTGACCGAGCAGCCGGCCGTGGTCCTCGCCAGCCGCGGTCCCGGCGCGGCCAACCTCGCCATCGGTGTGCAAACGGCCTACCAGGACGAGACGCCGATGGTCGTCCTCCTCGAGACTCCGGCGTCGACCCCGATCGCCACCGGCGGACTGCCGGCCGTCGACCTGCGGGCGATGTTCAAGCCCCTCGCGAAATGGTCCGGCTACACCGAAAATCCGGACGAAGTGCCTGGTCTGCTCGTCGAGGCGCTCAACGCGTGCCGCTTCGGCCGGCCCGGCCCGGCCGTCCTCGCCGTGCCGAGCGACGCCTGGGGTGTCCCGTACGACTCGGCCAAGCCGATCGCCGAAGTCCTCACGCCGGTCACGGGCGCGCTCGGCATGGCGGCCGACGCCGTCGCCCAGCTCGTCGACGAGGCCCGCTATCCGGTGGTGATCGTCGGCGGCCGCGCCCGCTCGGCGCGCGAGGAGCTGATCATCACCGCCGAGGAGCTTGCGCTCCCGGTCTACAACGCCTTCCGCCGCCAGGACGCCTTCCCGGAGAACCACGCGCGTTACGCCGGTCACCTCGGCCTCGGCATCCCCGAGCGCCAGCTCGACGCGCTCGAGCGCGCGGATCTCGTGCTCGCGCTGGGCACCCAGCTCGATGAGGTCACCACGCAGTCATACCGCTACCCGACACCGACGCAGACGCTCGTGATGGTCGGCACCGGCCTGGGGGAGACCCGCAAGCGTGGGCTCACCTTCCGTGTCGAGTCCGAGGTCGAGCCGTTCCTGCGCGAACTGCGGACGATCGCCACTCCACGTCCACGCCGGGCGTCGGCCGCGAACGCCGCGGTGCACACGTTCATGACCCCGCCTGACACCAGTCACAACGCGCGTGTGCACCCCGTCGACGTCATCCGCACACTGCGCAGGCTCGCACCCGAAGACACGATCGTCACCAGCGACGCCGGCAATTTCGCGCAATTCATGCACCGCTATTGGTGCTTCACCGCGCCACGCAGCCAGCTGGGCCCCAGCAACGCGGCGATGGGCTACGCCGTCCCGGCCGCCGTGGCGGCGAAGCTCGCGGAACCGCGACGCACGGTAGTCGCCATGGTGGGCGACGGTGGCACGCTGATGACCGGCCAGGAGATCGAGACGGCCGTTCGCTACCGTGCGCCGATCATCGTGGTCGTGTTCCAGAACGGTGTGCACGGAGCGTTCGCGATGCACCAGGCGAAGGCGCGCGGAAGGCTTTCCGGCGTGGCTGTCGAGCTGGTCGACTTCGCGACGTGGGCGCGTGGGCTCGGCGCGGCCGGGTACACCGTCGAAGGCCGTGACGAGCTCGAAGGGATCATCGCGAGCGCGCTCGTCCGCCAGCGTCCGTGTGTGATCGACGTCCGCACCGACCCGGACGTCGTAACGCCCGATATCCGGCTCAGCGGCCTGCTCACAGCGGCCCGCCAGGTGCCGAGCGCCGAGTAATCGAACATTGTTTGAGGAACTCTTCACTTACTTAGAAAAACCTTAGAAATAGCGTGTTCCTGGCTTCCGGCGAGGATGTCGCGTAGCTTCGAGGCAGGTGGGGTCAGCCGTATGAGGCGCCCGCCGGACGAAACCTTCGTCGACGCGTTCCGCGTCCCTCGCGATGAATTGATCATTGCGCCCCCCTAAAGCCTGAGGTGTGTATGCCCGCAACCAAAACTCCGACACGATCGGCGAAACCAATCGTCTCCGGCACGACTTCGCTCCCGGAGCACGTGACCGTCAAGATCTTCGTGCTGACGCCGGTCGTGGCGCTCGCGGTGGCGGTGCCGTTCGCGTGGGGGTGGGGGTTGAGCTGGCTGGACATCGGGATCGGGGCGCTCTTCTTCGTGCTCAGTGGACTCGGAGTGACGGCCGGCTACCACCGGCTCTTCACGCACGGCTCGTTCAAGGCGAACAGGCCGCTTCGGATCGCGCTCGCGATCGCCGGGAACATGTCCGCACAGGGCCCGGTCACCACCTGGGTGGCCGACCATCGTCGGCATCACGCGTTCTCCGACCGCGCGGGCGACCCGCACTCGCCGTGGCTGTTCGGGACCGGGGCCAAGGCATTGGCCAAGGGGTTCTGGCACGCCCACATGGGCTGGCTGTTCGAGCGCGAGGTGACCAATGTGGATCGCTTCGCCCCGGACCTCGCCGCCGACAAGGACATCCGCATGGTGGACAAGCTCTTCCCGTTCTGGGTGGCGGTGACCTTCCTGCTCCCGGGCGTGCTGGGCGGCCTGATCACCTGGTCGGTGTGGGGTGGTGTGACAGCCCTGTTCTGGGCCGGACTGGTCCGGGTCGCGGTACTTCATCACGTCACATGGTCCGTCAACTCGATCTGTCATATGATTGGGGAGCGCCCGTTCGCCAGCCGTGACAAAGCAGCGAACTTCTGGCCGCTGGCGATCCTCTCTTTTGGTGAGTCGTGGCACAATCTGCATCACGCCGACCCGACATGTGCTCGGCACGGCGTGCTACGGGGGCAGGTGGACATCTCCGCCAGGCTGATCTGGATCTTCGAGAAGCTCGGCTGGGCGTCCAATGTGCGGTGGCCGACACCCGCCAGGTTGAACCGGATAAGCGCGGATCCACAGACATCGATTTAAGGGGCAACAATGGGCGAAGACACGACACGAACCGAGAAGAACTCGGTCTCCGGCGTCACCCCGGTGACGTTCAGCGCCGTGACGGACACACACGACACCGCGATGGTGGCGAGCGACCCGCGGGCGATGCGCAAGTCGCCGTTCGGTCCGGATGTGCCTGCTTCCGGCCTCGGCAACGACTAGCCGTAAAGGGGGCACACGCTGGCGAAGTGGCCTTGTCTGCGGCTCCGGCGTGTGCTTTACTTTCCGCGGTCTCAGGTTTTTGTGTTCGTGTTAGCCCACGCTCGCAAGGCTTAGCGGGCGTAGTGTCTCCTCCGATGTGTGTCGAGGAAGCAAACCGTGCGTATTGGACCCGGGTTGCTGAAGTGGCTTCCTCGCTTTTGTTTGTTACATATGGAGAATTTTTATGACTCAGGGCACTGTGAAGTGGTTCAACTCCGAGAAGGGGTTCGGCTTCATCACCCCCGACAACGGCGGCGGCGACGTCTTCGTTCACTACAGCGAGATCCAGGGCAACGGGTTCCGTAGCCTCGAAGAGAACGCGCGCGTCGAGTTCGAGATCGGCCAGGGCGCCAAGGGTCCCCAGGCGACCGCGGTCAGCGTCATCTGACTCGACCCGCGTCGCGGGTTTCATCAGACGGAAAACTCAAAGGAGGCCGTCGCCCGATCGGGGCGACGGCCTCCTTCGTGCGCTCTCGTCCACGACGTGCGGCGTGCACTTCCGGCGCAGGTCACTGGCGTTATCGCTGGCTGATCTGCTCGCGAAGCTGCGCTTCCTGAGCGCGGGCCTCGGGCGTGAACTCGTCGCCGAAGTCCTCCTCCACGACCACCCGGCGGATGTCGATCTCCACGTCACCCACGACGGCGGCGAACTTCTTCGCCCACTCGACGGTGTCGTCGATCGAGTCGACCTCGAGGATCACGAACCCCGCGATCAGTTCCTTCGTCTCCGCGAAAGGGCCGTCGGTGACGGTGAGGTTGCCGCCGGAGAAGTTGAGCCGCTTGCCGGACGACGAGCCGTGGAGTCCCTCGCCGGCGATGAGGATGCCCGCGTCGCCCATCTCCTGCATCAGGGCGCCCATTTTCTCGATGAGTTCCCGGCTGGGCGGGGTGCCCGCTTCGCTGGCAGCGTCGGCCTTGTGCATCATCATGTAGCGCATGTGTGTGTCTCCTTCTCGGTTGTCTTCGGCTATGCGTCGAACGGGAGACGACCGGATCGACACGCCGGCTAAAACTTTATCGTGAAGGCTCGCCACTGGTCGGGAGTGAAGGTCAGCGAGCCGCCTGAGCGGTCCTTGGTGTCCCGAGCTCGCAGCAAAGCGACATAAGCCTTTCGCGTTCTTCACGATTCACCTTGCAAGCCACCAGCACACTCACCACGTCGAGCTCGCTGCCGCCCCGGGCCACCGCAGGCGGTCGGCCTGACGTTTCCGCTGGTGGGATGGCTCGTGAGTGTTTCGCGGGGTTCTAACCCCGCGA
>JAVXWP010000182.1:0-14235 GCA_032230695.1 Actinomycetota bacterium | reverse complement strand
GCTGGGGGGGGGTGCCCGCGGGGCCCCGCCGCGCGGCGACCACGGCGTCCATCCTCGCCAGCAACTCGGCCAGCCGGACCGGTTTCGGTAGGTAGTCGTCGGCGCCAAGGCGCAGGCCGCGCACGATCGAGCGTTCGTCGTCGCGCGCTGTCAGCACCATCACCGGGAGCTCGGAGACCTGCCGGACCTTCCGCAAGACCTCGAGCCCGTCCATGTCGGGGAGCCCGAGGTCCAGCAGCATCATGTCGGCGTCATGGTGCCTGATCAGCGCGTCCCCGCCGCGGCGGACACTGGTGACGGTGTGGCCGCGGGCTTCCAGGGACTCGACCAGGGCCTCGGCGACACCGGTGTCGTCCTCGACCAGCAGCACGTGCACGATCGGCCTTTCGTCGTCAGGTCTCGCGGGACTTCTCCAGCTCGGAGGTGTGCGAGGTCTCGCGCATTGTCCCGTAAACGATCAGTGAGACAAGGATGCACGCGGCGACGTACCAGAAGAACAGCGACTCGTGCCCGGCCTTCTTGAGTGCCTGCGCGATGAGCTCGGCCGTTCCGCCGAACACGGCGACCGTCAGCGCGTAGGGGAGGCCGACGCCGAGCGCGCGGATCTTCGTCGGGAACAGTTCGGCCTTCACGATCGCGTTGATGGAGGTGTAGCCGGTGACGATCACCAGTGCGCCCATCAGGAGCAGGAACGCCACGATCGGGTTGCTCGCGCCGGACATCGCGGTCATGACAGGCACGGTCAGCACGGTGCCGGCGATACCGAAGAACAGCAGCATCGGCCGTCGGCCGATCCGGTCGGACAACCGGCCCGCGACCGGCTGGAGCAACGCGAAGATCAACAGCGCGAAGAAGAGGATGAGCGTGACGGTCTTCTTCGGGATCCCGGCGGTGTTCTCCAGGAACTTCTGCGAGTAGGTCGCGTAGGTGTAGAACGCCACCGTGCCGCCCATGGTGAGGCCGACGACGAGAGCGATCTCGCGCGGGTACCGGGCCAGCGCCCGCAGCGTGCCGCGGTCCCCGGCCTGCTTGCCGCTTCCGGCTTTTTCCTGTTCGTAGCTCTCGGACTCGTCCATACCGCGTCGCAGATACATCACGCCGACCGCGGCGGCCGCGCCGACGACGAACGCGATCCGCCAGCCCCACGAGTTCAGCTGCGACTCGGTGAGGATGTTCTGCAGGACTATCTGCAGGCCGAGCGCGAGCAGTTGGCCACCGGCGAGCGTGACGTACTGGAAGCTCGAGTAGAAGCCGCGTTTGCCCGGCGTCGCCACTTCCGACAGGTAGGTCGCCGACGTCGAGTACTCGCCGCCGACGGACAGGCCTTGGAGCAGTCGGGCGAACACGAGCAGGATCGGGGCGGCGACCCCGATCGTGGCGTAGCTCGGCGTCACCGCGATCAGCAGCGAACCGAATGCCATCAGCGAAACCGAGGCCACCAGTGCGGTGCGCCTGCCGAACCGGTCCGCGAAACGCCCGAGCATCCAGCCGCCGAGCGGGCGCATGAGAAAGCCCACTGCGAAAACGGCGGCGGTATTGAGGAACGCGGCGGTCGTGTCGCCATTGGGGAAGAACGACTTGGCGAAATATGTGGTGAACGCCGCATAGGCGTACCAGTCGTACCATTCGATCAGGTTCCCCAGCGAGCCGCGAAGCACGTTCGCGACTACTCGCTTCTCGCTGACCGAGGGTGAGTCGGCGGTACCAGCAGTCATCGTTGGCCTCCAGTGTTGTCGCTCACCTTCCGGAGTGCGGGCATGCGTCACAAGGTCAACGGGGCTTTCCTAACGTCCGCTTAGGACGATCGCGGTTACCCGCAGGTAGCGGAGGCGCGGGTTCGGCGGGCGGCGGCCCAGCCGATAGCCTCACCTCGTCAGCAGCGAAGATGGTGAACCGAGGAGTGTTAAGTGGGACGGTCCGTTCTGGTTACCGGGGGCAATCGCGGGATCGGCCTGGCGATAGCCCAGGATCTCGCCGCGCAAGGGCACAAGGTGGCCGTGACGCACCGTGGTTCGGGCGCTCCCGAAGGCTTGTTCGGAGTGCAGGCGGACGTCACCGATGCCGCGCAGATCGATGCGGCGTTCACCCTCGTCGAGGAGCACCAGGGCCCGGTGGAGGTACTCGTCTCCAATGCCGGCATGACCGACGACACCCTGCTGATGCGCATGAGCGAGGACCAGTTCACCCGGGTGATCGACGCGAACCTGACCGGTGCGTACCGCGTCGCCAAGCGCGCTTCGCGGGGCATGCTGCGCGGCAAGTGGGGCCGGTTCATCTTCGTCTCATCCGTGGTGGGGCTCATGGGTGGCGCCGGGCAGGTGAACTACGCCGCCAGCAAGGCCGGTCTCGTCGGCCTCGCCCGCTCGCTCGCCCGTGAACTCGGCTCACGCAACATCACCGCCAACGTGGTCGCGCCCGGGTTCGTCACCACGGACATGACCGAGAAGCTTCCCGAGGCCGTGCGCGCGAAGGCGCTCGAGAACATCCCGGCCGGACGCTACGCGGACCCCGCCGACATCGCCGCCGCGGTGCGGTTCCTGGCTTCGGAAGAGGCCGGTTACGTCAACGGAGCCGTGCTGCCCGTCGACGGCGGCCTCGGCATGGGCCACTAGGCACGCCCTGGCTCCAGATTTCTTGTCTTATAACGACTTTCCCGAACTTGGAGGACAAGGTGTCCGGACTTCTCGAAGGTAAGCGCCTGCTGATCACCGGTGTCATCACCGATGCTTCGCTGGCTTTTCACGCCGCCAAGATCGCCCAGGAGCAGGGCGCGACGGTCATCCTCACCGGCTTCGGCCGCATGTCGCTGGTGGAGCGCATCGCCAAGCGCCTGCCACAGCCCGCGCCGGTGCTGGAACTGGACGTGACCAACCAGGAGCACTTGGACTCGCTGGCCGACCGCGTCCGCGAGCACGTCGACGGCCTCGACGGTGTCCTGCACTCCATCGGCTACGCGCCGCAGACCTGTCTGGGCGCACCGTTCCTCGACGCGCCCGCCGACGACGTGAAGATCGCCGTGGACGTTTCGGCGTTCTCGTTCAAGTCCTTGGCAGTAGCGACTTTGCCGCTGCTGAGCCCCGGCTCGTCGATCGTGGGTATGGACTTCGACGCGCGCGTCGCCTGGCCGGTCTACAACTGGATGGGCGTGGCCAAGGCCGCACTGGAGTCGGTCAACCGCTACCTGGCGCGGGATCTCGGCCCCAAGGGCATCCGGGTCAACCTCGTCAGTGCCGGACCCATGAAGACCATGGCGGCCAAGTCCATCCCCGGCTTCGGTGAGCTGGAAGAAGGCTGGGGTGACCGGGCTCCCCTCGGGTGGGACAGCTCGGACCCGATCCCCACGGCGAAGACGGTTTGCGTGGCGCTCTCGGACTGGCTGCCCGCCACCACCGGATCGATGATCATGGTCGACGGCGGCGTCCACGCGCTGGGCATCTGACCCGCAAGCGCGCATTGACGTTCTCTGAAGGCCACCATGAGGGACTTCAACGCCCTCATGGTGGCCTTCAGGGCATTGCGGTCTGAACGCGTTGTGTATAACGCCCTATACGTCACCGCATCGAGCACCTGGTTGGGCGCCGCGGAACGGCAGCGGGCAAGATGGGGGAGTGGGTTATGACGCGCTGCTGTGGCTTTCTTTTGGTGGTCCCGAAGGGCCGGACGAGGTCATGCCGTTCCTGGAGAAAGTGACGCGGGGGCGTGGAGTTCCGCGCGAGCGACTTCTCGAGGTTTCCGAGCACTACCAGCATTTCGGTGGGGTTTCCCCGATCAACCAGCTGAACCGGGACGCCATCGCGGCGGTGGAAAAGCAGTTGTCGGCCGAAGGGATCGAGCTCCCGGTCTACTTCGGGAATCGCAACTGGCGCCCGATGGCCGAAGACACCGCGGCGCAGATGGTCGCGGCCGGAGTCCGGCGAGCGCTGGTCTTTCCGACCAGCGCCTATGGTGGCTATTCGGCTTGCCGGCAGTACGACGAGGACATCGAGCGGATCCGGGCGTCGGTGGGTGGTGACGCACTCGAACTGGTCAAGATCCGGCAGTTCTTCGACCATCCGCTGTTCGTGGGGGCGTTTTCGGACGCGTTGCGGGCGGCGCACGGGCGGCTGGGGAACCTGCCGGGAACGCGGACCGTGTTCACGGCGCATTCGGTGCCGATCAGCGCGGACAATGCAGCTGGGCCGCCGGGCGAGGGCGGGAACAGGTATTCGCGGCAGATCGCGGAGGCGGCTCGCCTGGTCGCGGCTGACGCCGGAGTCGAGGAGTACGACCTCGTCTGGCAGTCGCGATCCGGGCCGCCGCAGGTGCCCTGGCTGGAGCCGGACATCGTCGATCACCTGGACGCCTTGCACCGGCAGGGGGTCACGTCGGTGGTCGTCTGCCCGGTGGGGTTCGTGTCCGATCATCTCGAGGTCATCTGGGATCTGGACAACGAGGCCGCCGAGCGGGCCGCGGAGCTGGGGATGGGATACGCCCGGGCGGCGACGCCGGGTACCGACGCCCGGTTCGCGGAGCTGGTGGTCGAGCTGGTTCGCGAGCACGTCGAGGACGCGCCGGTCCGGAAGCTTTCGGAGTTTCCGGCGGCGGGATGCACGGTCAACGGGGCTCCGTGTGCGGTCGCGTGCTGTGAGCCGGTGAAGAGGCCCGCGCGGCCGGTCTCGTAAAAACAGACTGCTACGTGGTTCCAGCGGTGTCACGGACGCTGATGCGGGCGAGGGTGTGCGCCGGAACCAGGCCCGGAAGGATGAGGATCCACATGTCGGTCATCCGCCGCGGGAGGTCGGAGCCGGAGGAGAAGACTTCGGAGGTCAACTCGACGCCGGTGACCGCGCCGACGATGATTTCGGCGGCCTTCCCAGCGTCGAGGCCGGGATGCAGGTCGCTCTCGTCCTTCGCCCGCAGCAGCAGGGTGCGGATCGCGTTCGCCCAATCGCTGTAGGCCGCGGGATTGGGATCGGAGAAGGTTCCCTGTTCGACGGTGAGCCGGATGCTGGCCCTGATCAGCGGATTCTCCAGTAGGGCGTGCGCGAACGCGTAGCTCAGGTCGATCAGCGCCTGGATCGCGCCCCCTTTCGACGGCGGGCGCTCCTCGAGCCACTTCGACTGCGCCCGCACAATTTCCTTCGCGAGCTCTTCCTTCGAAGGGAAGTGGAAGTACAACGCGCCCTTGGTCACGGCCGCAACCGTCAGGATTTCCGAGATGGTCGCCGCCGCGTAGCCGCGCTTGTTGAAGACCTCGGCCGCTGCGGTGAGGACGGCGTGCCGGGTTGTCATGGCTCGAGCCTGGCGTGCCATCGGAAGCCCCCCGCATGTTCACGACGTGGTGAGCCGCAGAAAAAACCGCCCAGTCTGTATTCTACCGAAAGTCACCGTTCGTGTGACCACTGCCACTGATCACCGTGGGACCTCAGGGCGTGCGGTCAGCTTGCTCCGAGAAGACCCTGACGGCCTCGTTCACCGACGCGGCACGGGCACGGCGGACGGCATCGGAGAGCGGGCGCAGCGCGTCGGCACGCTGAACCGCGGCGGACGCCGACAACGCGCCACCGGGCTCGTCGGTCCGGGCGATGGCCAAGATCGCGGCGACCTCCTCGGCCCGCTGCAGTACCCGCAGGGCACGCGGCGGCGTTCCGGCGGGCCATTCGACGTCGGTCACCGCCCGCAGCCGGGCCGAAAGCTCGGCGCGGACCCCGGGGCGGTCGCTGGCGACGTTCAGCGCCTGCAACGCCCCGGCGCTCGACCGGATCGCGTCGGTCATCCCGTGCTCGGCGTCGCCAAGGCCCACGTACTCCAGCGGCGTCTGCGTCCGGACCGAGAACACCGTCCAGCGTACGAGCCCTTCGGCGACCGGCTCCGGCACCAGCCCGTAGCCGATACCGGGCAGCACCACCGCTTCCCCGGCGCGCAGCGCTGTTTCGGTGAACGGGCCGCCCCCGCCGAGCCCCCGCACGTCCCCGGGTGCGGGCAGCACCAGTTGGACACTGGTGGCTCCCTGCGCGCGCAACGCGACGAGCAGCTGCACGGGAGTGGCGGGACGGTTGAACGCGAGCGGGAGGTCGAACGCCTCGGCGGCGTCGGCATCGGCCGCGACGACGTCATGGGCCTCACCCCAGGCCTGCAGGGAATCGAGCACATCGTCGGACGCCGCGGCACCGTGGAGCCACGCGGAAGACCAGACGGCGAAGGTCGCACTGGGGCAGCACACGACGCCCTATTTTACCCTGTCTCCGAAAGGTTCCGGCACTGGTCCACCCTGGAGCGGCTCCACATCGACGGGACGCGAAACGCGAAGTAGCGTCGTACGAGTGAACTCAGCACCAGCACATCTGCCCCGCACCGTGGGGGAGCTTCGCGCCGCCGGGCACGAACCTCGCAGTGTGAAGACCGAGATCCACGAAAACCTCCTCACCGCACTGCGCGCGGGCAAGGACCCGTGGCCCGGCATCGTCGGTTTCTCGCGAACCGTGCTGCCTCAGCTCGAGCGCGCACTGCTCGCCGGCCACGACATCGTCCTGCTGGGTGAGCGCGGCCAGGGCAAGACCCGCCTGCTGCGGACCCTCGCCGGTCTCCTCGACGAGTGGACCCCGGTCATCGAAGGTTCGGAGCTCGCTGAGCACCCCCTGGCACCGATAACGCCGGCGTCCCTGCGCCGCGCCGCCGAACTCGCCGACGACCTGCCCGTGGCGTGGCTGCACCGCAGCTCGCGCTATACCGAGAAGCTGGCCACCCCCGACACCTCGGTGGGTGACCTCATCGGCGACGTCGACCCGGTGAAGGTCGCCGAAGGCCGCAGCCTCGGCGACCCGGAGACCATCCACTTCGGTCTCGTGCCCAGGGCACACCGCGGCATCGTCGCGATCAACGAACTGCCCGACCTCGCCGAGCGGATCCAGGTGGCGTTGCTCAACGTCATGGAGGAGCGCGACATCCAGGTTCGCGGCTACACCCTCCGCCTGCCGCTCGACGTGCTGCTCGTGTCGACGGCGAACCCGGAGGACTACACCAACCGCGGTCGGATCATCACCCCGCTGAAGGACCGTTTCGGCGCGGAGATCCGCACGCACTACCCGCTCGACGTCGCGTCGGAGGTCGAGGTCGTCCGGCAGGAGGCGCATCTCGTCGCCGAGGTCGGGGAACCACTGCTCGAAGTGATCGCCCGGTTCGTCCGGAACCTGCGGGAGTCCAACGTCGTCGACCAGCGCTCGGGGGTGTCCGCGCGGTTTGCCGTCGCGGCCGCGGAAACCGTTGCGGCGGCGGCCCTTCGGCGTTCCGCGCTGACCGGCGAGGAGCCTGCGGTGGCCCGGCCGGTCGACCTCGACGCGGTTCCGTCGGTGCTGCGCGGCAAGATCGAGTTCGAGCCCGGTGAGGAAGGCCGCGAGGTCGAGCACCTGGTCCATCTGCTGCGCCGCGCGGTCGCCGAGACGGCAAGGGAGCGGTTCGCCGGTCTCGACCTCCGCCCGCTCTCCGCCGCCGTCGCCGATGGCCACCTCGTCGCGACCGGGGAACGCGTGCCAGGTAAGGACGTCCTGGCCGCACTGCCTGAGTTGCCGGTTCTGCACGAAGTCGCCGTACGGGCGGGGGTTTCCGCGACCGACTCGCCGGGCCGGATCGCCGCGGCCGTCGAGCTGGCGCTGGAATCGCTGTACCTGGCCCGGAAACTGGCGAAGGACTCCGACGACACGACGACGGTGTACGGCCCGTGACCGCCCAGCCGGAGGGTTACTCGTACGGGCCGTGGCACGACGGCCCGGATCCCTTGGCGCCACCGGCCGACCTGCGGGACGCGATGGACGAGATCGGCCGCGACATCATGTCCGGCTCGTCCCCGCGCTCCGCACTCGAAGAGATGCTGCGGCGCGGTACCGAGCGCACGGCCGGGCTCGACGAACTGACTCGCCGGATCTGGCAGCGCCGCGCGGAGATCCAGCGGCGGCACCGGCTCGACGGCACGCTGCAAGAGGTCCAGCAGCTCCTGCGGGAGGCATTGGACGCCGAGCGGCGGGCGCTCTTCCCGGAGCCGACCGACGACGCGCGGTTCCGCGAGGCACAGCTGGACGCGTTGCCCCCGGGCACCGCGGCGGCCGTCCGCGAGCTCGCGGAGTACGACTGGCAGTCGGAACAGGGACGCGAGAACTACCAGCGCATCCAGGACCTGCTCGGCAAGGAACTGCTCGATTCCCGGTTCCAGGGCATGAAAGAGGCCATGCAGAACGCGGGGCCGGAAGACGTCGAGCGCATCAACCAGATGCTGTCCGACCTCAACGCGCTGCTCGCCGCGCACGCGCAGGGTTTCGAGGACATCGCCGAGCGGTTCGCCGAATTCATGAACCGTCATGGCGAGTTCTTCCCGGAGAACCCGCGCAACGTCGACGAGCTGATCGACGTGCTCGCGGCGCGGGCCGCCGCGGCGCAACGGATGATGAACTCGATGACGCAGGAGCAGCGCGACGAGCTGTCCCAGCTCGCCCAGCAGGCTTTCGGTGATCCGAGGCTCGCGCAGCAGCTGTCCGCTTTGGACGCACAACTGCAGTCGCTGAGGCCGGGCGAGGACTGGACGTCGTCCGCGCGGTTCCGGGGCAAGAGTCCGCTCGGACTCGGTGAGGGAGCCCAGGCGATGGAGGACCTCGCCGAGCTCGACGCCCTCGCCGAACAGCTCGGCCAGTCCTACCCTGGCGCGAGCCTGGACGACATCGATCTCGAAGCGCTGGAAGCACAACTCGGTGCCGACTCGTCCGTCGATGCCCGGCGGCTGTCCGAATTGGAGCGGGAGCTTCGGCGTCAGGGCTTGTTCGAGCGGGCACCGGACGGATCGCTTCGCTTGTCTCCCAAGGCGTTGCGACGGCTCGGCGAGACAGCGCTCGCGGACGTCGTGAAGTCGCTGCGTGGCCGCACCGGTGACCGCGACACGGAGTCCGCGGGCGCGGCGGGGGAGCCGACGGGGTCGAGCCGCCCGTGGAAGTTCGGCGACATGCAGTCGTGGGATGTGTCGAGGACGGTCCGCAACGCCGTGCTGCGCAGTGTTTCCGTCGGTGAGCGCCGGGTCAAGATCGACGTCGCGGACGTCGAAGTCATCGAGACCGAACATCGCAGCCGCGCCGCCGTCGCCCTGCTCGTCGACACGTCGTGGTCGATGGTGCAGGAGGACCGGTGGCTGCCGATGAAACGCACCGCGCTGGCCCTGCACCAGCTGATCACGACCCGGTTCCGCAACGACGCGCTCCAGTTGATCACCTTCGGCCGGTACGCGACGTCGGTGGAGCTGGCGGAGCTCGTCGGTCTCGAAGGCGCGTGGGAGCAGGGAACGAACGCGCACCACGCGTTGCTGCTCGCCGGGCGGCATCTCCGGCGGCATCCAGACGCTCAGCCTGTCGTGCTGATGGTGACCGACGGTGAACCCACCGCGCACCTGGAGCCGGACGGCACGGCCGAGTTCAACTACCCGCCCGAGCCGCGGACGATCCTGAAGACACTGTCCGAAGTGGACAGACTGGCCAAGCTGGGCGCCGCGGTGACGGTGTTCCGCCTCGGTGACGACCCGCGGCTCACGTCGTTCGTCGATCTGATCGCGCGCCGCTCCGGAGGCCGCGTGGTCGCCCCGGACCTCGACGGCCTCGGTGCCGCCGTGGTCGGTGACTACCTCCGGGTGCGGCGCTGACACCTCGTGAGTGTTTCGCGGGGTTCTAACCCCGCGAAACACTCACGAGCCACGCGCCAACGGGCCTCAACTCGCCAGGTTGGGTGCGACCTTCTTCGCGAACAGGTCGATGCCGGAGCGGTCGTAGGCGGCCTCGGCGAAGTAGAGGATCGCGTAGGTCATCCCCAGGCCCTGCAACTCGGTGAGCCGCTCGGTGATCTGCTCGGGGGTGCCCACCAGCGGTCCGCTCGAAAGGCTCTGGAAGGTTCGCTCGAGTTCGTCGGCGGGCACGTGCGGCTCGTAGTGCGAGCGGATCCACGCCAGCCGGTCCTGTACTTCGCGTTCGGTCTCGCCGATGACGACGTTGTAGTTCGCCGAGCGCGTGATGGCGCCGAAGTCGGTGCCGAGGTTCTTGCAGTGCTGCGCCAGCACCTCCGACTTGTGCCGAAAGGCGTCGGGCTCGGAAGAGAAGTTGGTGTACGACGCGTACTGTGCGGCGATCCGCAGCGTCTTCTTCTCGCCCCCGCCTGCGATCCACAGTGGAATGCCGCCGTCCTGCAGCGGCAGGGGCCGGGAGATGGCGCCGTCGACCTGGTAATGCTTTCCGTCCAGGGTTGCTTTGCCAGTCGTCCACAGCTGGCGCATGATCTGCACGCCTTCGTCCAGCATGCCGAGGCGCTCACCCGCCGAGGGGAACCCGTAGCCGTAGGCACGCCATTCGTGCTCGTACCACCCGGCGCCGATGCCCATCTCGACCCGGCCACCGGAGATCACATCGGTGGTGGCTGCGACCTTCGCGAGGTAGGCGGGGTTGCGGTAACTCATGCAGGTGCACATCTGCCCGAGCCGCACCCGGCTGGTCGCGGCGGCCAACGCGGCCATCAGCGTCCATGCCTCGTAGGTGACTTCCTCGGTCGGGACGGGGACGGTATGGAAGTGGTCGTAGACCCAGATCGATTCGAAGGGGCCTTCCTCGGCGACGCGGGCGACGCCGAGCATGGTGTTCCAGTGGTCGGCGGGGTCGATGCCGGTCAGATCCAGGCGCCACCCTTGTGGCACGAAAAGTCCGAAGCGCATGATCACACCGTAGCCGCGGTTTCCCGCCGGGTTCAGCTCAGGTCCAGCCGCCTGAGCCAGCCACATGAGCCAGCGGGGGAGTTTGTCCGCCCCTGTCCGGGTTTTGTGGACGTGGTGGAAACCTGCGGACTCGAACAGGCCGGTCTCGCCGACGCGTTTCTGTCGGTGCCGCGTGCGATGCTCGGGAGATGACCAAGCCCCCTGCGAACTACTCGCCCACCTGGGAAGCCGACACACGGGCACCGCTTCCTCTTGTCGGTGACGAAAGGGAGATCCTGACGGCCTACCTCGACTGGCACCGTCAGACGTTCGAGCTCAAATGCACGGGCGTGCCGCCGGAAAAGCTGTCGGAGAAGAGCATCTCGCCGTCCGGGCTGAGCCTGCACGGCCTCATCCGGCATCTCAGCGGGACGGAGCGGTGGTGGTTCCGCACGCAGTTCGCGGGCGAGGACGTCCCGATGCTCTACTACTCCGACGATGACCCGGACCAGGACTTCGAATCGCTGGGCGGCGACGTCGAAGAGGCACTGGCCGTGTGGCGGCAGGAGTGCGAACGCTCCCGCGAGATCGTCGCGAAGTCCTCTTTGGACGACACCGGCACAGCGCTGCGGACCGGGGAACCCGTATCACTGCGCCGGGTCGTGGTGCACCAGATCGCCGAGTACGCCCGGCACAACGGCCACGCCGACCTGCTCCGCGAACGCATCGACGGCGCCACCGGCCTCTAGTCCGTATGTGTGCAGACTGCGCGCGTTGTGGGCAGTCCGGGTACGGGGTCAGCTGTTCGTGGACGACCTCGGGGTCACGGAAACGCGGGCGCCGCGGCCGGGGACGAGCGTGATGTGGCGAGCGCGGGCCGGTTCGGGGTGGAGCCGGTCGGGGGCGACGTGGAAGCGGGTGAAGACCTCGCGGAGCACGATGCCGGCTTCCAGCAAGGAGAATCCGGCGCCAAGACAGCGCCGCGCGCCGCCGCCGAACGGCAGCCAAGTGCCGGTCGGCGGGCCGCCGTCGAGGAATCGCTCCGGGCGGAACGCGAGCGGGTCCGGGTGATGGTCGTCGTCGCTGTGGACCAGTCCGATCGACGGCATCACGGTGTACCCCGCAGGGATGCGGTAGCCACCGATTTCGACGTCCTTGGTCAGCTTCCGTGCCACCTCGGAGATGACCGGGTGCAGGCGCATCGCTTCCTTGGTCACCGCTTCGAGGTACTTCTCGTCGCCGGTGTCCGCGGCGCGGATCGCCGCGGCCTGGTGCGCGGGGTCGCGGGCCAGCTCGTGGAACGCCCACGCCAGGGCCGTCGCGGTGGTCTCGTGCCCGGCCAACAGGAGTGTGATCAGCTGGTCGCGCAGTTCGGGATCGGTGAGCCGGTCGTCTTCCGAGGGGACGGTCAGCAGCCGCGAAAGCACGTCGGTGCGGCTGTCGAGGTCCTTGGCGCGGCGGCGCTCGGCGATCTCCTCGTAGAGCAGCTCGTCGACGCGTTGCTGGTGTTGAGCGTTGCGGCGCCACGGCCCGAAACGCTGAAGCTTGGGGTTGTGCCAGCCGAAGATGTCGATCGCGCCGATGTCGATCGTGGAGTTGAGCCGCTCTCGCAGCTCGTCGAGCCGCGCGCCCGCGCCGACACCGAAGACGACCCGGAGGATGATCTCCAGCGTGAGCGCCCGCATCCGGTCGTGGGAGCCGAACGCGGTCCCGACCGGCCAGCGGCTGATCTCCGCCGTCGTCAGCTCTGTGACCATGTCCCGATAGCCACGCAGCGCGGCACCGTTGAACGCGGGCATCAGCAGCTTGCGGGCCCGCAGGTGGACGTCCTCGTCGGTCAGCAGCACCGAGTGCTCGCCCATGACCGGCTTGAGGATCACGTTGCCCTCGCCGGCGTGGAAGGTCGAAACCGGCCCCGCGAACACCGCCTTGATGTGCTCTATGTCCGACAGCGACACGACGGAACGCTCGGGGAACAGCCGCAGCTGGACGACGTCGCCGTAACGCCGTCGCAGGACAGGCAGCCACCGGTGGCGGTAGCTCCCGAAGAGCACGGTCTGCGCGAGGACCGGAAGCCGTGGTCCCGGTGGCAGCGGAGATGTGCTTCGGACCGTGTCCCGTGGTGAAGCGGCCGTCGTCATGTCCCTTTCTTACTCTCGAGTAAGTTCGCTGTCCAGGTTCGCCGATGCCGCTTCACCAGGCCGATCCCACCGGGCGAGAAGGCACTCACGAGGGCCGCCTAGGCTGAAAGCATGCAGACTTGGTCATCGGTCGACGTGCCGTCCATCCCCGGCACCCCCCGCCCGCTGCGGCTCCACGACACCGCGACGGGACAGGTGCGTCCCACATCGCCGGGTGAGACCGCCCGGATGTACGTCTGCGGCATCACGCCGTACGACGCCACGCACCTCGGCCACGCGGCGACGTACCTCACCTTCGACCTGGTGAACCGCCTTTGGCGCGACGCCGGTCACGACGTGCACTACGTCCAGAACGTCACGGACATCGACGAGCCGCTGCTGGAGCGGGCCATCCGCGACCAGGACGACTGGGTCGTCCTCGGCATGCGTGAGACGGCGCTGTTCCGCGAGGACATGACCGCCCTGCGGGTGCTGCCGCCGCGGCAGTTCGTCGGCGCGGTGGAGAGCATCCCGGAGATCGTCGAGGTGATCGCGAAGCTGGTCGTGGCGGGCGCCGCCTACCGCGCGGACGACCCCGAGTACCCAGACATCTACTTCGACCACGCCGCCACCGGGCACTTCGGCTATGAGTCGAACTACGACGAACAAACCATGCGGAAACTGTTCGCCGAACGCGGGGGAGACCCGGATCGCGCCGGCAAGCGCCACCCGCTCGACGCGCTGCTCTGGCGCGCTGCACGGCCCGACGAGCCGTCGTGGGAGTCCGAGCTCGGCGCTGGTCGTCCCGGCTGGCACATCGAGTGCAGCGCCATCGCGGTCAACCGGCTCGGCCTGGGCTTCGACCTCCAGGGTGGCGGTTCGGACCTGGTGTTCCCGCACCACGAGTACAGCGCCGCGCACGCCGAGGCCCTCGCGGGCGACAGGCCGTTCGCGCGGCACTACGTGCACGCCGGGATGATCGGGCTCGACGGCGAGAAGATGTCGAAGTCGCGCGGCAACCTCGTGTTCGTGTCCCGCCTGCGCGCCGACGGCGTCGACTCGGCCGCGGTCCGGCTCGCCCTGTTCGCCGGGCACTATCGCTCGGACCGCGCGTGGACCGGCGACCTGCTCAAGACCGCCGAGGCACGTCTGGCCCGCTGGCGCGAAGCGGCGTCGCTGGCTGCCGCTCCTTCGGTGGAGGGCACCATCGCCCGCTTGCGGGACCACCTGACCGACGACCTCGACACGCCGAAGGCACTCGCCGCCATCGACGCGTGGGCGGACGAAGCCCTTAAGCGCCAGGGCACCGACAGCGCCGCGCCCGGCTTGTTCCGCGACGCCGTCGACGCCCTCCTCGGCGTGCTCCTGTAACTGGTAGCAGGACGGTCCCGCCCGAGGTAAGTGTATAACGTCCTATACAGTTGGGGT
>JAVXWP010000151.1:0-3223 GCA_032230695.1 Actinomycetota bacterium | reverse complement strand
CGTGTCGCGGGTGATCCCGGCGTTGGCGACCAGCACCTCCACCGGGCCGTGCTCGGCCTGGATCGTCTCGAACAGCGCCTCGACCTGCTCGGCATCGGTGATGTCGCACTTGATGGCGAGGAAACCGTCCGGCGGCGGACTGCTGTTGTAGGTCACCGCGACCTGGTCGCCCGCCTCCTTGAAGGCGGTCGCGATGGCCAGTCCGATGCCCCGGTTACCACCGGTGACCAGTACCGATCTCGACACGTCTGCGTCTCCTCACTCAGGGGTTGGGCGTACTGCGGGAGGAACGCTATCTCTAGGAGTCCTCCAGGCGGAATCCGACCTTGAGGCCGACCTGGTAGTGGTCGATGGCGTTGTCGACGATGTGACCGCGGATCTGGGTCACCTCGAACCAGTCCAGGTGCCGCAGCGTCTCGCCGGCCCGGCTGATCGCGTTCGTGATCGCCGCGTCGATGCCGTCCTTGGACGTGCCCACGAGCTCGGTCACCCGGTAGGTGCGATCGGTCATCTCAGTTCCCCTTCGCCTGGGCGCGCCGCGATCTTGTACGCGGCGTACCGTTGGGTCTTGGTGAGGAGAATAGATGTCGCGACGCAGTGAACGGGCCGGCGAAACGGTCATCTCGGTGACCAGTGCGCAACCGGGTGCCTCCGCGGACCTGGAGAGCCGGATCGCGCGGTATGCCTGGATGATGTCGATCCGCATCGCCTGCTTCGTGCTGGCGGTGCTGACGCCGTCCCCGTGGCGGTGGATCTTCCTGGTCGGCGCGGTCCTCCTGCCGTCGATCGCGGTGGTGCTGGCGAACGCCCGCAAGACCACCAAGGTGGCCGCGGCGGACTTGTACGTCGCCCCGCCGCGACCCGAGATCGGGCCCGACTCTGGGCACGATGCCAGGTCGTTCCGGAGCCCCGACGTGATCCGCGATCCGGGGCCTGATCTCGACACCGAAAAGTGATCTTCGCCGGGACTGGATTCTCAAGACTGATCCGTGTCAGAATCTCCCGCGTGCTCTGAAGTTCATGGATGGAATTCAGAGACTTGATGCGGCGTCGGACGGCTCCCCCCGTGGCTGTCCGACGTCGCTTCATTTCCCCGGCCCGCAGTATTTCCCCAGGCTATTGATTATTGAGTGATCAGGGACAATTGCCGGATGACCGAAGAAGCACTCCCGTCCGGCTGCTCCGCAAGGGGATGCCGCCGGCCCGCCGTGTGGGCGCTGCGCTGGAACAACCCGAAGATCCATACCCCCGACCGGCGGAAGACCTGGCTCGCCTGCGACGAGCACAAGGAGAGCCTCTCGGACTTCCTCGCGCGGCGTTCATTCCTGCGCGAGGTCGAGCCATTCACCGACTGAAACTCGGGCGTTACACCAGAAAAAGTAAATTTCCCGTTCAGAAACCCGCAACGTCCGAAGAGGTGTGGGCCATGGCCCTCGGTTCTTCGGACGTAAGAGAGTTCAGCCGCCGATCGCGGACATCGGCCGCGCCGGTTGCAGGAAGCTCGGATCGGCGATCCCGTGGCCCGGAAGTTTTCCACGCATCGCCCGTCGCCAGCGGTCGGCGAGTTCCTCGTCGGTCGCCCCGGCCCGCAGCGCTGTCCGGAGATCGGATTCGGTCCGCGCGAACAGGCAGTCCCGGACCTGACCGTCGGCGGTCAGCCGGACCCGGTCGCAGTCGCCACAGAACGGCCTAGTCACCGAGGCGATGATGCCGACGGTCGCCGGACCGCCCCGGACGGTGAACGACTCGGCCGGCGCACTGCCACGGGTCGCCGCGTCGACCGGCTCGAGCCCGAACCGCTCGCCGAGCAGCTCGAGGATCTCGTCCGCGGTGACCATGGTGTCCCGGCTCCAGCCGTGCTGGGCGTCCAGCGGCATCTGCTCGATGAAGCGCAGCTCGTACCCGTGGTCGAGGCAGAACTGCAGCAACTCGCCCGCCTGGTCGTCGTTCACCCCACGCATCAGGACCGCGTACACCTTGACCGGCTGCAATCCCGTGCGCTGAGCCGCTTCCAGGCCGGCCAGCACGTCCTTCAGCCGGTCCCGCCGGGTCAGGTGCTGGAAGGTGTCCGGCCGGATCGTGTCGAGGCTCACATTGACCCGGTCCAGACCGGCTTCGTGGAGCGCTTCGGCCTGCCGGGCCAGCCCGATGCCGTTGGTTGTCAGCGAGACCTGGGGCCGCGGCTGCAGTTCCGTAGTACGGGAAACTATGCCGACAATGCCGCGGCGGAGCAGTGGCTCGCCGCCGGTGAAGCGGATCTCGTCGACGCCGAGGTGGGTGACGGCTACCGAAACGAGGCGAACCACCTCGTCGTCGGTGAGCAGTTCCGGCTTGGGCAGCCAATCGAGGCCTTCCTCCGGCATGCAGTAGGTGCAGCGAAGATTGCACCGGTCCGTCAGGGAGACGCGGAGATCGGTGGCCACCCGGCCGTAGTTGTCGGCAAGGCCAAGCGGCGGAGTACTGGGCCTGGTCATGGGGCCAGCGTACGTGGGTGCGCGCAGGGCGTTTCAGCCGATGGCTTAAGTTCGAAGCGTGTCCCGAACGCTGCTGAACCCCCGGTGGATCCTCGCCGCCCTGCTGATCCTCGTACTGGCCGGCGCGTGCGTGGAGCTCGGCCGATGGCAGCTGCACCGATTGGACGAGCGCAAGGCCCGCAATGAGGTGACCCGATCGAACCTGGCGGCCACGCCGGCACCGGTCGCCCAGATCGTTGGTCCGGACCACGTGATCGGCCAGCAGCACGACTGGCGCACGGTCGTCGTCAAGGGCCGGTACGACGCCGCGAAGCAGGTCGTGATCCGCTACCGGAACATCGACGATCGGCCCGGATTCGAGATCGTCACCCCGCTGATGCTGGACGACGGTACGGCGATCCTGGTCGATCGCGGCTTCCTCCCGCGACAGGCCGCTGAGTTGGCCCCGACCAGCATCCCGGCCGTCCCGACCGGTGAGGTGACCGTCACCGGTCGCTTACGGCGTAGCGAGCAAGGCGGCCACACCAGTGGCGGCGTACCGGTGGATGGCACTGCCCGGCTGATCAACGGTCCCGACTTCAGCAAGGCACTCGGCCTCACCCTGTTCGACGGGTATGTGGCACTGGACAAGCAGGATCCCGCGTCCGACCAGGCGTTCGACACCTTCCCCGGGCCGGAGATCGACAACGGGCCACACTTCTTCTACGCGCTGCAGTGGTTCTTCTTCGCCCTGATGGCGATCGGCGGCC
>JAVXWP010000137.1:0-12356 GCA_032230695.1 Actinomycetota bacterium | reverse complement strand
CCAGCCCGCACCAATTCCCAAAAGCGGATCTTCACCTCACGCGGCAACTCCCGTGCACCCCGCACCTGCAACACCCCACTCACCTCAGAGCGTTGCAACCACCCCATGAACCCAAGTGGCCTTCGGGGACTGCTGTGGTCGTCATTCGAGGAGGTGGCGGGACATGGCGGTGGTCACGGCGGCCGTCCGGTCCGAGACGTCGAGCTTGTTGAACACCCTCAGCAGATGCGTCTTCACCGTCGCCTCGCTGATGTGCAGCGCGCGCCCGATGTCGCCGTTGGTCCCGCCCTTCGCGACCAGCCGCAGCACCTCGGTCTCCCGCGCGGAAAGCACCTGCGTCACCGGGTTCCGGACCCGGTTGACCAACTTCCCGGCCACCGACGGCGCCAGCACGGTCTCCCCGCGCGCGGCCGCCCGGATCGCTCCCGCCAGCTCGACCCGCGACGTGTCTTTCAGCAAGTAGCCGGAAGCACCGGCCTCGACAGCGCGCAGGATGTCGGCGTCCGTCTCGTACGTCGTCAGGACCACGACTCGCTGCCCAGGCGTCTCGGCGAGGATCTTCCGCGTCGCGCCGACGCCGTCGAGACCGGGCATGCGGAGGTCCATCAGGATCACGTCGGGCTGTTTGACCCTCGCCAGCGCGACGCCCTCGTCCCCAGAGCCCGCCTCACCGATGACGCTCAGGTCGGGTTCGGCTTCCAGCATGCCGCGCAGGCCCTCGCGCACCACCGGGTGGTCGTCGACCAGCATGATGGTGATCACGCGGGCACCTCCAGTTCCACGGTCGTTCCCTCGGTTTGTCCACTATGGACCTTGACCGTCCCGCCCACCTGCTCGGCTCTCGCCCGCATTCCTCGCAGCCCGAACCCTTCGACGGGCGACTCCGGGTCGAACCCGGTGCCGTCGTCGGCCACACTCAGCCGGACCGAACCCTCGACTACGGACAGCCGCACCCGCACTCGAGACGCTGCGGCGTGCTTCCGTACGTTGGTCAGCGCTTCCTGGGTGGCCCGCAGCACGACCACCTCGGCAGCTGTTCCCAGTACCGGCAGCGGGCCGTCGACGTCGAACGACACGGTGATCGGCGATTCCTCCCCGAGCCGTTCGGCCTGCCTGCGCACCGCGTCTTCCAGCGAACCCGCCGTCAATGCCGATGGCGTCAGCGCGGCCACCATCGCCCGTGCCTCCGTCAGGTTCTCCCGCGCGGTGCGCGCCGCGAGGTCGAGATGCCGCCGGGCGGCGGTCACATCGGTGTCCAATTCGGACTCGATCGCCTGGGTCAGCGCGACAATGCTGGTGAATCCCTGTGCGAGTGTGTCGTGGATTTCCCGCGCCAGCCGTTCGCGTTCGGCCGAAGTCCCGGCTTCGTGGGAAAGCCGGGCCACTTCCGCTTGACTCGCTTCGAGTTTCTCGATCAGCTCCGCACGTTCCCGGCTCTGCTCGATGATGCGGGAAGTCCACCGCCCCACCAGCAGCCCGAAGACGACCAGCAGGGCGGTGATCGGCAACAGCGAGCCGAGACTCGGTTCGCCGAAGCCGAACCGGACGATCACCGTCACCGGGACCAGGACGATGCCCACCGTGGTGATCACGGACGCGACCCGCGCCGAAAGCGACATGTACATCAGCGGGCACACCGCGAACAGGATGAAACTCGCCGAGGTGCAGGTGAACATCGCCACGATGAACAACAGGGCGACCAGTACCGCGAAGGCCACCTTCGAGTCGTCCGCGCCGTCGGGGCCGACGAGCCTGCGCCCACCCGCAAGGTAGGTGATCGCGATGCCGCAGAGGGCGAGCGCACTGGTGACCCTCAGG
The DNA here is from genome assembly GCA_032230695.1 of Actinomycetota bacterium. Lineage (GTDB taxonomy): Bacteria > Actinomycetota > Actinomycetes > Mycobacteriales > Pseudonocardiaceae > Amycolatopsis. Next base: position 10,538 of record JAVXWP010000137.1, on the reverse strand, counting down.
GCCGTGGCCGTGTCGGCGGTGGTCACGACCAGGAACAGGGTGAACCCGAAGGTGATCGTGAAGTAGACGTCCCACAGCCAGAACCAGCGATCCCAGGCGTTAGTCATTTCTCGGTGTTCGTCCAGCGGAACGTCAGCTTGCACAGCGCCAATCCCACCACGCACCACGCACCGAGCACCAGCGCGACCGTCCCGAGTTCCCAGGTCCCGGCCATTTCGTACGCCGCGGCCTGTTCGGGCAGGAACACCGAGCGGAAGCCCTGGCAGATCCATTTCACCGGGAAGAACGACGCGATGTCGACCATGACCTTCGGCAGGTTGCTGATCGGCGTGACGAACACCCCGGAGATGAACTGCAGGCTGATGTACAGCAGGTTGATCAGCGCCACCGCGCCGTTCGCCGACCGCACGACCGAGCTGACGACGATCCCCAGCAGCGCGCAGCTGATGACACCGAGCGTGAACACCCAGATCAACGTGAGCCACTTCGAAGGCTCGGTCGGAAGCTGCAGGCCGAAAAGTGCCATGGAGACCGCGAGCATGAGAACGACCTCGGCCATGCTGGTGACCGCGACCAGGATGATCTTGCCGATGAAGTACGAAGTCGCCGGCATCGGCGTGCCACGCAGGCGTTTGAGCGTGCCGTCCTCCCGGTGGGCCGCAAGCCCGATTCCCATGCTGTTGAACGACGTCGACACGATGCCCGAGCCGATCATCCCGGCGGCGAGCATCTGCCCGGACGAAATGCCTTCGGCGAAGTCACCGCCGATCATCGAACCCAGCAGGATCATCAGAATGGTCGGCAGGGCAAAGGTGAAGACCACCTGTTCGCGGTGGCGGAAGAACTGGCGCAGTTCGGTGCCGCCACGGGTGAGTCCCATGGCCAAGGTGCTGGGCAGGACCATGGTGGTCATTTCCGCTCTCCGATCAGGTCGAGGTAGACGTCTTCCAGGGTCGGCCTGGTGACGGTGAGTCCGGCGAGCTCCCTACCCCCAGCAGAGAGCTCGTGGATGACTTTGGTGGGGAAGTTGGTGCGCTCCTCGTGCGTGCCGCGCTCGTCTTCCCAGCGGACGGTCGCTTCGGCACCCGCGCGGCCGCCGAGGGTCTGCGGCGTGCCTTCGGCGACGATCCCGCCGCGGGCGATCACAGCCACGCGGTCGGCGAGCGCCTCGGCTTCGTCGAGGTAATGCGTGGTCAGCAGAATGGTCGTGCCCTCGGTGGCCAGATCTTCGATGAGGCCCCAGAACTGGCGCCGTGCCTCGGGGTCGAAGCCGGTCGTCGGCTCGTCGAGGAACACCAACTCGGGTCGTCCGATGATGCCCAGCGCGACGTCGACCCGACGCCGTTGCCCGCCGGACAGCGACTTCACGCGCGTCCCGGCCTTCTCGGTCAGCCCGACCTTCTCGACGACGTCCATCGGGTCGAGCGGATCGGCGTAGTACTTCGCGAAGTGCCGCACGGTTTCGGCGACGGTCAGCTCGGCCGCGTCGTTGGCCGTCTGGAGCACGATGCCCAGCCGTGAGCGCCATTGCCGACCGGCGGTCCCGGGATCCTCGCCGAGCACGAGCGCCTCACCTGCGGTCCGGTTTCGGTGCCCCTCGAGGATTTCGACGGTGGTCGTCTTGCCGGCGCCGTTCGGGCCGAGCAGGGCGAACACCTCCCCGCGTTCGATGTCCAGGTCGAGGCCGTCCACCGCGACGTGGCCCGGGTATTCCTTGCGCAGTCCGCGCACTTGCACCGCTTTGGTCATGAATTGATCGTGCTGGTCGGGAGGGGGTTCGCGGGACGACCGGGCAGCTGACCCCGGCTGTCAACCGATCGGTGGACACGGGTGTCCCGATTGGCAGGTTTCCCGTGGAACCACCCGTTCTTGTTGACAGAGTGTCTAACATGACTCCATGTCTCATAAGAGGGTGACGGCCAGTGACGGTGTACGCCTCTCGGTCCGGGTGACCGGGCCGGCCGACGCGCCGACTGTCGTGCTGGTCCACGGCTATCCGGACAACGGTTCGATGTGGGACGGCGTGGTCGCCGAGCTTTCGGGCCGGTTCCGTTGCGTGGTGTACGACGTGCGGGGTGCGGGGGAGTCGGACAAGCCGCCAGGTCGCGCGTCCTACAAGTTGGACCAGCTGGCCCAAGACCTGCGTGCGGTCGTCGACGAGGTGACGCCCGAGGGGCAGGTCCACCTGCTGGCGCACGATTGGGGCTCCATCCAGGCTTGGCACGCGGTGACCGGTGACGAGCTGCGCGGCCGCATCGCCTCCTTCACTTCGGTCTCCGGCCCGAGCCTGGACCACGCCGGCGCCTGGTTCCGTGCGAACCTGCGGCCGAGCCCGCGTCGGTTGAAGAACGCGCTCACGCAGTTCGTGCACTCCGGGTACATCTTGTTCTTCCAGTTGCCGCTGATCCCAGAGGTGTTGTGGCGCACCGGAATCATGCGTTCGCTGATGAAGAGACTCGACCCGGCGGGCGGTGTCGCCGAGACCGCTGACGGCGTGTACGGGCTGAACCTCTACCGCGCCAACATGATGACGCGCCTGTCCCGCCCGGCGCCTCGGCCCGCGGAGATCCCGGTGCAGGTGCTCGCGCCGGACGGCGATGCGTTCGTCAGTACGCCGTTGCAGACCGAAGTCGAGCGCTGGGCGCCGGATCTGCGGGTGCGCAAGCTGGTCGGCACCCACTGGATCGTGCGCGGCAAGCCCCGTGTGATCGCCGAAGCCGCCGCGGAACTGATCGACCACGTCGAAGGCGGCGAGGAGTCACGGGGGTTGAAGCGCGCGCGAGTATTCCCGGGCAAGGGCCGTTTCGCGCACAAACTAGTGGTCATCACCGGCGCCGGTAGCGGGATCGGCCGGGCGACAGCGGTGGCCTTCGCCGACGAAGGCGCGGACGTCGTGATTACCGATATCAACACCGACGCTGTCGCCGAGACAGCGAAACTGGTGCGTGCCAAGGGCGTCAGCGCCGGTGAGTACATAGTGGACTCTTCGGACGGCAACGCCGTCGGGCAGTTCGCCAAGCAGGTCCGCGACGACTTCGGCGTACCGGACATCGTGGTGAACAACGCCGGGATCGGCATGGCCGGGTCGTTCCTGGACACCTCTGTCGCCGATTGGGAGCGTGTCATCGACGTCAACCTGTGGGGTGTGATCCACGGCTGCCGTGCGTTCGCCGAGCAGATGATCGAGCGTTCCGAGGGCGGGCAGATCGTGAACCTCGCCTCGGCCGCGGCCTTCCTGCCTTCGAAGGTCCTTTCCGCTTACGCCACCACGAAGGCCGCGGTGCTGACGCTCAGCGTGAGCCTGCGCGCCGAGCTCGCGGCGGACCGGATCGGCGTGACGGCGATCTGTCCCGGGATCGTGCACACCAACATCACCAGGACGACGAAATTCGTCGGTGTCGACGCGCAGGAGCAGGGACGCCGGCAGAAGGCGTCCACGCGCTTGTACGCCAAGCGCGGGTTCGGCCCCGAGGGTGTCGCGCGGGACATCCTGCGCGCGGTGGAACGCGACACGGCGATCGTGCCGTCGACCCCGGAAGCCAAGGTGGCGTACGCGCTTTCGCGGCTGACCCCTGGTTTGCTGCGCCAGGCGGCCAAGATGGACGTCACGCCTTGAGTGGTCCCCGCAAGCCACGCCGGATGTCACCGCAGGCCCGGCGAGAAGACCTGATCGCCGCCGCGCTCGAACTGTTCGGCAGCCGGGCGCCCGAACTCGTCACGGTGGACGACATCGTGGCGCGCGCGGACATCTCGCGGCCGCTGTTCTACCGATACTTCTCGGGTATCCGCGAGTTGCAGGTGGAGGCGCTCAAAACAGTGACAGACGGGCTGATCGACGGGCTCGCGCAGATGCGGGAAGGCCCGCCGCTGGAGCGACTGCGCGGGGTGGTGCGCGGGCTGATAACGGTCGCCGACGAGTACCAAGCCGGCTACATCGCGTTGCTGCGCGGGGGATCGGTGATCGCGACTTCCGAGACGGACGCCGTTGTCGACCAGGTCCGTGACCGCGCGGTGGAGCTGATCCTGGAGGCGACCGGAATCCGGGAGCCGTCACCCTTGCTGCTGCTCACTTTGCGGTGCTGGACGGCTGTGGTCGAAGGCACACTCCTGAGCTGGCTTCAGGAGCGGGTAGTTCCCCGGGAGCAGCTTGACGGGTGGTTGGTGGACCAGCTTGTCGCGATGGTGTCCGCGACCGCCCGGCATGAACCGTCGGTGCAAGACCTGGGTGGGTGGCTCGTGAGTGTTTCGCGGGATTAGAACCCCGCGAAACACTCACGAGTTAGATCGAGTCCCAGCCCTCAACATCTTCAGGAAGCCGCGGTCCAGGACCGACGTACTTCGCGGACGGCCGTACGAGACGGCCGGTCTGCTTCTGCTCCAGGATGTGCGCGGCCCAGCCGGCCGTGCGGGCGGAGCTGAACATCGCGGGCATCATGTGCGGCGGGACCTCGGCGAAGTCGAGGATGACCGCGGCCCAGAACTCGACGTTGGTCTCGATGGGGTGATCCGGGCGGCGCTCGCGCAGCTCGGTGAGCGCGGCCTGCTCGAGTTCCGCGGCGACCTCGTAGCGCTTCGCGCCCAGCTCCTTGCACGTGCGACGCAGCACGCGCGCCCGCGGGTCCTCCGCGCGGTACACGCGGTGGCCGAAGCCCATCAGCCGTTCCTTGCGGTCGAGGATGCCCTTGACCAGGCCACGGGCGTCACCGCTCTTCTCGACCTCGGCGATCATCGGCAGCACCCGCGCGGGCGCGCCGCCGTGCAGCGGGCCGGACATCGCGCCGATGGCGCCGGACATCGCGGCGGCCACGTCGGCGCCGGTCGAGGCGATGACGCGGGCGGTGAACGTCGACGCGTTGAGACCGTGCTCCGCGGCGGAAACCCAGTAGGCGTCCACAGCCTTGACGTGGGCCGGGTCGGGCTCGCCACGCCAGCGGATCATGAAGCGCTCGGTGATCGAGATGGCTTCGTCGACGCGCGACTGCGGTACGGCGGGCTGGCCGATGCCGCGCGCCGACTGCGCGACGTACGAAAGGGCCATGACCGATGCACGCGCGAGCTGGTCGCGGGCCTCGGCGTCGCTGACGTCGAGCAGCGGGCGGTAGCCCCAAATCGGGGCGAGCATGGCGAGCGCGGCCTGGACGTCGACGCGGACGTCACCAGTGTGCACCGGCAGCGGAAACGGCTCGGCGGGCGGCAGGCCGTGGCCGAACCGGCCGTCGACGAGCAGGCCCCAGACGTCGCCGAAGGTCACTTTGCCCGCGAGATCCTCGATGTTGACACCGCGATAACGCAGCGCGCCGCCGTCACGGTCGGGCTCGGCGATCTCGGTGCGGAAGGCGATGACGCCTTCCAGACCCGGGCGGAATCCGTCGTCAGGCTCTTCCTGAGTCGGACTGGTCGATACGGGAGCTGACGTAGTCACTATGCGTAGACCCTTTCAATGCGCGTTCCCCGAACAAGTTCCTCACGCGCGGACAGGCCCAGCCAAAGCGCGCCTCATCGCACGGTTGGACACACCTTGCTCCCCAATTCCGCTGGTCGCAATCGAAAGATGTGGTGCTTTCGGTCACGATTACGAGAACGATTCAGTTGAGAGGGTGTCCGACACGTAAATCCTGTGTTTCCAGAGGGGGCGCGGAACGCGCGACGGTGATAGACCTTTCCCATGCATCTGAGCCCACAGGAGCGAGACAAACTGCTCGTCCACGTGGCCGCCGACGTGGCGCGGCGCCGGCTGGAACGCGGGGTGCGCCTGAACTACCCGGAGGCTGTCGCGCTCATCACCGAACACGTGCTCGAAGGCGCACGGGACGGGCGGACGGTCAGTGAACTCGTTTCCAGTGGCCGCGGCGTGCTTTCTCGTGCGCAGGTCATCGAGGGCATTCCCGAAATGATCGATTCCGTCCAGGTCGAGGCCACCTTCCCGGACGGCACGAAACTCGTCACCGTGCACGACCCGATCCCTGGGGGTGGCAGTGGCGTGCACCCGGGCGAGATCATCCCGGCCGACGACGCGCCGGTGGAGCTGAACCCTGGCCGCCCGCGCACGCGGCTGCTGGTGCGCAACCTCGGCGACCGGCCGATCCAGGTCGGTTCGCACTACCACTTCGCCGCGGTCAACCCGGGGCTGGAGTTCGACCGCGACGCGGCGAGCGGGCATCGGCTGGATGTGCCCGCCGGGACGTCGGTCCGCTTCGAGCCCGGGATCGAGTGCGAAGTCGATCTTGTTCCACTGGCCGGTAACCGGGTTGTGCCGGGGCTCAGGATGGGAAACTCATGACGTCGATCGACCGTCAGCGCTACATCGAGCTGTTCGGGCCGACAGTCGGTGACCGGATCCGGCTGGCCGACACCGATCTGCTGATCGAAGTCACCGAAGACCGCAGTATGGGCGCGGGTTCCGGGGACGAGGTGCTGTTCGGCGGCGGCAAGGTGATCCGCGAGTCGATGGGCCAGGGCATGGCGACTCGCGCGGAAGGCGCCCCGGACCTCGTCATCACCGGCGCGGTCATCCTCGACCATTGGGGTGTCGTCAAGGCCGACGTCGGCGTCCGCGACGGCCGGATTGTCGGCATCGGCAAGGCGGGCAATCCGGACACCATGGACGGCGTCCATCCGGCGCTGGTCATCGGGCCGTCCACGGAAATCCTTTCGGGCAACGGAAAGATCCTCACCGCCGGCGGTGTCGACTGTCACGTCCACCTCATCTGCCCGGAGCTCATCGACACCGCACTGGCGTCCGGACTGACGACGCTGGTCGGTGGCGGTACGGGGCCGACCGACGGCAGCAAGGCAACCACGGTCACCCCCGGCGCGTGGAACATCGGTCGCATGCTGCAGGCGCTGGACGACCAGCCGATCAACATCCTGTTGCTGGGAAAGGGAAACACCGTCCGCTCGGACGCACTGCGCGAGCAGCTCATCGCCGGTGCGGGGGGCTTCAAACTGCACGAGGACTGGGGCTCGACCCCCGCCGCGATCGACGCGTGCCTCACGGTGGCGGACGAATCCGGTGTGCAGGTGGCGATCCACACCGACACGCTCAACGAAGCCGGGTACCTCGAGTCCACTGTGGAGGCGATCCGCGGGCGCTCGATCAACGCGTACCACACCGAAGGCGCCGGCGGCGGGCACGCGCCGGACATCATCCGGGTCGTCGGGCAGCCGAACGTGCTGCCGTCGTCGACGAATCCGACCCGCCCGCATACCGCGAACACCCTCGACGAGCACCTCGACATGCTCATCGTCTGCCACCACTTGAACCCGTCGGTGCCCGAGGACCTCGCGTTCGCGGAAAGCCGCATCCGGCCGACGACGATCGCGGCCGAGGACATCCTGCACGACATCGGCGCGATCTCGATGATCAGCTCGGACTCGCAGGCGATGGGCCGCATCGGCGAGGTCATCATCCGTACCTGGCAGACGGCGCACGTCATGAAACGCCGTCGTGGCGCGCTACCCGGCGACGGGCGCGCGGACAACCTGCGTGCTCGCCGCTATATCGCCAAATACACGATCAACCCCGCGATTGCGCACGGCATGGAGCGTGAGATCGGCTCGATCGAGGTCGGCAAACTCGCCGACCTGGTGTTGTGGGAGCCCAAGTTCTTCGGCGTGAAGCCGCATGTCGTGCTCAAGGGCGGGTTCTCCGCTTGGGCCGCGATGGGCGACGCCAACGCGTCCATCCCGACCCCGCAGCCGGTGCTGGCGCGGCCGATGTTCGGCGCCGCGCCCGCCGTGGCGAAGTCGAGCAGCCTGTTCTTCGTCGCGCCGGAGGCGATGGACGCCAGGCTGAAGGAACGGCTCGGCGTCGAACGCGATCTGGTGCCGGTGTCGAACATGCGGAAACGGACCAAGGCCGACATGATCGGGAACGACGCGCTACCGGATGTCCAGGTCGATCCGGACAGTTTCGCCGTGCACGTCGACGGCGACCTGATCGAGCCGCAACCGGTGAGCGAACTGCCCATGGCGCAACGGTATTTTCTCTTTTGAGTAGGCACAGTTGATGGACTTTTCCGCGCTGATCCTGGCCGACTCCCGGTTCCCCGGGGGTGGGCATGTGCACTCCGGGGGGCTCGAGGAGGTCGTCGCGCGCAAACTGATCCGGCACGAGCGGGATCTGCCGGCGTTCTTGAGCGGGCGCTTGCGGACGGCGGGGGAGCTGGCGGCGGTTTTCGCCGCGGCTTCGGCGCATGCGGCCGCTCGCGGTGTCCACAAGGGACACTGGCGCGTGCTCGACGTCGAGCTGGACGCCCGTACACCTTCGCCGGCGCAACGGGCAGCGTCGCGCGCGCAGGGACGTGGCACCGCACGAGCCGGTCGGATCGCTTGGCCGTCGCCGGTACTCGACGGTCTGCTTTCGGTCACCCCGCGTCCGCACCATCCGGTGATGCTGGGTGCGCTGGTCGGGGTCGCGGGTGGTTCGCCGCTCGACGCCGCGGCGACGGTCGCGTACCTGGCCGTCAGTGGTCCGGCGAGCGCGGCCGTCCGGCTGCTGGGGCTCGACCCGTTCGCTGTCAACGCTGTTGTCGCCAGGCTGTCCGGGGAGCTGCGTGCCGTCGCCGAGCGCGCGGCCGCCGCCGCCGGAGACGATCCCGCGAGTCTGCCCGCACCGGGTTCACCCGCATTGGATCTGCTCGCTGAGGCACACTCAAGGCATCACAAGGAAGAGGTGCGTCTCTTTGCCAGTTGACCACGGAATCAAGCACAGCCATGGCGGTGTTCATGAACACGGCCACGTCCACCCGGTGAACTTCGACCCGACGGCCGCCGAACCGGACCCGTACGTACCGGCTTCGACAGCCGGGCGCGCCTACCGGATCGGTATCGGCGGCCCGGTCGGCAGCGGTAAGACCGCCCTGGTCGCCGCGCTGTGCCGGGCGCTGGGCGACGAGATCGACCTCGCCGTGGTGACCAACGACATCTACACCACCGAAGACGCGGATTTCCTGCGCAAGGCCGGCGTGCTCGACGTCGAACGCATCGAGGCCGTGCAGACGGGAGCCTGCCCGCACACCGCGATCCGTGACGACATCACCGCGAACCTCGACGCCGTCGAGCGGCTCGAAGAGAAGTTTCCCGGGTTGGAACTGGTGATCATCGAAAGCGGCGGCGACAACCTCACCGCCGTGTTCAGCCGCGGCTTGGCCGACAGCCAGGTTTTCGTGGTCGACGTCGCCGGTGGTGACAAGGTGCCGCGCAAGGGCGGTCCCGGTGTGACCACCGCGGATCTGCTGGTGATCAACAAAATCGACCTCGCCCACCTCGTCGGCGCGGACATGGACGTGATGACCTCGGACGCGCATCGCATGCGGGGTGAGCTTCCGGTGATCAACCAGTCGCTGGTCGAGACGCCCGACGCGCCCGATGTGGCCAAGTGGGTGCGCTCGCTGCTGTGAAGGCACACGCGCTCTTGGTCGCCGAGTGCGACGCCGCCGGGTGCACGGTCCTGCGTGAACTCCGCTCGATGGCGCCGCTGACGCTGTTTCCCAAGCGCCGCGGGGGTTCCGTGGCGATCGTGCACCTGGTGAACTCGGCGACGTCACCGCTCGGCGGGGACGAACTCCGATTGACCGTGCGCGTCGGGCCCGGCGCGCGGGTGCGGCTTTCGGGTGTCGCGGCGACGATCGTGCTGCCCGGCCAGCACGGTGAACGCAGCCAGTCCACTGTGGACATCGAGATCGGGGCGGGCGGGGAACTCGAGTACCTGCCGGAGCCGGTCGTGATCACCGCGCGGGCCCGGCACTTCGCCGAGCTGCACGCATCACTGGCGGCCGATGCGAAATTGCGCACGCGGGAGGTGCTCGTCCTCGGCCGGGCCGGTGAGCGTCCCGGGCGGATGACGACGTCACAACACGTGGTGCGCGGCGGCATTCCGGTGCTGCGGCAGACTTTGGAGATCGGCGACCCCGAACTCGACGCCAGTGTCGCCCACCTGGCGGGCAGGCGGGTGCTGGCTACCGAGCTCACCGTTGACGACTCCGTCAAGGCCGAAGCCGCTGGCGGCGACTGGTGGTCGCGAACCCCTCTCGCTGGTGGCGGCACCCTCACCACCGCCCTCGCCCACGATGCCGTCGAGGCCCTCACCAACCTGGCCGCCGCCGAGTCGTGAGGGCATGGCACAAGCTGGTGGTTGGGCTCTGGCTTGTGCGGCTCAAAGCTGGTGGCTGGTGTTGTGGCACGTGCGGTAGAAAGGCCTGTGTTTAATGGCAGGCGCGCCATCAGGTTTGCGTGACCAGGGCGTGACATGGGCAGGTCGCTTGCGATCTGCTCGGGGGCGCCCTGCTCCCGCAAACCTGGCCTTCGGCGAGCGCGCGCGGTGAAGACTCCCGCCCGTTGGGCGGACGTGAGTCGCTGTGTTTGGGTCTAGGGAGCTACAAGCCCGCGTGGCTGGGCTTAGAGAAGTGGTGACCACCGCCAAGCCGTGCCCCCGAAGGTGACCACCGCTGGCCGTGCCTCCGAACAGTGACCACCATCAGCCGCGCCTCCCGACCCAGCACCCCTCGTGAGTGTTTCGCGGGGTTCTAACCCCGCGA
>JAVXWP010000117.1:0-2844 GCA_032230695.1 Actinomycetota bacterium | reverse complement strand
TGGCCGGATCGCCTTGTTGCAAAGGGATTTCGTGGCGGCCGACGAGTTTCACCGGCGGGCGATGAAGCTGGCGGCCGAGCAGGGGAACAAGCCGGCTGAGGAGTTCGCCGAACTCGGGCTGGGGCTCAGCGCTCGTCGCCAAGGCAACCTCGATGCCGCCGAACACCACTTCCGTCGTTGGCTCGACTGGCTCCGCCAGCTCGACTCCCAACCCGGCGTACCCCTGGTACTCGCCGAACTAGGCTTCATCGCCGAACAACGCGGCAACGCCAGGTTGGCCTTGGACCTCCACGCCGAGGGACTGGCTGCCGCCGAAGCAGTAGGCGATCCCCGCGCCTTAGCCTTAGCCCACGAAGGCCTGGCGGGTGCCCACTCGCTCACTGAAAACACCTGTCAGGGAGCCCGCCACCTAGGAACAGCAGCTCGGTTGCGGGAGTCTGTCGGCGCGCCCCTCCCTCCTGGTGAGCGCGCCGACGTGGATCGGATCACCGATCGCCTCACCCGGACCTTGGGTGCCGCCGCCTTCAGCGCGGAGTACACCCGAGGTCAGACCACCTGACGCCGATGCATCGCCTGCCGGGGCGCCTACGCGCTCTCGACGAGACCGGTGGTCAGGTGCCGGACCAGTTTGTCGCGGAGAACTGTGGGTGTCCTGTGGGTCAGCCGTTCGTCTCGGCGGGGAGGTCGAAGTGGGGCGTGCGCCGGATGCCGGCGATGGTCGGGATCGGGTCGTTGGTGAGGAAGTCGAGGACGATCCGGTTCACCAGGTCGGGCTTCTCCTGGGTGAGGAAATGCGACGTGCCCGGTACTACGGCGAACTCGGCGCCCGGGATCGCGTCGTACATCTCCACCGCGTGCGCGAGCGTCACCAGATCGTCGTCGGAGAACATCACCAGCGTCCGCGCGGTGATGACGCCGAGCTCGGACGCTTGCAGGTTCGGCTCCTTCGCGGCCATCTCACCGATCTTGGTGGCGACGACCTTGAAGTGCTCCTCGCCGTCGGGCGACACCTCGCCGTACGTCGGGCCGAGGAACTGCGCGATCTGGTCGACGTCCCACTCCATCTCCGGCCCCGCCTCGCCGGACTTGTTGAAGCCGCCGCTGATCAGCACCAGTCGCTTCACGAGCTCGGGTCGCTGCATCGCGACGAGCATCGCGGTGAACGCGCCGTCGCTGTGCCCGACCAGATCAGCCGGCTCGCCGACCACGGTCTCCAGGAACGCGATCGTGTCGTCGGCCATGATCTGGTAGCTGATCGGACCTTCGACATCCGGGGTGTGGCCGTGGCCGCGCCGCTCCGGGGTGTAGACGTGGAACTGCTCCGCGAGCGGTCCGATGTTCGCGGCGAAGAACCGGGCGTCGACGAGGCCGCCGTGCATGAGAACGAGCGGCTCACCGGTGCCGGCTTCGTCGTACCAGGTCTTCACGGCGCCCAGCTGGACGTACTCAGCCATCGTTGTCCCCCTCGTTGTCAGTGGTAGCGCGCAAGCTACCCCAGGGCGGGCCCACACGCCACAGAACGTCTGCAACCACGATCTTAGCCTTGGTCCTATGCGACGAATATCCCTTGTTTCACTGGTTATTGCATTGCTGATAGCAACCGTCGCCCCTGCGTCAGCGGCGCCACCGGGAGCGGTCTCGGGGCTCAAGTCGGCCGGTACGCCGGTCCCCGAGCTGGGGTCGGCCGGTACGCCGGCTCCCGGGCCCAGCTCGGCCGGTACGCCGGTTTCCGGGCTCAGCTCGGCCGGTACGCCGCCGGGACCGGTTCGCGGGCTCAGGTCGGCCGGCACGCCGGGATCCGGCTCCGGGATCAGCTGGCGTGACTGCCGGAGTGGGGCTTCGGATGGGCAGGGAGCGGAGCTCACTGCGGCGGGGGCGTTGTGCGCGACGGTACGGGTGCCGCTGGATCACCGGCATCCGGACGGGCGGACCGTCGGTGTCGCGATCTCGCGGATCAAGGCGGACCCGGCCAAGCGCCGGGGCATCCTGCTCGCCAATCCAGGTGGACCTGGTGGTCCCGGGATCGCCTACCCGCTCGAACTCAGGCCGCTGCTCGGCGACGTCGCCGCGCAGTACGACCTGATCGGCTTCGACCCGCGTTTCATGGGGCGGAGCGATCCGGTCGACTGCGGGCCGGTCGTGCTCTCCGAGGTCTTCCGCTCGCCTGCTAACCGCGCTGCCTTCGATCAGGCGGCACGACTGGCCTCAGGGTTCGTGGCTTCGTGTAAGGCGCGAAATCCCGACGTACTCCGGTACGCGAGCATCCGCGAGGTCGCCAGGGACATGGACTCGATCCGGGTCGCGCTCGGCGAGCAGCGGCTCTCGTACTACGGGGTGTCGTGGGGCGCCGATCTCGGAGTCGTCTACAGCCAGCTGTTCGGCGTACGGGTCGATCGGCTCGTGATCGACAGCGTGACTGAGGTGGAGGGATCGGAGTATCACCATCTCGCGACGGGTCTGCAGACTGAGGCCGCCTTCGACGAGTGGGCGGCTTGGGTTGCTTGGCGCGATTCGGAGTACCACCTGGGGCGCACGGGGATGCAGGTGCGGGCCGCGGTCACTCGGTTGCGGTCGCAGACGATACGGCTTGGTTCATACCGGATCGATGGGGCGGCGCTGCCGTGGGTGCTGTCGTCGGCGCTGGGGGATGAGAGCGATCGGGAGCTGATGGCGCGCAACGTCCGCACGCTGGTGGACGCGGTTGCGGGGAAGCCGGTGCACCCGTCGGAGGAGTTGCTGGGATTCTTGACGACTTACTACAAGCCTTCGTCTTTGGTCGAGCACTTCGTGGCGGCATCGTTCGCCTTCACCTGCAACGACCGCGGCTGGCCCGCCGGCCCTTCG